>JADGFE010000040.1 GCA_016744085.1 Kiritimatiellales bacterium | reverse complement strand
GGTCAGTACCACATAGATAATCATCACAAATAAGAGGTTGTTATAGACCGCGTATTCCTCTCCCAGCCACAGGCTCAAAACGAGCGAGCCGCATCCGCAAATAGCCCCGCCGACTACCGCAGCAAAAAACGACATGGTACGGGATAAAAACATGCATCCTTCCGCGATACGTCCGGTATTATTTTTCGCGAAATCAATCATATAGACCGGTGCAATCAGCGAAGCAACCTGATTTCCAATCTGTCTGATAAAATTCGGCCAGACCAATAATGCGGCATAAACACCGGCCATTTCCTTTGAAACAAATTTATTGGCCACCCATACATCAGTTTTAACAAAAAAGGATTGGCCCAGCGTGAAAACAAGCACCCAGATGGCCATTCCAAGAACCGGCTTAGCCCATTTCCATGTTATAGATTTCAGTTTAAAGGCGAGCTTTGAGTCCACCATTTTTCTGCAGATACCCAACGTTATCAGGAAAAATATTAATGAAAGACCCAAATCAACTACACCGATAATCCAAAGCTTGGCTCCAACACCCAAAATTAAACTAAACAACAGAATGAGTCTTAAGGTCTGCCGGGCAATATCCATCTTCAGCCCGATATCCAACCGGTTTGCTGCCTGGATAGGTGTAAAGATAACCCCGCCGATCATACCAACAAAAAAGACGGCAATGTTACAGATGACTAAAAACCTAAACTCGGAAGCGATTTCCGGAGCGAAATCGAGAATCCATTCCAGCTTCCAGAGACCCAATGCAAACAACGGTAGTTGAATGCAGATAAATACCAGGTTGGCAGCAATCGCTGTGCTGTAGATTTCGTTAGCTTGCTGCCAGTCATTTTTATTCAGCGCAACATTCATGAAGCGCCCGACAGCCATCCCGACGCTATTGGAAATCAACCCGATAAACTGAGTCAGAAAACCTGCAAGCGCAATGAGTCCATAGGTTCCATTCCCGAATTGCTGAAGAAAAAAAGGGATAAAAACAAAACCTGACAGCGCATGCATACCAAAACGGAGTGCCGTAAACACTCCGTTCTTCATGATGCGTTTTGAACTGCTATCTGACTTAAAGTCACTCATCTTTTTATAAGAACACCGTTCACGCTCTATTCCCAGTCATCCACCACAACGGCATCTGGAGCAACAGCTTGATCCAGCAAGTAGCTACGGAAATTATTAATCATGATCGGCGGACCGGATAAGTAGAAAAGCGTGTCCGATTCTGCTGTTGCATGAATGGCTTCGATCGATAAATAGCCCTGCTCTGCATCCGGCAGTTCTGTTTCCGAATAAACCACCAACTTAAAATTCGGAAGCTCTTCCTGGCAGGCATCCAGCAAATCGCGAAATAAATAATGATCGGCAGAGCGAACGCCATAGTAGAGCGTGACGTTCTGGTCCGATTTTTCTTCGAGCATCTGTTTCAGCAAAGAGAGGTAAGGCGTGATTCCTACACCACCCGCAATCAACGTCAAATGTTTATCTGGCGGAAATAAAAAATCACCGTAAGGCAGTTTCAGCCAGCATTCATTCCCTTCCTCTAATGTACCGTAGATCCGTTCAGTAAACGGACCCTTGGCAGAGATCGTGATCCCCAGTTTTTTCCGGCGCTCGGACGGAGCCGATGCAATGGAAAAAACCCGTGATTCCGGCCATTGGGATTGAGGGTTATAGTCATCGAGCGCCAAATGAAGGAACTGCCCTGCCCGGAATTTCGGAACCCGATTTTGCGGCTCAAACGAATAGCTGGCCACGCCATCCGCATGGCGGATGACTTCCGTTATCTTCACTTTAATTTTAACAGGATTAGCCACGCGATCACCTCTTAGAACTGTTTAATAAAGTCGTGCACTTTTCCGGTCAAATAATTGATTTTATCGTCCGTCATTCCCGGGAACACGCCCATGAACAAGGTATTATTCATGATGTAGTCCGTGTTTTTCAAATCACCGACCACACGATGTTCGATATTCATGAAGCCGGGCTGACGAAGCAGGTTCCCGGCAAACAGGCCGCGGGTTTCAATTTTATTTTCATCCAGATAACGCGCCAAATCCACTCGACTGAACGGGGCATCTTCTTGCAGCGTCAGGATGTATGCAAACCAGGAAGGCTCACTGTGCTCCGTCGCTTTCGGCAGGATAAAGTATTTTTCCAGATCGCTTAAGCCTTCGGAAATTTTCTTAAAGTTGTTGATTCGTTTTTCAGTGAAGAGATCCAGCTTATCCATCTGAGCAGAGCCAATGGCAGCCTGCATATCGGTCATTTTTAGATTATAGCCGATATGGGAATAAACATATTTATGATCGTACCCTTTCGGCAATGTACCATACTGCTTGGTAAACCGAGTACCGCAGGTATTATTTTCCCCGCCTTCGCAGTAGCAATCCCGCCCCCAATCACGGAAACATTTAATCAAGCGAGCCAGTTGAGGGTCGTCCGTCAATACGCATCCGCCTTCGCCGGTCGTAATGTGATGTGCCGGATAGAATGAACCCGTGGCAATATGACCAAACGTGCCGGTCAGTTTTCCGCGGTAGCGGCTACCCAGTGCATCACAGTTATCTTCGATCAGCCACAGCCCATGCTTATCAGCACAGGCCTTAACCGCATCCAGGTCAAAAGGATTTCCTAACGTATGCGCAATAAAGATGGCTTTGGTTTTTGGGGAGATCGCTTCTTCCAGCTTGGCAACATCAATGTTGTAGGTTCCCACTTCCACGTCGAGAAAAACGGGAATGAGCTGGTTCTGCACGAGCGGCGTAACCGTTGCGGGAAATCCTGCTGCAACGGAAATCACTTCATCCCCCGGCTTCAGTCGGCGGTCACCCAATGTTTCGGAGGTTAGCGCTGAAATGGCCAAGAGGTTGGAAGAGGAGCCCGAGTTCGTCAGAATAACATCCGATACATCGTAATAGTCTTCCAGCTTTCCGGTAAAATCTTCGGCATAACGACCGGCGGTTAACCAAAAGTCCAATGATGAATCCACCAGGCTAACCAGTTCTTCATCATTAAATATGCGGCCGGCATAGTTAACCCGACTTTCACCCGGAACAAATACCTCGCCGGATTTATCGTGTGCGGCGGTGTAGAATTCCCGAACCTTCTCTAAAATTTCATTACGAAGTGTATCTGCTTTGCTCATGGTTTTAAGCTCCTGTTTTAAGTTGTTCTGTATAGGCTTCTAAATCGTTTGCAGTCATCAGCTGCCTGTTTTCATAAAATTCTCGGTACCAATCTACGGTCCTTTTAAAGGTTTCCCGACTGTCCCACATGGGTTGCCAACTTAAACGAGCATGGGCTTTCGAACAATCGAGCTTAAGCAGGTTGGCTTCATGGGGCTGGCCCACGGAGTCACCCAGCTTATAGTCAATCTTGTCCCAAAACGTTTTTACATATTTAACGACTTCACCAACGCTAATGCTTGCTTCGTCAGCGGGCCCAAAATTCCAGCCCGTGGCACAAGCCGTATCACCATCCAATAATCGCTCTCCAACGGTCAGATAGCCGCAGAGCGGTTCCAGAACATGCTGCCATGGCCGAGTTGCTCCAGGATTCCGGATATCGACCGGAACACCCTCACTAACCGCACGCATAATATCAGGAACGAGTCGATCGCCCGCCCAATCGCCACCACCAATAACATTTCCTGCACGGCAGCTCGATAATAGGATTTGGTGCTTAGTTCCGAAATCATCCGGATTGAAATACGAATTTCTATACGAAGCAGTCAGCAGTTCAGAGCACCCTTTGGACGAACTGTATGGATCATAGCCCCCCATTGGATCATTTTCGCGATAACCCCAGACCCATTCTTTGTTTTCGTAGCACTTATCCGTGGTCACATTCACGATGGCACGAACCGAATCCGTCTTACGACAAGCTTCTAAAACATTCAGCGTGCCCATCACATTTGTCGCATAGGTTTCGACTGGGATTTTATATGAATCACGAACCAGCGGCTGAGCTGCCAGATGAAAGACGATTTCAGGTTGAAAATCAGTAAACACTTTTTCAAGGGCCTCCGCATCTCTGATATCTGCAATTTCGGACCGGGTATCCTGGTCTAGCAGATTCCAGTGCGTCGGCTGATGCGGCAGTTCAAGTGCATATCCGCATACTTCTGCTCCTAGCTGCTTCAGCCAGTAGACCAACCAGCTTCCCTTGAAGCCGGTATGGCCTGTTACTAAAACTCTTTTCCCTATGTAGGCCTGCTCGAACATTACTTCCAATTCCTTTTCCACGGCGCATCGCCCGTATCCCAAAGTTTATTCAGCATGGCATGTTCACGGGCGGTATCCATACACTGCCAATAGCCATTATGAGGAAAGGCCACTAATTCACGATCTTTCACAATGGCATCAATAGGTACCTGCTCAAATACCAAATGGGAAGATGGATTCAGGTAGCGACCAACCATCTGCTTTGAGGCTACCATAAAACCGCCATTAATCATGCCACCATCGGATTTAGGTTTTTCCCGAAAGTTGCTGACAACGCCCTGCTCATTCATTTCCAGTCCACCAAAGCGGGCTTCAGGATTCACTGCACTAAGCGTCAGCATTTTTTGTGACTGACGATGCGTTTCAAGTAGCGCCGCCATATCAACATCTGCAACAGCATCACCATAGGTCAAAAAGAATTCGTCATCGTTTGGAAGCAGATATTTAGAAGCACGAGCAATGCGCCCGCCCGTCATGGTCCGATCGCCGGTGTCGGCCAGTGTGACTTCCCAGTCCTCTTCGCCGTGGCCGTTGTGATAAGTAATACCACCGCGTTCCCCCAGCTTTAAAGTGATATCAGAAGCTCGGGCATTGTAGTGCAAAAAGTAGTTAATGAACGCTTCACGCATATAGCCGAGGCAAAGAATAAATCGTTTAACACCATACGACGCGTAGATTTTCATAATGTGCCAGACAATGGGATGCGGTCCAATCGGAACCATTGGCTTCGGAAGTAATTCTGTTACATCCCGCAACCGGGTTCCTTGACCGCCGCAAAGAATCATTGCAGGAGGCATTTCAGTTTTATCATTCATGGTTTATTCTCTCTTTCAATTTAAATTTCAAAGCTCTAAAAGCATCATTTATGCCAATGGAATTTGGCCCCTAAAACAAAAGCTAATAATTCGATATCGAGAGTTTTAAGTTTCTCGAAGAGCCTCTGCGAAGCACCATTTTATATCCGTAAAAAGGGATTCCTTCTCATTTATTAAATTAAGTACTACGCTTCCGCCCTTGGTCGCTCATCCCTTCGAATGAAACCATCGATTAAGCGAAGTCTTAATTTTAACAAGCATCAGAAATTGCTCGGATGAGGCGGGCTCTCAGCACATATGCTGAGCATATCAGGAATACAAACCACCGATATGCTACCTAGCCCCTACCATCATATTTATAACTGCCGTATCCGTAGTTACAGCCATAGCCTTCTGCACCACCGAACATTCCTGAAAGCGAATGCGGAACGTCATTGGCAACGCATCCCACCACAGGAACATCAATTTCAGCAAACCGGGTTAATGCAAATTTCAGGGCACGGCGTTTTGTTTTTCCCATTCTGGAAACGAGGATGACCGCATCTCCTAGGTTGGCCAGAACCTGAGCATCGCCTACGGGACCTAAGGGCGGGGTATCAATGATAATCCGGTCATAATTCTGTCTTGCCCATGCAATCAGGTTGGCCAGATCCTTCCGTCCGAGTAATTCAGCTGGATTAATGTGCTGATGAGGACGGCTCGTAATCGTATCGAGATTATCAATTAGACCACTCGCAACCAGTTCACTGTAATCTTCCGACCGCTCAGGGTCGGCAAGCCATTCCAGTAAGGAAGGCTGGTCTTCATCAATATTAAAAATATTCGCCAACTGAGGCCGACGTAAATCGCCGTCGATCAAAAGCGTTCGCGATCCGTTGAAAGCTGAAGAAATCGCCATATTACATGCGGAGATGGTCTTTCCTTCGCCCGGGCCAATACTACAGGCCAGAACCACTTGGGTAGTACCCTCATACTTACCAGAAGATATTATCGCATTGATTCCGGCAAAAATTTCCACGATCGGATTAAACTTATCCCTCAAACCAATCGTTGCCAACTCACCGCGCGAATCGACCTTTTTCTGAGAAGGGATCGTTGCCAGAATATTTAGATTCATCGATTTCAAATCCGCCACAGAACTAACCTTATCGGTCCATAGCGCGATAATAACAGTCACTAGACAACCGCATAACAAACCTAAAGCCAATCCGGTAATCATCGTCTGAGACCGAACTGGACTTACCGGAATTCTCGGAACCGCGGCCTTCCGGATAACCTTGGCAAAAGCCATATCTTCATCTGCGGACAATCGGGCTTCCTCCATCCGTCTTAACATCGACTGGTAGGAATCGTCGGCAGCATCTCTTTTACGCTCAAAACGTTGCACTTGCTGAAGACCAGAGGCCAGTTTCTGCTCCAGCTCAATCGCATCATTTTTCATTTTTGTGATACGTTCATTAACCAACTGGATTTGCCCCTCTAAAAGGTCGAGCTCATTTTGGACTGCTTTAGCGGACAGATCGATGAATTGCTCTAACCGCTCCCTTCTGCGCGATTCAATTTCTGCCGTACGTTTGTATTCTGGGTGTAACGTTGTATAGCGATCAGCAACCTGTAACATTTCATCGTTTGCTGTTCTCCATGAACGAATCAGCGCATTCAGCTCGGCCTCTTTCGGAAGTCCGGAAGGAAGCATTTCCAGATTTGGATCCTGATTTTTCAAATCAGCAACGAAATCGTAAACACTCTTTCTTAAAGCCAGACGACTGATCAGCGCTTCGCGTTCATCAGAAACTGTGACCAATGCCTGACCCAGTGCAACCTTTTGCTGCTCCAAAGAATCAAGTTGAAGAGATTCCCGCAGATCGGCCAGCTCTCCCTCCACTTCCTCAAGAGACAGCCGCTGCTCATTGGCCTGAGACACCAGCCACTTAACTGCGTCATCGGACTGTGCCCGATTTTCCTGCATCATCAGTTTTCCTGCCGAATAACTGAGTACATTTACCAACTGGGCAGCAAACTCGGGATCGGCGGATTCATAAGACACATATACAATGTTTGCATCCGGATTTTTATTCCATCTTGCATCCCCCACCCACATGGCCAATGAGTAGCGGTTAATGAGATCTTCGGTTTTTGTCATCCTGTGATTAGGATAACGCTCTATATATTCCTGTGAGGCCAGTTTTTCCATTGCCGGCGATTTAAATTTTGCGAAACGGGTATTAAAAATAACATCGGTATTATCCCCTGCACTCGGATCTTCAAAAACGGCATCATTATTAATTACCTTTGGCCGCCGCACATTCATCTCCAGCTCCGCCTGCGCTTCATAAACCGGCGTGACATTCTGAAGATAGAAAATGGCGATGAGTATTCCAACAATGCCCAACATCAATACCAATGCCCATTGGTGCATAATTACCCGAAGCATCGTGGACGCATTAAATATACTACCTGCATTAGCAGCAGGCACAGCTGCATTATTGTTCTGAGCGCCCGGATTAATATTTCCTTGATAGCTATTTTCCAAAATTTCCCACCATTTCTTAAATTGTATTTTCGGTTTTCCGAAGAGTTCTTATTGAGATCCATCCACTAAAATTCAGACTACATTAACATTATTCGTGCCGACACGTATTCCCGACCTTGAATTAATTGAAAAAACTTATCCATACCATATCAAGAATAAGCGACTGCATTTACTAGTATATATTGCCGTGGTTACACCATGTAAATCGCTCATTAATTAGGTCATCATGAACTGGCCGGCTTCACCCTATTTAGACGCAGGCGCATGGTTATCCGAAGATACACTCTCTCTCTGAATCTTATTAATTTAGGCAAGGCGGTCAGTAGCACGGCCCATTCGTATAAGATTGCAGGATTTCTGAAAGGAAGGTCTGCAAAACTATGAATAACGATAATGCCGAGGCCTACCAGTATCCAAATGGAAATAACGCTCTGTTTATTTATGTTTCTTAAACATGCGTAAAAGAGCAGTACAATAATCGCTACCAGACAGAGCCCTCCAACAAATCCAAACTCACAGAGGAACTGAAGCGGATCGCAATGTACATACAAGGCCCCCATCCCCGCGAGAATAGCGCTGTCCTCTTCAGCAACATGAAGAGGTGCCAACCACTGATAAGCTCCCCCTCCTGCCCCGAACAGGGGATAATCGCCAATAATCGCTATGGCGGATGGGAATTGCCGAATACGCCCTCCCAGGTCCTGAGAGACCGACCTTTCCTTGATCTCATTTGCCATTTTACCGCCGCCAGCCCCGGTAAAAAGAGCCAGTCCACCCATAACGACAATGCATGCAACGATATAAATATTGATGGAGACCTTTCCCTTCCTGTGGCTGAAGGTGCGCCGAAAATACACGATCAAAGCCACCAAAAGCAGTAGAGAAGAAAGCACTGCACCAAATCGGCTCAGCGTCAAAAATACAGAAATGACACAGAGTAAGAATGTGCTGCACCAAATCACCTGTTGTATTTTCGGGCGTCTTTTAACCAGCGCATCATGCGCCAAGCCGGCCGCTAGGAAGGCATTCAGATAGAACCATTCCGCAGCATGATTCGCATATTCGAACGTTGCATAATGAGCGTGCCCCGGAAGTTTCCAAATCCCCATCAATCTTGATGATCCCGACAAATACAGACATATCCCAAGGCAAGCAAGAGCCGCGCTATTCCATGCCATAATATAGAGCAGTGGTTTTAAATGCCTTCGACTTAATAGGTTCCGAACCAGAAGAGCCGAAACCCAGGCTGAAAAAAACCATATTAACATTTCCATCGATTCGGAAATAACCGCCGACCACGGCATCCATTTGTTAGGCACCTTAATAAATTCAAGCAATCCATTAGCGTTCGACTCTACCCGATAACCGCTATTCAAGCTCTGGATTACTACGAGGCTGAGAAAAATGAAACCAATGGAAAAAACAGGGTCTCGCAGTAGTTTGGTTCGAAAATCTTGACGCATTTGTGGATGCAAAAACAAAACACCGATACATAGAAAAATAGATAGGATGATTAACGGCCATTGAAAAGGAGCATAAACACCGCCCCTGGCCCAAGCAGCATAACCGCATAGCGAACATATTCCGTATGCCAGTAACCGGCGAACGGAAATGTATTCAGGCACATGAGAAGATAAATCCGTCATCTAAAAATTTATTAACGGCTTTCGCGTGCCTAACCGCACCATTTATATATTTAGGCGAAGCAGAAGCCCGTTAGTACCGAGCCACCAGCTCGATAGAAGCAATTATGTTATCAACTTTAATCTCGTCGTTGACATAACGTCCAACAAAAGAAATTTCAGCCCAGCGAGGCAGACGATACGTAGCACTTCCCGTAAAGAAACTCCGTGTACCGGCATACTGTCCGTTATCCTCACCTACAGCTCGTTCTAAATTATGAAGACCGGTTGCAGATAGCACCCATTGTTCAACAATATTCCAAGACGCCCCGTAACCTGCTCGATAGACCATGCGCGCATTACCACCGTTATATCCCGGTTCGTATTCATTTCCGCCAAAAGCATAGACATTTACTTTTTCCGTGGCCTGCCAGGTCAGACGCCCACGCGAAACACCGCCAACATCAGATCCTGATTCCTCATAATCTGCTGCAGAAACACCCAGATACAAACTCCAGGCTGTTTTATCGGTTACCTGACCTGCGGCTCCGGCGTACAGCGTTCCGATCACGCCCTGTTCATCGTCATTATTCTGAACGCTTCCGCGAAACCCGGCGGATATGGCTGTTTTATCAGTAACGGCATATTGAATAGGCAGCGCAACTCGATGAACCATCCACTCGTCCCTGCTAGTGGAGGAGGCAGTCTCTTGATTATAATACCACAAACTGTATTCCGGCACGATGGACACACGATCACTGACTTGTTGATCATACGAAACAAATGCTCGTACTTGTGCACGTTTATTTTCCTCGTCAGTCAGAATAGAGTCCGGCCCCGCCCCTGTAGATGGATTATACGATGTGTCATAACTCAACTGCTTACGGTAGCTTGCATCGGCGCCCCAATTCAACTTTCCATCATCGGAGTTCAGGTTCACGGCCGCATTATAAAAATCATCGCTAAAGTCCGTGTAGTCGGAGTAAGTTCGATACCCGTAATTCGCGTTGGCCGAAAAATCGTAGCGCGCAGGCCGGTTACGTATTCCTAGACCGACCCCCGTCTCATAATAGAAATCGTCATCATAATCGTCTTCAGTAATCTCCTGCACGCGGTCATCATATGCACCAAGCACACTGACCTCTGGTTGCAGAATAAAAGCCCCTAGCTCAACACCATCCCCATTACCTGCAGTCTGAGCGCTGACTGAGATAACGAGTAATAAGCAACCGAAAGTCGAGGCCAGGCATAAATTGCGCATATTAGAAGATCCGTTCTGGAACATAGACAATATCACCATCGATCAAATTGACATCCGATTCGGCATGTCCTGCCTGACCAATCGCTTCGAAGTTGACGTAAACCTGGATTTTCTTACCGGAGTTATCAATTCTGGTAATCCGGATTTCAGTTTGCTTCGCACTAGCCGCAAAACCACCAGATGACTGAATTGCTTGTGTAAGTTTCATGCCATCCACATCACGAAGAGGAACAGTTCCTGGCGTACGCACCCGGCCCATAACCGTTACATAACCCCATTCGCCCTCTTCCGAACCACCCAACATGCTCAGCATGATAACCGGCGTGCTCACATAATATGCGCCGTACGTTTCAGCGATGCACTCACGCGCCTGCTTCAATGTCAGCCCGCCCACTTTAACATCACCAACCAAAGGCAGCGTTACATTGCCCTGATAGCTCAGTCCCGCCCGATGCCGGGAAACTTCCATCCTGCCATCAACCTCCACAGAAACCTCAATGGTATTGCCCGCAATTAGCGGCGTTAATTGAGACCCATCGTTAGCCGTGGTGGTATTTTTAAAATCCTGTGTTGAAACAGTCGATGAATTGGTCGTGTTACATCCCGTCAAAACCCATAGAAAAAGGTTTATCAGCGACAATCGAAAAATAGTTCTCAGCATTAACAACTCCTTGGAACAAAAAAAACAGCCTCATAAAATGATGCTGTTCTTTAGACGATTCTGCTCACGAAAGGCAAGCTTATCTTAAATTCACGGTAATTCTAACGATGTAGCGTAGAACTATCTTTCAGGCCTTGTGCCTCTATCTGGCTCGGTAGGATCAGAAGAGGAAGAATCACTGTCATCGCCAGAGGAGCTCATTGAAACGGCGACAACTGCCCCGCCCACAATAACGGCTTCGCCTAACAGGATTCTACCGGTCTGACCAGCATCATCGCTCCACGCGACAGGATTAATCCACGAAAGACTTCCTCCGGTTTCAACCGGATTTTTCCAGCGGCTTGGGGAAACCAAAGCCACAAAGTCGCCCATCGAAGAAAACTCGAGTCCGATTTCTGCGTATTGCTCATATCCCGTTGAATAGCCGCCACTGACGAGCCGCGGCCCTCTGGGACCATCAGCTCCATTCATTGACGCACAACCAGAAATCATTGTTATTATTAATGCACCGCTAATTAGTTTTATTGTGTTCATGTGACTCTCCTGCTCCTGTCGATTATTCGGTTAGAAAATGGCCCACCCATTTGCTAACCACATATTCTCCAGCTGCTTCGTCCCACAGACCGATCCAATACCAGGTTCCCCATTCGGGAACATTAAAATCGTACATGCCGGTGTGATCGTAATCCACAAAGTCGGTGGCCCAGTCTCCTGCTGCATCGTCCCAGATACAGACTAAATGACTGCCTTCAACAATGGGAAGAGCAACCCGCTCCTTCGGTAGATCCACTAATCCACTGAATGAACTTGCACACACTACCAACAAGATTGATGCCAAGATTGTTTTTTTCATTTTCATTCCTCGATTTGACTACATGCTGATCCAGCTTGTGTGAACCAGATTCCATTCGCCGGTTGCGCCGTTTAATTCTTCTACCGAGACCATATACCACTGGTCTTTAGCCACATTTTCAACCACAAGTTCTTCCGGAGAAACCATTTCACCCAGTTCAATCCACTCTTGAGCAGCTTCATCCCAAAGGCGGGCCTTAACCGTTTTCCCTTCAAAACCGGACAATGGATAGAAAATCTGATTACCCATAACCCAGATCCCGATTGAATGAGTTGCTATCTGTCCACCGTAAGATGCACTTACGAGTACGAAGGTGTCCGCGAAGGTATTGCCCACACTCAGCGCTCCAGAGGAGTCGACCGAAGCAATGTCACTGTCAGTTGCCCAAACCGGGCTCACTGTCGCTGTGGTGCCATCAGAATAGATCGCAATACAGGTTAGCGTTTCTACTGTATTTTCATTCAGAGCAGTCGGAGCATTAATGCTAATACCGGTAACGGTTACTGGAGGCGCCACATACAGCACAGTAAGGGCATGGTTTGCTATAATACCGTTAATGGTCGCAGTTATAGAAACACTCTGATCAGAAGCCACATCCCCTGCTGTGAGCAAGCCTACAGCACTGATGCTGGCATACGATGATGATTCACTCCAGATCGGCGTAATTACACCCGTAGTGCCATCTGCATAACTGGCTGTACAGGTAAAAGCTGCGGAAGCTCCCTCTTCAAGAGCAACTGGGCCAGCGATCGAAAGGCCGGTAACAGCCGGAGCAACATAGAGGATGGCAATATCAAACGAATCGGTCTTACCATCAAAGGTAGCAACGACGGTTGCAATCTCATCAGCGGCAATATTTCCGGCCGTTAGCGTACCTGATGCATCGATGCTCGCAGCTCCTGATCCAATGCTCCAGACCGGAACAATCGACTGACGAGAACCATCAGAATAAATAGACTCGCAGGTAAACTGTGTAGTCATCTCTTCATTCAACGAATCATAACCGGCAATTTCTATTCCTGTTACGTGCGGTGGAATATAAGTGATGGTTACACCACGGGATACAGTCATGCCACTAAGACTGGCTGTAATGACCGCCGACATGGATGACGCAACATCGGTTGCTGTAAAAAACCCGGTGCTGCTAATGGATGCAAACGTTGAGTTTTCGCTCCATGCAGGAGATACCGTTGCTGTTGTTCCATCTGAAAAACTGCCCACGCAGGAAAACTGTGATCCGCTTTCTTCATCCACAGCAAACGAGCCGAGAATGGTCAGGCCAGTTAGTGTTGGCGGAATATAGTTGAGCGTAACGGCATGGCTATCCGTTTTCCCTCCAAAGCTTGCTGAAACCGAAATACTGGCATCTGCAGAGATATCACCTGCTGTAAGAACACCCGCCACACTGATAGTTGCCGAAGAACTGTTATCACTCCAGGCCGGATTGATTACCAGAACAGAGCCATCTGAATAGTGAGCAGCGCAGGTGTAGGTCGCTGATTCACCTTCGACCACAGAGGTCGGTCCAGTGATTTCAATATGGTCTAGAAATGGAGCCACGTAGCTGATGGTTACGTCTGTACTGGCAGAAAACTCTTCGTATTCCGCGGTAACGGTAACTTGTTCGTCAGCCGTAACATCACCTGTAGTAAGGTTGCCCGAACTATCAATTGCTGCCACAACAGAATCTTCACTCCAGTCCGCGTCAACCGTATCCGATGAATTATCGGAATACGTTGCTGTACAGGTGTAATGAGCAGAAGACTGTTCATTCACTCTGGCAGGTCCGGAAATAGTAATGCCGGTTAAAACAGGTGCAGGAGGATCAACGGGCGGAGGGGGAGCAATGGATGCGTCAGCAGTATAAATAACCGTCATCTGCTGAACCTGCCCATCCGCAACCACTTCAACAACTGCCTCGGCCCCGTCAGCAGGAGCCGCATCAACTTCAAAAGCAAGTTCAGCCTCACCCTGCTCACTATCAATCGCACCGGATGCGGTTGTAATATTCAGCCAGGAGCTATCAGTGGATGCAGACCAGTTCAAGGTGTCGGTTCCACTGTTACGAACTTCAACAGCTGTCGTAGCACTGTCTTCACTTACTTCAACCACACGAACAGGAACTTCTAAAATTGCCCCAGGAAGGTTTCCAGTATAACGGGAAGAAAAGCCGGAAAATTCATTTTCATATAAAACCGGAATATGGCCGGCAACATTCAGTGTCAGGCCCGAACCGGATCCCTGAATCTCATTTCCGGTTAAGACAAGATGATCTGCAATGGAGTAGCCCAGCCCGGTCGATGCGCTGTTGGCCGTATTCTGATCGTAAACAATCATCTTCACGTAGAGGTTCAAATTATCCCCAGAGGTGCGCAGAAAACTTCCGGTAACCTGGTCGAAAGAATTATTCCGCCAAACCGTTCCGTAGATAGCAACATCACCTGTGGTCACATCACCCAGTGATCCGCCGTACACCTGATCACTCATTCCATACATGCAGCTTTCAATATGGTTATCAACAAACTGGTTAAAATAGTTTGGCTGAACCGTGCGACTTGCAGTTCCGCCAACATCCTCAACTAAGCTCCAATTATACATGGCCGTCTCAATTTCTTTCATGGTGTTTCCTGCAACAACGGAATTATGGAAGCCACCGTAAAAGGAAACCCCTGCAGAGGCCGTGGAACGAGTATCGGTTCCCAACGTACGGGCAACACCGTCAAACATATTTCCATATACCGCGAAATGAGAATAAAAATAGCCGATCATAACCACACTGCTGGAGTCAGGCTGCACGAGCCAGTCTTCTGTAATCGTTGCCGTTCCAGTTGCCGTATTTACTGTGCTTACTTCCCGACTCTGGCCAAAACCTTTACCGGAAATAATCACAGCCGTCAGATTGTCATACTCAGCAAGTAATCCGCTACATTTAAAGGTATTGGCCGTGGCCGATTGAACGGCTCCACGATAGCGGGTAAACAAAGCCTCGAACATGATCTGCTCACCGGCATTCTGATGGGCCTGATCAGAACCCCAAAAACCTTCGTCATAATCATAACGCGGCGCCATATCAATCGTTTCATTACCACCGATATAAACATTTCGGGATGCTCCAACCTGACCGTTCCCGCCAAAGAAACGCCCCTGCGACCAACCATAACCCGAAGTGTAGTCTGAGTTATCATAGTCTTGTGCAACACCATCGGTTACGGCAATTTCTTTACCTACACCGAGTTTCACTAAGGTTCCCAGGTCAAACATTCCGTTATTGAAATTACCACTGTAGAATACCTGCTTTCCACCAAGCGCTACCCGCGCTCCCTGATTGAAGGTACACCCCCGAACAAAAATATGTTCCGAAGCATTTTCACCACTGTGATACGCACTTCCTCCGATAGAAATAATCGAATTCCCGGCCAAGGTGCCATCGGTAAGTTCCGTATGTGAGAACGTGCAGTTTTCTATATAAGTACGCTTACCAGCCATGCGGAGCAGATGCTTCAGCTCGGGAGTTCCATCACCCTGGCTGAAGGTAATATCTGAAATCTTACCTTCTTTAAAGTGAGCAAGAACGCCGCCCTTGTTGTAGGCATAGCCGTTATCGATCAGCGCGAACCCACTATAACTACTGTCTTCATAAACTGCGGCAGGTTTGAAAATGGTTTTCCCCTGCCCGGCACCCTTGAGCCAAATGCGGTTAGGTAGATGAATATCACGCGGTATCACGCAGGTGCCCGCAGGAATATTGACCGTATAATAATCGCCAGCAGCATCAATGGCCGCCATCACATGAGCATAAGATGCACTTGCTGCCGTAATGCTTCCCGCATTCCACGATATGGAATTTGCAACATCCAGAGAAAATGGCTCCGCCCATCCAAATTCCTGACCATGCCCGTTGTGCGCCCATACGGTATAGGTGCCGTTAGCAATATCATTTGGAAGAACAAAATCCGCTTTGCAGGGGTTTGCGCTGCTGCTGCTTAACCAACGGTTGAGCTCTTCGATATATAGGTAGCAGCCATCACTACCCAGATCGAGGTTACGTCCGAATACAGAGAAGGTCTCTCCTTTAGAAACCAGATCCGGTCCAACCCACCAAGCTTCCGTCTGGTTAATTTCAACTGGTTTACCATACCCATTTTTATTCCGCGGCCACATGTAATACATTTCATCAACAGGGAGCGTTTCAGGAAGCGTGACAGAACACTGCTGACCGTCCAAACGCTGAATGCGGCCCATGTCCAAAACATTAGGCCCATAATACGCGAACGCGGTTTGCCGACCTTCTTCATCTCCAGAAAACGTAGAAAGGGTTTCTGCACTTATGACCATCGTATCACCAGGCTGATTGATGCGAGTCCACTCAGAAACCTGAGGGGTAGCTGCATTCGCCGGCAGATTCGTTGCTACTGACGACAGATCAAAAGCAGTAAAGGCTGCTGGGAATGTGTATCCCGTATTCGGTCCAGAATATTCAGGCATCGGCAACTGAGCGGCATGAGCGCCACAAAGGGCCAACCCTAAGATCGCACCGGCACTTAATCTAAAAATGTCTTTAATATTATGCTTTTTGCGCATCGGACTCTTCCTAATTCGTATTCATGCTCAAACTATTGTTCCTCTTATGTGAGGCGCGTTCCTCAACCGATCGCCGGTATTGTTAGAACGCTGAATAGCTTGTAGTTAGATAGCACGGTTTGTGCCACTTATCTTCGAACGTAGGAGTTTTTTATTCGATGCAGAGTCAAAAAGCTGAACCTTAAATCGTTCTATAGAGGATAGATGACGTAAAAATAACCAACGTTTAATATGAGGTTTATAAGCAATTTAAATAATAAACCTGAAATTACGTCAGCTAGTTTGTCCAAAAATCACTGCCAGTTTCGTTTTTATCACACACGAGAAAGGCCAGCCGACATTTTTCCTCATTCTGAGTGCCGCTCTCATAAACCTTACGGCACTGCTTTATTCAGCCATTTTCAACACCCTTCTAGTATTGACTCTTATCCCTTATCCAACGGGACTTACACCAACAGATATACCCCTACCTGTCGAAACGTGATTTGTATAGGTGAGCCCGCCAAAGGGTCAAATATAAATCAGGTTTATTTAAAAGGCATAAACTCCGACAGTATTTACCCCTAATAAGCCAAATCAGCATTCGCCCTAATAAACATTGCGATTCAAAAAATTTAATCCTCTAACAACCATGAAAGCCTGAAAAAATAATAATTTAACCTCATGTGAAAATATTTCAACTTGGCCGCGTATAACCGATCTTGACAGCGACTTCATCTGGCATATCAGCTCGCTTGATTTTTAACAAAGTTTTTATTATTCTGTATTAATGAATGTTACTTCTGAGTTTCCAAGCTGCTTTCCCCGCGCTTCCCGATACCGAGAAAATACGGCTGATTTAGAAATTCGCGAAAGTTCTCCCATCTTTGGGAGGTTTTCCTATCAGGAGCGTCATTTACAATGCCTTTGGGCGAATCCCCGTCTCCGCCCGAAAAAACTTAAGACCACCGAATCAGAAGTGGTACAGATTGAGCATCCCGGAGACTGGAATCTTGAGGCCGGCCCCGATTTTCTTAACGCCACCCTCCTTATAGGGAAAGAGAAACGACGTATCACCGCAGATCTAGAAATACATATTCATGCCAATGGATGGAATCAGCATGGCCACGCCAATGACCACCGATTTAGAAATGTACGATTTCATGTGGTCTATTTCCAAGGCATTGAAATTCCCGGACTCATCCAGATCCCGCTGCAGAAAATTATTTCGACCGATTCATGCTTCTCATTCGACAACATAGACATCACAGCCTACCCCTACTCGATTCCTTCCGGCTTCTTTCCACTTAAGACAATGGATCCGGATAAAAAGACCCAATGGCTGGAATGCGCAGGCGAGGAGCGCCTTCGCCTTAAAGCTGAGCGCCTTGCACATGCCATGCAGACAAAAGAACCGGAACAGATCTTATGGGAGGAACTTCTCTCCGCCCTCGGCTATAAAAACAACAAAGCCCCGTTCCGAAAGCTCGCCACCCTCCTTCCTTTAGAACAACTGCGCTCAAAAGCAACAACAACCAACGAAGCATATACACTATTGCTTGGCCTTTCAGGTTTATTACCTCCAAGGATCGATCCCAAGTGGTCGCCCTCGTCGAAACAATTTATCCGAACCCTCTGGGATTTTTGGTGGAAACAACCAGAAGAGCTAAAGGAAGACACGCTGAACAAATCAGACTGGAATCTCTCCGGCCTCAGACCCGCCAATCACCCAGTCAGACGCCTCATGGCTGCGGCGTACTATGCATTCAGCATTATTGAACTGATTCAGAATAATGACTCGCTCACCGTATCAACACCCAATCACTGGACCACGCACATCAGTTGGAGGAAAGAATGTAAACCCACCGCGCTCGTCGGGCGGGCACGCGCCAATGCCATCATCACCAATATCCTGATTCCTTTCCAGGCAGCAACAGGATCAACCAAACTTAACCTCGAAAAACTTCCTCCCGAACCCAGCAACAGCATCATCCGCCAAACCGCCTATACCCTCTTTGGCCCCGACCATACTTCCAAAGTCTATAAATCCGCCCTCGCCCGACAAGGCCTCATTCAAATCTTCCACGACTATCTCATCACCCATCGGCTGCATGATCTGAAATAAGATTTAGAGGGACATTGTCCTCAATGTCAGCAGATGCTGGAAAGACAACACCCCCGTTGTCCGCCCGTTGCCATGATCGACGCCTCGCAGAAGGAGGGCGACGGCGACCGTTGCGAACTCAAGGCCGCGCAAAAGATGATTAGCAAACACGAGGATTTGACGAATACGGTGATCACTGCGGCCGAGCTCAGCGCGAAGGAGCTCGCCCCCTTTTTACCC
>JADGFE010000039.1 GCA_016744085.1 Kiritimatiellales bacterium | reverse complement strand
ATGATATACTTCGTGAGTAATGACAATTTAATTGCGTGATAATTCATCCTAAAATCATGGTTTTTTTATGTGATAGAAGCCCTTAAGGAAGTGCCATTCAGGTCAGACCTCTTTTTGACCCCTTTTCCTTTTTTGATGTACTCTCTTTCGCTTCGGTTCTTCTCCTTTCCAAAGTGACAACCTATTTCAGAACCGGACATCAACCTGTCCTCATGAACGGTGCATCTTTCATGGGTATTTACACTTGCCTGACTTCGGTAGTTGACGCATATTCCCTGCGTTCTTCAGGGCAGGGTGAAATTCCCGACCGGCGGTAAAAGTCCGCGAGCACTTCCTTAATGGAATGAGCATGATGCAGTGGAATTCTGCAATCGACCGTAAAGTCTGGATGAAAGAAGAACTGAACCGGTGTGCATTGGTGTGTTCCGGATAAATGCCCTGAAGACGTACGTCTTTAGGGTTTTTTGTTTAGGAGCAGGTATACCATGAGTGACAGCATATTCGATCCAATTGAGGATGTAATTGAGGCCTTCCGCAACGGTGAAATTATCGTTATGACGGATGACGAAGATCGTGAAAATGAAGGCGACTTAATTTGCGCCGCGGAAAAAACCACCCCCGATGTGATCAACTTTATGATTACACATGCACGCGGTCTGGTCTGTGTTCCGATGGAAGAGGATCGACTTCGTGACCTGGGGCTTGCCCACATGGTTCCGGCGCATTCCTCCGATAAATACCATACAGCCTTTATGGACTCTGTGGATGTGCGCGAAGGCACCACAACCGGAATCAGCGCAATGGACCGATCCAATACGGTCGAAGCCTTAATTTCTGAAAAGAGTGCCGCTGGTGATTTTATTAAACCGGGTCATATGTTTCCGCTTAAGGCTGTTTCTGGTGGCGTACTGGAACGTGCAGGACATACAGAAGGTACGATTGATCTGGCCCGCATCTGCGGTATGAAACCCGCCGGTGTTATTTGTGAAATCCTTAAGGATGATGGCGAAATGATGCGCCTGGTTGAACTGCGTAAGTTTGCCGACAAGCATAAATTAAAGCTCACCGCTGTTTCTGAGGTAGTTAAATACCGCTACACACACGAAATGCTGATTAATCTGGAACGAGAAATCAACATGCCGACCGATACCGGTCCGTTTAAGTTGAAGCTATACAGTTCCAAAGTTGATCAGAAGGACCACCTTGCACTGGTATGCGGCGATGCTGATTCAGGAAAGACTCCGCTGGTGCGTGTGCATAGCGAATGCCTGACCGGCGATGTTTTTCATTCCATGCGTTGCGATTGCGGAGCACAACTGCATGCCTCCATGCATGCCGTTCAGAAACATGGATACGGTGCCATTGTCTATATGCGTCAGGAAGGACGCGGAATTGGTTTGGCTAAAAAGCTGCACGCCTATGAATTACAAGAAAAGGGGATGGATACCGTCGAGGCCAATGAGCACCTGGGCTTCAATGCTGACCTGCGCGATTATGGTGTTGGCGCACAGATTCTTCATGACCTCGGCATGACCAAAATAAATTTGCTCACCAATAATCCAGCAAAAATTACCGGGTTGGA
This sequence comes from Kiritimatiellales bacterium, assembly GCA_016744085.1. Classification (GTDB taxonomy): domain Bacteria; phylum Verrucomicrobiota; class Kiritimatiellia; order Kiritimatiellales; family Pontiellaceae; genus Pontiella. Next base: position 17,321 of record JADGFE010000039.1, on the reverse strand, counting down.
TAAGTACGGCATTGAAATCGCCGAGCGGGTTTCTCTGGTGCTCCCTTCTTCGGAACATAATGATTTCTACATGGCGACTAAACGCGATAAAATGGGGCACATTATTTAGTGACGAGTGAGTCGTGATTCATTTTTTTTACGTCTCACGTTTCAATCGTCACGCGAGGAACTCGATATGGGCAAAGGAATAAGTAATAGCATCGAGCGGATCGATGGAATTGAGGCCAATCAAATTGTCGGCAATCTGGATGCTTCCCAAATGCGTTTTGGTATTGTGGTTGCACGCTTTAATGACGAACTGACGGATGAACTGGCTCGTAGTGCATACCAATGTCTCGTGAAATATGGTGCCAAAATAGAGACCATTGACTTGGTTCGTGTGCCTGGAGCGTATGAAGTTCCCGTGATTGCTGACAAAATGGCAGCCTCTGGAAACTATAATGCATTGATTGTTCTCGGCGTTGTGGTTGAAGGCGAAACGCAGCACGCACAAATGATTATTGATACCACCGGCCAGACTATTTTAGATATTTCCTGCCGCCACCAGATTCCTGTCATCAACGAAATTGTTGGCGTTCGTACTTGGGCTCAAGCTGAAGCACGTTGTCTGGGTGACGAAAACACACGGGGCTGGTATGCTGCTGAAGCAGCCATTGAAACCGCCCGCGTTTACAAACAACTTGGATAAAATTCATGGAACGTAAGAATAAAGTTAATGGTCGCCGCGCAACGCGGGAATGGATTGTTCAATTCCTTTTTCAACTCGATTTCAACCCTGAGCCAATCGATGTGGCTCTGCAGGATTTCTGGGAAGAAAAAACACCGATTGATCGGGAAAAAAAATACGCTGAAGAGATCATTAAGGGTGTGGTTCAGCGTAAGGAAGAGTTGGATGCCAAGCTCTCGGAATATGCCACCCGTTGGAATTCCGAACGCATGGGAGCTGTTGATCGTACGGTAATGCGGGTTGCTCTTTTTGAAATGCTTTACCGCGATGATGTGCCGCCGATTGTATCGATTAATGAAGCCGTTCACTTTGCCAAGGACTTCAGCAGTTTTCAGTCAGGCCGCTTTGTAAATGGTGTGCTGGACCGAATTCGTAAAGAACTCGATCGTCCCGCACGAACCCCCTCAAAACCTAAGGGACAGTAAAATGGCCGGCTGGTTTTCTGCGCTTTCAAAAACCCGGAACATCATTAAAAAGGTGTTTGCTCCGGGAGCGAACATCGACCAGCTCGATATTGAAGAGCTCGAAGAAATTCTTCTTCGTTCGGATGTGCCAGCCCGCCTGACCATGGATATCGTCGATGAGCTGGAGTCCGCCTCCCGCAGAAAATCCAGAAAGGATTTGCTCAGCGGCATGCTGCTGGAGGCGCTGGGAGAATCCGCTACTTTTACATGGCCGGATAGTCAGCAACCCTATGTATTAATGTTGCTCGGAGTCAATGGCTCCGGCAAAACCACGACCGCTGCCAAACTGGCTAAAAAGGCGTTTGGGCAAGGACTCAAACCGATGCTTTGCGGGTCCGATACCTTCCGTGCTGCCGGTTCTTCTCAGCTAAGGTTGTGGAGCGAAAAGGTGGGGTGCGATTTTGTGGGTGGCGAAATGGGGCACGATGCTGCTGGAGTTGCTTTCAATGCGGTTGAGGCAGCTGTTGATAAAAGCTGCGATATAGTCATCGTTGATACAGCGGGCCGGATGCACACCAAAACCCCGTTGATGGATGAGCTCCCTAAAATGTGCCGCGCCATGAACAAGCGTTTGGATGGTGCACCGCATGATGTATGGATGGTATTGGATGCATCGCTGGGTCAAAATGCAGTGATACAAGCTAAACAATTTAATGAAGTGGTTCCGCTCACCGGGATTGTAGTCACCAAACTCGACGGTTCCTCCAAGGCTGGATTCCTCTTTTCAGTGCGCACCGAACTCAATGTGCCCATTCTCTTTACCGGTCTCGGCGAAGGAGAGGACGACCTCGTTCCTTTCAGCCCTCAGGAATTTGTGGATGCCCTCTTTGGAGAAGCGGAAGAATAGAACCACAGATTACGCTGATTACTCGGATTTTTTATGAAAGATGTGCAGACTCAGATCATTATAGGAGCGGCCATGAAAGTGCATCGGGAACTTGGGTGCGGCTTTCTTGAGCAAGTCTACCAATGTGCTTTGGCTGTTGAATTGGAAAAGCAGGGAATCCCTTTTCATCGAGAGGTGGAAATGCCGATTTACTATTCCGGACAAAAACTCGAATGTGCCTATCGTGTAGATTTTATCTGTTACGAAAATATCCTTGTTGAACTTAAAGCGTTGAAACAACTGGCTGGACCAGAAGATAGTCAGGTTATTAACTATTTGAAAGCATCTGCGATGAAATGTGCGCTCCTTATTAACTTCGGTGGTACGAGTCTCGATTTTAAGAGGTTTGTTAATTAAATCAGAGTAATCGGTGAAATCTGTGGACGATATTAAATATATGATGCGGGCGATTGAACTGGCGAAGCTGGGCGAGGGATTGACCCGTCCGAATCCGCCGGTGGGTGCTGTGCTGATACTGGAAGACCATATTGTGGCAGAAGGATGGCACCATAAGGCCGGCGAAGATCATGCCGAGCGGGATTGCCTGGGAAAACTTCCACCGATTGCGGCATCACTTAAAAATGCCACCCTTTATATTACCCTGGAACCATGCTCAACCCATGGCCGCACGCCGCCGTGTACGGACATCATTCTTGAAAAAGGCATTGGCCGCGTGGTGGTTTCTGTAGTTGACCTGAACCCGCATCATGCCGGTCGAGGATTGGATCTCTTGAGAGAAGCAGGTGTCGAGGTGATTACGGGGGTCTGCGAGGAAGAAGGCCGAGCGCTGATTGCTCCCTTTGAAAAGTTTATAACGACTGGAATACCCTACGTGACGCTCAAACTGGCCTCAACGCTGGATGGTAAGATTGCTGATTGCGAGGGCAACTCAAAGTGGATTACAGGATCTGATGCGCGGGAAGTGGTTCAGTCCATGCGCCGGAGTGCTGATGCTATCATGGTCGGAGCGGCAACGGTTATTTCAGATGATCCCTCTTTGTTACCTCGTCCGGATGAAGGCCGCACCCCTTGGCGTGTAATTATCGGAAAAGTGATCCCTTCAAACTCCGTGGTGCTGACCGATGAAGCTGCCGAACAGACGTTGGTGCGCACGGGAAATCTTGAGGATATATTGACGGAACTCGCGCAGGATTTTGGCATTATGCATGTGCTGTGCGAAGGTGGAGGAAAGTTGGCCGCGGGCTTGGTCGAAGCAGGGCTGGTAGATGAGTTTGCTTTCTTCATTGCCCCGAAGCTGATGGGAGCGGATGGGCTGCCAAACTTTGCAAAATTTCATGGACTGATTTCGGATGTAGAGAATTTGACGTTCCATTCAGTGGAACTGGTGGGGAAGGACGTACTGATTAAAGCGAAACTGGAGAAGTAGAAATGTTTACAGGAATTGTTCAGCGTTTAGGAAATATTGTGGATCTTAAAATGGAAGGGACCGCCGGTCGTATCACGATGGTGCCGAACCGACCCTTCGATAAGCCCATCCATTTGGGTGACAGCATTGCGGTGAACGGAACTTGTCTGACGGTGGCTGCAATGGAAGATGAAAAGCTCATGTTTGATGTGCTTGGAGAAACTTTTGATAAGACCAACCTTGGTGAAAAGACTCCTGGTGATATTGTGAATTTGGAACAGGCTCTGGCCTTGGGCGATACGTTAGGCGGACATATCGTAACCGGTCATGTTGATAATACCGGAACGGTGTCGAAGGTTGAGGAAGTCGGTCGCGACTGGAAATTTACGATTGAGACATCACGCGATATGCAGATGCTGATGGTCTCTAAAGGGTCGATTGCTATTGATGGTATTTCCCTCACGGTTGCGGAGCTGACTGATAATGGGTTTTGTGTGCACATCATTCCGCACACCATTGAGGAAACCGATATGTCTGAGTTTAAAGAGGGCACGAAGGTTAACCTTGAAGCTGATATCCTCGGTAAACACGTGCAGCGTATTCTGGAATTCGGCGGTGGGCAGGATTATCGTCTAAACTTGAACGGATAATAATGCGAATTCTCCGCCTCAGTCTTTTCTTGTTCTCTTTTCTTTGCGGTATCGCAACGGCAACAGAGCGGCATAAGCAAATTTACCTCGTGATTGATGATGCAGGCTTGGTTCTTCATGAAACCAAACAGTTTCTCGATATTCCGGTTCCGATGACCATTGCGGTGTTGCCGCATTTAAAAGAAACCCGTGAGGTCTGTGCTGAAATCAGCCGCTATGAGGATAAGGAAATAATCCTTCATCAACCGATGGAGGCTTATGATAAAGAAAAGAATCCGGGCAGGGGAGCGATCTATAATACCTCCCGGCCAGAGGAGGTTTCGGCGATTCTAAGAAGTAATCTGTCGTCGGTTCAGGGAGCTGTCGGTGTGAACAACCACATGGGTTCGCGTGTTACCGAAAATCGAGTTTTGATGAGTGAGGTATTGCGGTGCTGCAAAGGCAATGGACTTTTCTTTCTCGATAGTAAAACGGCCTATAACTCGCAAGTTCCAAGAATAGCTCATCAGGAACACATGCATATGGAGGAACGTCATGTTTTCCTCGATATTGAGCATGACCGTAAAACTATCCGGAAAATGTGGGGCAGTTCTGTCGGCCATGCCAAGGAACATGGATACGTTATCGTAATAGGCCATATCTGGAGTAAGGAATCTGCGGCGGCCATTCGCGATAGCTATGAGACCCTACAGAATCAAGGCTACACGTTTCATAAACTTTCGGAGCTCTACGAATGAAGTATCCTAAAGTTGCTGATAAATCGGTACTGGTGACCGGATGCTCTTCCGGTATTGGGCTGGCGACAGCAGAGCTGCTGCGATCAGCAGGGTGGAAAGTTTTTCCAACCGCGCGTAAGCCGGAAGATCTGGATATGCTTCGTCAGGCCGGTTTTGATGCCGTTAAACTCGATGTTACCTCCAGCGAATCGATTTCGACTGCGGTAGGTTGGGTGATGGCGAAGAACGATGAAAAACTTGGGGCGATTGTGAATAACGCCGGTTTTGGTATGCCTGGGGCGATTCAGGATTTAACACGCGATGCTATGCGTAATCAGTTTGAAGTAAATCTGTTTGGACTGCAGGAACTGACCAACTTGCTGATTCCCATTTTTCGGAAACAAGGTTATGGACGCATCGTGAATATCAGTTCTGTTGTTGGGCGAATTGCATTACCTTTCATGGGCATCTACTCCGCGTCGAAATTTGCGCTCGAAGCCATAAGCGATGCACAGCGCATTGAGCTCTCGCCGGATCGAATCAGTATATCTTTGGTAGAGCCGGGGCCCATCCGAACCCGCTTTTCAACAAACTGTGCAGGGCAGGGCGAGGAACGGCTGGACACGAAGAGTTCACGTTTTGGCGCCGCGTATAAGCAATATTTTGACAAACGGCGCAACGGCGGCATGAGTGAAGACCGGTTTCGCCTTCCTCCGGAAGCAGTGGCTGGCAAGATTAAACACGCCCTCGAATCATCGAACCCCAAGATTCGCTACCGGGTAACCATTCCTGCCTATCTAGGCGATTGGGCTGCGCGCTTTGTTCCATCGCGTCTAATCGATAAAGTAATGATCAGGCACGTTAAGAAGCGTTTTGGCTGAATGACGGACTTGGATTTGTACGAAACTAATTTATACTATTCCCATTAAATGGAGCTTGGATCATGAAACGTGAATTCTTTTTATATATGGTTGCTGTGGTTGTGCTGTCGGGTTGCTCATCGATTAGTGTGAGTCGCGACTATGATGAAACAGTAAATTTTTCCGCCTTGAAAACATTTGCATGGAAGGATGCCGTGCAACCAGAGACCGGTAATCCACGCATCGATAATGATTTAATTGACGATCGTATTCGGACTGCCGTTAACCGCGAGCTGACTGCTAAGGGCTTCCGTTTAGCTAAGCAGGGTTTTGCTGATTTTCAAGTGTCCTATTTTGTGGAATATAAACAGCGGATCGGTGGCGGCACGGTCAGCGTTGGAATGGGCGGCGGCACAGGTGGGCGTTATGGCGGTGTTGGATACAACACCGGTATTTCGGATTATGAAGAAGGCCATCTGACGATCGATATGATCGATCCTTCCGACGATAAGACCTTTTGGCGGGGTGTGGGGCGGCGTACGTCCTATGAAACCAGCAACCCAAAAAAGATTACGAAGATTGTAAACCAGTCGGTTTCGGGCATTCTAAAGAAATTCCCTCCGAAATAAGCTGGAGGCTAACCCATTACTATCTGGCGTTGGAAATGTGCTTAAGCATTTCGCCGCCGCGCTTGGCGTCCACTTGAGCTAATGCCTTGGCTTCCCGTTTGGCATCATCCCATTTCTTTAGCTGGAAATAGGAAAGGGAACTCATATAGCGTGCATCTGAAAACTGGGTATCAATCGCTAAGGCGCTATTACAGGATTTAATGCAATCCGTATACTTTCCCTCCGCGTAATAGGCTAGGCCCATATTGTAGAATGCATTTTTCTGAGAAGGGTCTGCCTGTGTGGCTTTTTGATATTGAGCTACCGCATCAGCGTATTTTTTTGCGGCGTGCAGCCTGGCCCCTTCGGTCATGAAACGTGTAGCGACATCGGGATTGGTTTGGGTGGAAGTTGTTCCGGTTGACGACCCCTGAGTCGAAATTCGCTCAATCGCATTAGAGGCTTGGTCAGCATGAGATCCGGCCGTTCCCGTCATTTTAAGATATTGTTGATACCAACTCCTAGCGGCACTGTAATTGTGTAGCCACAGATCATAGACCACGCCCAGGTTGTATGCTGCCGGAGCATAGGTCGGATAGGCGGCGACGATCTGCTTCAGACGTTTAATTGCAGTATCGCTGTTTTGATTCTGATGCAGCTCGGCCAGCGCCAGTGCATTTTGACCTTCTGGGCTACGTGGATTGAGATTTACGGTGGTGATGAGTTCTTTAGAGGCGCCGGCCCAGTTGCGTTTCTGCATTTCAATCATGCCCAGTATGGCACGTGCAGTTTGGTTCTTTGGGTTATCTCCCAGCACATTATTCATCGCGACTTCAGCTTCATTAGAACGTCCGGCATGGAATAGAGCGATACCCATGTTCAGATTTGCTCCGGTAAGGGATTCGGTCAGGTTACATGATTTGCTGAAGGCATTGGCAGCCGCATCGGCTTCGCCCAGTTTCCAGAGGATCAGTCCGAGCTGATTTAGCGCAACAGATTTCTTCTCGTTTCCAGAAGTTTTTCGAATCGATTTTTCAAGCAGGGTACGGGCACGTACCAGGTCGCCGTCTTTCCAGGCTTCAACCGCTTTATTATATTCTTTTTCTCCGGAGCGTTCTCCGCAACCCACAAACATAGCCAGAATCAGGCATACGCTTGCTGTGATAATCATGGTCTTTTTATTCTTCATTATTCAGAGATTCCTTTAACCCACACCTCTCGGGTGCGTGGTCCGTCAAATTCGCAAAAATAGAGGCTTTGCCATGTTCCCAGCTGCAGTTTCCCCCCGGAAACAATCACCTGGGCAGAAGAGCCCATCATAGTGGCCTTCACATGAGCAGCCGTATTTCCTTCAAAATGGCTGTAACCCCCTTCCCAGGGGACCGCCCGATCCAGTACCAGTTCCATATCTGCAGTCACATCGGGATCAGCATTCTCGTTGATCGTGATTCCAGCGGTGGTATGGGGAATGAAAACCGTAACAACCCCTTCCATAAGATTCGATTCCTCAATAAGTTCGGAAACTTGGCGGTCGATCTTAATAAAATCGGTTTTGGAACGGGTTTTGGTACTGAATTTTTTCATGAGCAGTCACCATATCCGAACCGCACAGATTTTGAAGCTGAAAATTTGCGACCGCTTAAAAAAAGTGAACTGAGCTTCCATTCACACGCCTCTAGGTCTTAGATTGAGGCATCGGATCAAAGGATTATAGTCTTGGATATACTTGAAGAAAATATATTAACTCTATTGGGAATGGGGCTGTTGCTGCTGGGGTCGGCCTTTTTTTCTGGTACTGAAACGGCTTTGTTTTCTTTGACTCGGGAGCAGATTAAGCAACTCAAGGCAGAGGGGAAGCATGTTGATCGGCTGCTCGCATTGCTACGCGATAATCCGGCAGGTTTGCTGGTGGCTATTTTATTCGGAAACCTAGTCGTTAATATCCTGTTCTTCAGCACCAGCGCGGTGCTCGCCTTGGAGATAGGCAACCAATACGGGGACTGGTGGCAAGCCGCAGTTGGTTTTTTCGTTTTATTTATTGTGATCTTAGCCGGAGAAATCTTGCCCAAGGCTATTGGAATGTCGATGCCGGAACGGATCGTACGATTCAATTCCCTCCCGCTGAGTCTTTGGTTTCATTTTATGGGACCGGTGAGAGTTGTGCTGGAAACCATCACCCGAAAGATGGAGCCGGCCGATCAGCACGATCAACGAATTGATTCCAACGAATTAAAAATGCTGGTTGAAGTCACCAAGCACGACCCCAGTTTCGGACGTCAGGAAAAGGCAATCGTCGAAGATATTGTCAGCTTGCCGGAAATGCGGGTGCGTGAATTGATGGTTCCTCGGGTAAAGCAGCTGTTTCGTCGTGCAGACTCACCTGCCGGCGAAGCCATGGCGGAGGCGGCTGAGCAGGAAGTTGAACTGATCCCTGTCTATGATGAAGACGAGGACAACATTGTGGGTGTGGTGGAAGTTCGTGATCTTTTCGTGGATGGAAATCCTGACCGGCCGATCGGAATTTTTGCCAATCCGGTAAAGTTTGTTCCTGAGACGAAAAGAGCCGATGAAATGCTTCACGAGTTTCTGACCGAAGGGTGGCGGATGGTTTGCGTGGTGGATGAATATGGGGGATTGGCCGGAACGGTTTGCCTCGAAGATTTATTGGAAGAAGTGGTCGGCGATTTCGATGCTCATGAATCGGCGGAAGTGGAACAATTGGGAGAAACGACCTACCGGTTGCAGGGAAGTTTAGGCATCCGCGAGTGGCGTCATTTGTTCATTGGATTTGTCCCCGACGATGCCATGCGCGATATGGCGTTGGATACCATCAGCGGACTCGTTGTTTCGCTCCTGAAGCGTTTGCCGGTTCCGGGCGATGTTGCGAAAATAGGGAACCTTCGTTTTACGGTTGAGCAGGTGCGGTCTAACCGTATTGAAACCGTGTTGCTGGAACTCAATGGTCATAGTGAGGGGGATGGATCATGATATTGCAATCGGTATTCACGATCCTGACTTGCTTCCTGTTTTCTGCCCTATTTTCCGGCATTGAAACCGGTAGCTATATGATCAACCGGATCAAACTGCATCGCCGGAAACGGGAGCGGCGGCGGTCTGCAGAATGGCTTACCGCAATTTTGCGCTATCCGTATATCTTCATGTATACGGTCTTGATCGGTAATAACCTTGCCGTATTTCTCTTATCAAAAGAAGTAACGGATCTATATCTGGATGGCGGTATGCAGGCCGGAAATTTGGTATTCGGTTTTCTTCCGTGGAATGCAGAAACGGCTGCCACGCTCACGCTGATGTTTCCGCTTTTTCTCTTTGGTGAAGTCGGACCAAAAAATCTGTTTCGAAAAAAAGCGGATGTTTTGATGTATCGTCTAGCGGGCATGTTGCGGTTGCTGGTTATGCTGTTGCTTCCGCTAACCATACCGCTTAAATTTTTATTCAAGGCGCTCACGCATGGTGGAGGGCGATCTGCCGGACGGGATTTGCATTGCTTATCCCCTGATGCATTGCGGGAATATTTTACGGTAGGGGAGCAGGAAGGGTTCATCTCATCCGACCTCAACCGAATGGTGGATAATGTTAGCACGATGTATCAGGTTCCGGTTCGTATGCTCATGACTCCGTTTAAGAAAATGCCGCAGTTGCCCGATACTGCTACGGTTGCAGACCTGAAAGTATTACTTGCCCGCAGGGAAACCGTACATGTTGTTCTGATGCACAAACATTCCGTCGTCGGTTTAGTTTCGCTGTTTACAGTCATCAATCGAAAACTGGCCGATACGGAACCGTTAAAGCCATACGCCAATGAAGTGCTAAGGCTTGAAGAGGGGCGGAATATTAAATCAGCCTTCTATCGCCTCCGCCGGAATCCACGCCATTCTGCGGTGGTATTCGACTCCATGAATCATCCGGTAGGTTTCATTCGGTTGGAAGATATTGCTCGTTATATCGCGAAGAAGTAAAACTTATTCTGACGTCTCAAGCTTTTCAATAGGCAGCCAATTCAGCACACGTTGTATGTAGGTGTCCCAGAAATTCCATTCATGTTCACCTTCTGACTCTTCGTAGGTGAGGTTAAGTCCGGCTTTGCTAGCGGTATCGCGAAAAACCATAGAATCCTGATAAAGGTAATCTTCTGTTCCGCAACATAGATAATAGTGGTTGGACGGGGCAGGGTTCCGTGTTTGCAGGTATTCGATAAGATCATTTCCTGAATCCGGAACATCGGATAAATCTCCAAACACGGCTTCAAAAGTCCGGGTGTGCGATTCGTCCCATTCATCGTTTATGTGCGCGGTCAGATCCAATGCGCCCGAAAGGGATACGGCATATCCGAATTGATCGGGGCATTCCAAACCGAGTTTGATGGCCCCGTATCCACCCATGGAACTGCCTGCCACGAATGTCCGCTCTTTGTCGTGCGAAATATTGAACCAGCGCTTAACCAGTATTGGCAGTTCTTCCGAAAAAAGGTTCCAGTAATTAGATCCATGCTTCATATCGCAATAAAAACTTTTTCCGGCGTCCGGCATGATCACAGCCAGATTATAGTCGCGGGCATAGCGCTCGATCGAGGAACTTCGGCACCAGGAGGTATGGTCACCGGAAAGTCCATGAAGCAGGTAAAGAACAGCAGGGGGTTCTGTCCATGCTTCATTATGTTCAGGAAGAATAATATTTGCACCGATTGATTGATCAATCGATCGCGAATAAAAACGGGTTTCAAGTAAAGCCATGGCGTCCTTCTCTTAAAGCGTCAGTTCGCCTTCTTCTGGTTGACGGATAGCAACGAGGATATCACCTAGATTCAGTTTGGTCTGCGGTCCCGGATCGAAGGCGGTACTGCCATCGCGGTGTTTTACAGCAATAACCATGGAACCCAGTGTTTGGCGAACCCGAGCCTCGGAAAGCGTTTTGCCCAGCATGTCGCTCGCCTCTTCAATAGAGTGCTCAAACACTTCGAGAGCAATGCTTTTATTCTTTGTCACCAGTTCAACGAGATCCACAACCGACGGACGCGTCAGCAACTGGGCAATCTGATTGGCTCCAGTTGAAATGGGGGAAACGACCCGGTGAGCACCCGCTTTCCGAAACTTGCGGGAGTTATCGGGATCGTGAACGCGCGCAATAACCCGAAGGCTGTCGCAAAGTCCATTAGCCGTTAGGGTAAGAAATAGATTTTCAGCATCGGAATCCAGCGCTGCCACTAGCGCATCTGCCTTGCAAATATTGGTATTCTCGAGGACATCCTCGTCCGTGGCATCGCCGGCAACATGTGGAATTCCCAGTTCGACGAGTCGTTTTATTTCGTCTTCATTTTCCTCAATCACAACAAAGGATTTATTGGCGGCCTGCATCTCGGCAACCACTCGGCTGCCGGTTCGACCATAACCGCAGATGATGGCATGATCTTTCATTTGGGCAATTTTCTTTAACATGGTTCTTCTCCCTAAAACATTGGTAAGGCTGCGTTGGAACAAAAATTCGCCGCCACGGGTCAGGCAATAGGCCATCACGCCCACGCCGACAAAAATCAGGAGTACGGTGAACAGTCGACCGGCATCGGACAGAGGATGAACTTCCGTAATGCCTACGGTCGATACGGTGATGACCGTCATGTAAAAGGAATCCAGCCAGCCCCAGCCTTCGATATAGGAATACCCGATGGAGCCGAAAAGCAGGACCAATACAATACCGATCAATCCTTTGCGCAAACCCGTTGTGAACTGCTGGTTGATTATAAGATTCCTCATCAATTGAATTAAAACGGATTCATTCGGCTCTTTCCAAACATAATTCAAGTTTAGTAGCTTCTCTCTTGAGGTTTTATGTATCCAATTACCAGAAAGCTGTTTCTCTATCACGTCGTGCTGCTTGCAGGTAGCAGTACGCAATTTGTCGAAGCCAGGACGATCTATAAGGGCACCGTATCGCTGTCTTATATGGCCCGTCTTTATTCCATGAAGGTATTCACCTCCGGCAAAAAGGTGATATTGGAAAATAAATATAACAAGCTGGAATTCGAGACCAATAGCCGCCGCTCCTGGATCAATGGGGTCATGGTATGGCTTCATCATCCCTGCCGCAAGTCTTCGGCAGGGTGGGGCCTTCAGGAAGTGGACTTTAAAACCGGTTTCGATCCCATCCTTCGTTCCTATGCGTACGTTCCAAAAGATACACCGCGTCTGGTCGTGATCGATCCTGGGCATGGTGGAAAAGATCCGGGGGCCACCGGAAAGAACAAGGTGCTTGAGAAAGAAGTGGTGCTCGATATCTCAAGCCGCGTCAAGAAACACCTCGAATCTAAAAAGATTGCCGTTCGCCTTACCCGCACAGGCGATACCTATCCGACGTTGGACCAGCGGAATGACTATGCTCGGAAAGTCGGTGCCGATCTGTTTATCAGTATTCATGCCGACGGTGTAGAATCCCCCGATGCACACGGGGTGGAAACCTTTATAACCACCGCCACAGGGTGTGACTCCAGTAATCACTATGGCCAGGCAGGCGACAAAACTGCCCAGCGGAATAATCAGTTTGATCCAGCCAACGCCATTCTCGGTTTTTCCATTCAGAGCAATCTGGTCAAAATGTCGAAGCGTTCGGATCGGGGACTTCGCCGCGCACGCTTTTCCGTAATCAAAAAAGCCTCCTGCCCATCGGCATTAGTGGAGTGCGGATTTCTGACAAATCCAGCTGAAGAGTCGTTGCTCAACAGCGTCAGCTATCGCGAAAATGTCGCGCGCGGAATATCCAACGGTATACTCGGCTACTTCACCCTCGTAAAGCGCGGCCGGAAGCAACGTTAGAGATAGGCACTTCGCCTTGTGCGGTGATCATTTGACCGGAGACGAACAGAGCAGAATGAAGCTCCTGTTTGGAATCAATGTGTAATAATTCGGATGTCATCGGACGTGCGCTGGGGGGGGGCACTCGGTCTACAGATAGTAGTCATATCTCAAGCGTCATGTTTCTCGTCATCGCATTCGATAAATCAGAAAACTGCCGATGCACCAGAAGATAATGATGGAGCTCCATGCACCGACCCAGGGGATCAGAATCATTTGTTTGGCGAGATATTCCATGGAAAACTGGACGGCGTAGAACCCGAAAAAGAGACCGATTGCCATCATAATTCCAGATAGCGCTCCTTTGCGTCCGGTATGTGCTCCGACGGGTATTCCGATAAGGGTGGCAATGAGACAGATGAATGGCATAGTGAGTTTGTGGTGAAAGTCGACTTCGTATTTGTTCAGCGTTTCCGGTGAAAGAAATTGGTGGGTCTGGATATATTTCCAGAGCTCAATTGAGGATTGATGCTCAGCATCTTTGGCTTCTCCGAGGAAATCTTCCGGTACCTCGGGAAGATTGCGCATTTCGAGAGTTTGAAACGATTCGGATGGTCCGGCCAGATTGTTATTTTCGTCGAAGCGCTGCAGGGTGCCGTCTTCGAACCACCACCGACGATCCAGCCAATGGCCTTTTTTGGCCGTAATCTTGGTGCGATCAGATCCATTTTCCCGACGCTGGCGCAGGGTAATGCCTTTCATGATATAGGTGCGGGTATCAAAACCTTCGATATACCAGGTGTGTCCGACAGACGGATTTCTGAAGGGAATATTTTCAAAGTAGACCTCATCGGAGGCTTCTTTCTGGCTTTCAAGTAATTGATGGGCACGGTAGGCAAATTTAGGGCCGGTGTATTCATTGACTACTGCTGTGAAAAGAAAGCAGATGAAGCCCATCAGCATATAGGGACGGGTGATGCGGAAAATGCTGATGCCACTGGCGCGCATAGCCACAATCTCACTATGTCGAGTCAGCATGGACAGGCTGTAGAGCGTGGAGAGTAGGAGGCAGATGGGAACAATAAAAATGACCAGCGAAGGAAGCTGAAGGCTGTAATACTTCACCATCATCATCGGAGATGCCCCCGACGAAAGAAAGCCGCTGGCATTATCCATCAGGTCAGCAATCACAAACAGCAGCGTAAAGGCCATCAGCAAGTAGAGCAATGGCATCAACAGGTTGGTAAATAGATATCGGACGAGTATTTTCATGGGTAATGTGAGCAACACGGTAGCGGGAAAACCGAAGCACGGCAAGCGTTGAAAAGCGGGAGAAGGGTGTGTAGAGTTTTTGCAATTGATAAGGAGTTTTGAATCATGACCCCCACAGGAATTATTGGAGAAAGGCGCGTTAATGATCCCGTGACTATTGTTATTTTTGGCGCATCGGGCGATTTAACCCATCGTAAGTTGATTCCGGCACTTTACATTGCGTATGCACAGGACCTACTGCCGGAAAAGTTTACGATTGTGGGGTTTGCCCGGCGCGATTATGACGATGCGATCTATCGAGGCATGCTGTCAGATTCGATTAAGAAGTTTTCGAGGCTACCGGTTGAGGATGAAACCGTGGATCGGTTTATTCAGCATATCCGCTACCATAAAGGCGATATATCGACGATGGAAGCCTATGCAGAACTCAAGGAAAAGTTTAAGGACACCGAGGCCTATCCGGAAAATCATTTATTCTATCTTTCCATTATTCCGTCTTTATTTAAGACCGCAGTCCAGTCGCTTAAGGAATCCGGTTTGGTTGCGGATCCGGCGGCTGACCAGTGGACACGTGTTATAATTGAAAAACCATTTGGGCGCGATATGGAAAGCGCTCTGGCATTGAACAGTGCATTGCTACAATATTTGGACGAATCGCAGATCTACCGCATTGATCATTATCTAGGAAAAGAAACGGTTCAGAACATTCTATCGTTCCGTTTTGCTAATGCCATTTTTGAGCCCGTATTCAACCGCAGTTATGTTGACCATATTCAGATCACAGCCTCTGAAACTGTTGGAATGGAAATGGGTCGGGGCGGTTACTACGATGAATACGGTGCCGTCCGCGACATGGTAACCAATCATATTCTTCAATTACTCTGCCTTGTTACGATGGAACCGCCTGGTGATTTATCGGCCGATGCCATTCGCAACGAAAAGGTAAAGGTGCTGAATGCGGCGAAGCTGGATATCCATGAAAACATTTCCGATGCGGTCTGTCGGGGTCAGTATGGTGAAGGAACGGATGCCGAAGGAAATACAACAAAAGGCTATCTGAAAGAAGATCGTATTCACCCTGAATCGACCACGGAAACGTATGCCGCCATGCGACTGTCGATTGATAATTGGCGTTGGGCGGGCGTTCCGATTTTACTGCGAACCGGAAAGGCGATGGCAAAAAAGACCACGGAAATTGCCGTACAATTTAAAGTGCCACCGCTTCAGCTCTTTCAACAAGTGGAGTGTGACGACGATGTTTGCGACCTCACGCATATACGCCCCAACACGCTGATTTTTCAGATTCAGCCGAATGAAGGAATTTTCCTGAAAGTCGGAACGAAACGCCCGGGCATGCGCTTTGTGGTGGAAGATGTTAAAATGGATTTTTCGTATTCAGGCACCTGGAGCAAATCATTGCCGGAGGCGTATGAACGCCTGTTGCTCGATACGTTGCATGGAGACTCAACCCTCTTTACCCGTTCTGACGAAGTGGAAGCCGAATGGCGCGTGGTTCAACCGATTTTTGATAATCAGGATCAACTGAAACCATTTCCGTATCCGCCAAATGCATGGGGAGTGGAGGAGGCTGATTGGTTGTTCCATGGCGTAGAAGGACAGTGGCGAAATACATAGGGAATCAAAATGGAAGCACTGAGCATTTACGTCACCGCCGCAAATGAAGCGGAGGCAAAAATGATTGCCCAAACGGTCGTCGAAGAGCGGTTGGCCGCCTGCGCCAACTTGCTCGGTCCGATTCAATCTATCTATTGGTGGGACGGAAAGATGTGTGAAGAGGGCGAATTCGCTCTCCTGTTTAAGGCTTCCAGCAGTCGAATTAAAGAACTCATTGTCCGGATTAAGTCGCTGCATTCCTATGATGTTCCCTGTATCACCTGTCATCCGATTGCCGATGGAAATCCTGATTTCCTGGGTTGGATTTCGGCTGAAACACAGAAATAAACTTGAAGTGCTCTTCCAATGAATAGAAATTATACAGCTTATGTCCACGCGCTATAAAATGAAGGTGTCCTACGACGGCACAAACTATTGGGGTTGGCAGGTTCAGCCGAGTCATCGAACGGTGCAGGGCGAAATTGAGCGTCTGTTACGGGAAATGACCTGTCAGAAACGCGTACGGGTTGAATCGTCCGGGCGCACCGATACGGGTGTGCATGCCCGAGCGCAGGTGGCCCACTTTGATCTGGAAGAACCGCTGAAGGATCCGAAATATTTTCAGCGCGGCTTGAATGCCCAGCTGGATCGAGACATCCGTATTGATACACTCGAAAAAGTATCGTCCGATTTTCACGCCCGTTTCAGTGCGGTGGGGAAGGAATATCGCTATTTCATATATAACGGGTTGATCGTTCCTCCAACTAAGCGACTGTATTGCTTGCAGGAAGGGCGTCCGCTGGATATTGAAAAAATGCGGTTGGCTGCTGATTATCTAGTGGGAACGCACGACTTTGCTCCCTTTGCGGCAAACCGGAAGGTTCCGATAAAGAGTACGGTTCGAACCATTAACTCGTTTCATGTTCGGAAACACGGTGCCGATATCACGCTGGAAGTGCAGGGCAATGGCTTCCTCTATAAGATGGTACGCGGGCTGGCTGGTTTTCTCGTTCATGTTGGAATGGGCCGTCTTAATCCCGAAGATGCAGTTGGTATTCTGGAGCATGGTAAACGCACAGCAAAAGTCCAGACGGCCCAGCCACATGGCCTGTTTCTGTGGAAAGTATTTTATTAGATGGGCAGTATGACGCTCTCAGTTTCAGCATCTCCATATTGAAGTCCGACTTTTCGGAATATTAAATACCGTGACAAAAGATGGGTATTGGATTGGAGCAAGTTGATCTGGTTAAATCTTATGCCTCATCCGCAGAATCGGTGGGCCGATTCCGGCTCGGGCAACCCTCCCATTGTGTGAAACAGGGCGATTTTCAGCACTTCGTAGCTTCGAAACCCGT
>JADGFE010000231.1 GCA_016744085.1 Kiritimatiellales bacterium | reverse complement strand
CGTAGTTCTTCCAAACACTGGAAGTACGACCAATCTTTACGACACCGCCGACCGTTTGGTGCAGTTCCGTGATGCCGAAGGTAACTGGGCAACCAACACGCTAAATGAAGTAGGCCAGGTCGTTGCTTTGGACTCTGTGTACTCCTCCGTAACCAACCAGTTCGATGTTGTCGGAAACATCACGAATAGCGTAGTTGATCCTGCTGGATTAAATCTTTGGACGACCAGCACATTCGATAACCTCGGTCGTAATACTTCCGTTGAGACTGCGTTGTCCGAAGCTGAGACCCAATACGATTACTTAAACCGTGCAACCAATGTGGTCGATGCCGCTTCCAAGGACTGGAAAACAGAATATGATGAATTAGGGCGTGTGAAGAAAACCTTCCGCCCTTCCGGCAACTACGAAGAAGTTGGCTATGACAGTCTCGGCAACCGTACTGCATTCTGGAACGCCGAGTTCAAATCCATGAACTTCGGGATTGACGCACAGGGGCGCGTAACTTCCATTACCAATGCAATCAGTAAAGTCACAAGTTTCAGTTATACTGATTCTGGCAACCTTGAGTGGAAACGCACTGCTGATACTAAGTTGACGCAATACGGATATGACTCGCTCAACCGATTGATCGCCATTACCAACCAAGGCGTTGAGATTGCTACATTCGATCATGACAATAACGGCAATACGCTACTGGATTCGGATGCGGATACCACAGTTTCGTTTGGATACGATGAAATGAATCGGTTGACAGCCTCCACGCAGACGGTCAACGGTGTGAGTGCAGAGGTTGGCTATGGATTTGATCTGAACGGAAACCGAACCAACATCGTATATCCCGGAGGGTTGGTGGCCAACTACACCTTTGGCTCCGATAATCGACTGGAGTCCGTTACCACCAAGTATTTGGGAAACACAAAAACAGTGTCCTTCGGATATGATACCGCAAATCGTTTGGACGGCATCTCGTTTCCTAATGGTATCAACTCCACCTTGGGGCATGATGCTGCAGGACGTATCACAAGCATTGCCCATGGAACATTCATTGATCGAACGATCCAACGGAATACTCTCGGGTTTAAGGAAACCGAGCTGATTGATGCAGGGCTAAAGCCAACCGCACCTGAAACCGGTCGCCGTATCAAGACCCACAACGATGCCGACCAGTTGACTAGCGAATGGGTGCAACAGGGAACTAATGAGTTCAACGTTTCGTACGCCTATAACGACAACGGCGGGCTGTTTCAAACATCTGAAGACGGAGCCCTGGAAACCGAATACGGTTACGACTACGCCGACCGTTTGGAATCCGTTTCATTGTCCGCAGATATTGAATATCTTTACGACGCATCCGGTGCACGGGTGGGACGCATTGCCGGAACCACGACGAATTACTTTGTGGTGGACTATACCGATGGTCTCAAGCGTCCGCTTGCCGAAACCGATTCCAGCGGAACCGTAACCCGCTACTATGTATGGAGCGGCGCTAGCCTCATTTGCCACATTGAGGCCGATGGAACCACCCGCTACTACCACAGCGATGAACTCGGTAGCACATTAGCTCTAACAGATGACTCAGGCAACGTAACCGACCAGTTCGCCTACATGCCCTATGGTTATGCTGCGCACACCGCCTATGCAGGAAGCTCCGACACGCCTTACCAATGGTTGGGTGGTTACGGCGTCTACTACGATGCCGATACCGATCTGCATCTAACGTTGCACCGCGCTTATTCCAGCAAACTCAAGCGATTCATCTCTGCAGATCCACTGGGCATTGATGGCGGCGTGAACGTCTATGCCATGGCCAACCGGAATCCACTGTGGTTTGTTGATCCGTATGGGTTGAGTGGATTGGAAAGCCAATCTTTCGGACAACAGCTATGGAATGGAACCAAGTCCCTTGCTTCATCCGGCTACAATCGATTGAACTACGAGGCAGGCCTCTTCCTGAATCTAGGAGGAAATATTATTGGGGGCATCGAAAAAGGTGTAGATTTCATAACTCAAACTGATGAAGTTGATCGCTTCAACATGGCAATCAATTCGCCAACTCCATACGACGATCTGATAATCGGAACTTTTGGAGCTTTCGTGCGGGGGGGCAAGACGCTGAAGAGATTGTCAGCTCCTACTGGTTTTGCTGATCACCACCTATTTCCTCGTCAATTCGACAACTGGTTCCAGTCAAAAGGAATAGAGAATATTGATAACTTTACTGTTACAGTGAATCACAATATCACGCATCTCAAAGCCATTCACGGGAATGGAAATAGCGGGCAAATGCCAGGAAAGTGGAATAGAGCTTGGCAAGGTTATATTGATGCTAATCCAGAAGCAACATCGATAGAAATTTACCAGCAAGCAGGTCGAATGATGGATGACTATGGTTTGAGTGGTTTGCCAATTCACCCATACAAACAATAAGGAAAAGTATCATGAAAACTATACCTCCTTTCCGTCTGATTCTTGAGCCAATGAGTGAAGAGGCCAAGATGCTTACTCCTTTTAAGTGGGCTGGTGATAGGATCGGCAAACGCCACTTACTTGGCGGGAAGCCCCATTTTATTCAGGAAGAGTCATGGCCAGTATGCCCGGACTGTAATAATAAAATGACTTTTTATGCGCAGCTTGATTCTTTGAATGATGAGATCTGTATTGCTGATTGCGGGATGATTTATATTTTCGTGTGTCTGGAGTGCAACGAAGTTAAATCATTTATCCAGTCAAATTAGTGATGCGGTTCGGTGTCGCGTTTCGACTATCAATGGTTGAGGTTACGAGGAAGTTATCAAAACACAACTGGAACGTTTGAATACATCAAGGATTCAAATGGCATAATTAACCATCGCTACCTGAGGAAAGACTAATGCTCATTCCATCTGAATATCTTGAATTCATTAAAACGCATGGACTTCCAATGTCCAGCATCAATCCCGGCAGTAATGAATTTGCTCTAATCCCCTCTGATGCGCTTCAGGCTATTTCTTTATTGAGTGGAAGCTATGTTGCCATCTGCGGGGGAGACGTCTTAGAAAAACAGGGACAATTGGAGTATATTTTTGAGAATTGGTATTGCGATCAGGAAACAGGAGAGAATCCCTTAGCATATGTCGCACGTAGTCATAAGGAATCTGTGACGTTCATAAATAAGATCGCCGAACGAAATAATCCATTGCTTTATGTTGTCTTAGTTTATTCTGAACTGGGAGTCATCTGAATCAGAACTGCTATTACGGGGTATAATTAAAGGTTCTGCATCGACAGTTGGAATTGTTGGGCCACAAGGCTGGAAATATTCCGGAGGCTCATCATGGTCTTTTCATCTACAGGCCCTTTAGGCAATGCGGGTATGAAAAACCGATTTTCGTAGACAATTCCCTCTCGGTTTGTTTTTGTACTCTCGAT
>JADGFE010000038.1:3604-19108 GCA_016744085.1 Kiritimatiellales bacterium | reverse complement strand
TATTACTTGTATGCCATCCTGATTTCAGGCCATTTCAAACTTTCAGGCAAAGCGAAAACCTCACGTGCACCCACTGATTTGGCGGAAGACCCAAAAAAGTAATCACGGCTCACTCGTCATCCCCCTATATAAAACATTTCAATTTTGTGTTTAGATTCCTGCTTGGTATTTCCGCCCCAGCGTAGCTGACTGTATTGATCGGATCGACCCGACCATACCGAGCAAAGCGCATCGTGAATTTCATCGTCCGATGCTCCACTTCGCACAAGTGTCCTGAAATCGGTGCCTTCCGTAGCAAACAGGCAGGTGTAGAGTTTCCCGTCAGCAGAAAGACGGCTACGATTGCACGGGCGGCAGAAAGGCTGACTGATGGATGATACAAATCCGATTTCCCCGGCACCATCGGCATAACGATAGCGATCGGCCACCTCACCGGGATAATCCTTGGCGACGGGCTCGATTTTCCATCGGTTGGAAATATGATCGATCAGCTCGGCACTGGAAACCACGTGATCGCGCTCCCAATGATTAACATTTCCGACATCCATATATTCGATGAAACGCACCGTAACACCCGAGTTCCGAAACCGTTCCAGAATGGGAAGCACTTCCCCCATATTTAAATCGCGGCGGACCACCGTATTAATTTTAACACTACTAAATCCGACAGATTGCGCGGCCTCGATGCCCTCCATCACTTTTCCCGTTGATTCAAAGCCACCAGTCATTTGGCGGAAGATGATTTCATCGAGCGCATCCAAACTGATTGTTACCCGATCCAATCCCGCCTTTTTCAGGTCGGCGGCAAATCGTGAAAGCAGAATGCCATTGGTCGTCATGGCGATATCTTTAATGCCTTCAATGGAGCGCAACCCTTTAATCAGTTCTGGTAGCTGCGTGCGCAAGAGCGGTTCACCGCCGGTCAGACGGATTTTTTCCACTCCCAGCCGTGCAAATTGGCGCACCAGACAAAGCATTTCATCAAATGACAGCTGATCAGATTTTGACATCCACGGAAAATCAGGACCCACCTCTTCGGACGGCATGCAATAGGTACAGCGGAAATTGCAACGATCAATCACCGATAAACGCAAGTCACGCATCGGGCGACCCAGTTGGTCTTTAATTAGTTGTTCTTCAAGCATCTAGAATTTACTCAGTAACGCATCTAATTACGTAGAAACAAGGGACTGTGTATGAAATGAAAAAAATGTCAAACGGTTCATATACTCAATCGAAGCCGCACCTAACGAAAAGGTGATTATTTCGCTACTCTATTGCTCGTTTTCCATAGTCGTTAAAGGGGTATCAAATCTCGAATCGATTGTGCCCGCCTTACAAGCGATGGGCCAGCATCACGTTAAATACGACGTAAAAAAAGAGTGTTACGCCTTCGTTGGCACCAGCCTACTCTGGACGCTCGAACAAGGGTTGGGTGAAGAAAGCCAATGTGGACAATCCGCCGACGCTGGGATTTTATCGTCATCAAGGCTGGCATCCCACCAAGCTGAATACCTGAATGAAACAGTTATAATGCGTCTACGATGAGAATAATATTAAAATCGCATTTACTGCTACCTAGGGGCTTGCTCTTCTCCCTCAGCTTATTTATGCTGTAGCTGTTAGGTCGAAATTCTATTGAGGATAAAACTGTGGCAAAAAAATTAGATAACAAATGGGCCTCGTTAAAAAAGAGACTCGAAAAAGACGGACGCATTAATAAGTTCACACTGGGCGAGCCGGAACAGGAATATGTTACGTCGCGAGGTATGGACATTCTCCGCCTGCACGCAACAGACTTTGTCAATAAGCGCCTCGCTCCTGCTAATCCTAAGAATGATGGCAGACAAACCCCAACCAAAGGTCATCCGGTATTTATTGCCCAGCATGCCTGCGGATGTAATGACCGCGCCAGTGTTGAAGAGTTTTTTGGTTTTGAAATGGAACGTGAACTGACCGAGGCTGAGGTGGGAGCGATCGTTGATGCAATTCTCGGATGGATCGCCGAACACCTGGATACATAATCACCTCCTTCCTGGTATTGTAAAACCGTTCATTTTGGACGGTTTTTCTATTTTCCCCAATGTTTGATTAATGCTGCTTCATTATGAAACCTTCGGTACTCAAAAGATCTGACCACAACGTAAGCCGAAAGAACATTAGTTCTGCGGCGGTGAAGGTTTTGTACCACCTAAAGGACGAGGGCTACACCTCCTATCTCGCTGGAGGAGGCGTCCGCGACCTTCTGCTCAACCGTAATCCTAAAGATTTTGATGTGGCGACCAATGCCACCCCGGAGCAAATCCGGAAAATTTTTAAAAACTGTCGATTGATTGGCCGGCGCTTCCGACTGGCCCACATTCTTTTCCGCGGCGAAATCATCGAAACCTCCACCTTCCGCGCTCCGGTTCCGGAAGGCGATACCGACCTGTGCGAAAATACATTCCGGGCTGAAGACAACACCGGCATGGTGATGCGCGACAATATTTTTGGAACCCCCAAAGAAGATGCGCTCAGACGCGATTTCACCATCAACGCCCTCTTTTACAATATCGCTGATTTTTCCATTATTGATTATGCTGGCGGGCTGGAAGATCTTGATAAAAAAATTATCCGGGTTATCGGCGAACCGGACAAACGATTTGCAGAAGATCCTGTACGAATGATTCGTGCAGCCCGCTTTGCCGGCACGCTGGATTTTGATATTGAGCCCGCTGCATACGAATCCATTTGTCGCAATAACCAGCTATTATCCAACGCCGCTCCTTCCCGCATGTATGAAGAAGTGCAAAAATTATTTTTCTGCGGCCATGCGAAAGCAGTTTTTAAATGGCTAGAAAAAACCGACCTTCTTCATCCTATGTTTGATGAGTTTTCACATTGGATTGATGAAGATAAATCACGCCATGAATGGGTTATCCAAACTCTGGATCAGATGGACCGATGGAGAAAAGCGGGACTCCGCGTTCATCCAGGACTCTTCTTTGCCTTGATTTTTGGTGAATATCACGAATTTCTAATTCAACAGCAAATCGATACGGGAACCTCACCTCATGATGCAGCCCGAAACGCCGTCCATTCGCACCTCAAAGGAATGTGCAAAAATGTACAGGTTCCAAAAGCCGTGATCTATCAAGTATCCGACATCATGAGCAATCAGCAGCGTTTTGAAAGAACCAAGGGTCGTCAGCCTCAACGGTTTATGCAGAGCCGTGGCTTTCTGGATGCATTTCTCTACTTCAAGTTTTCTTCAAAGGTCCATAAACGTAATAGCGAATTAATGGAATTCTGGAGTGAAGAACGAAAAAATGCGCCTGAAATCCCTGTCCCTGAAAAACCTAAAAGAACCAGAAAACGGCGACCTCCAAAGCGGTAACACAATTATCTCAAAAACACCCTTGTGTAGCACCCTGCCAATTATATACATTTTTGTATTACAGATTGGTGAAAAATCATTTCTGCCAGCACGAGGACGCCAGCCATGAATCAAAGCGAAAAAGAACTTAACGTTCTGTATAAGATATCCCAGACCATTTCTGCCCGACAGCATAATGTTTCAGAACTGCTCAACGAAGTGCTTCAGATTTTGGAAACCGATATGGGCGTCCAACGCGGCGCTCTGGCTTTGCGTAAGCCTGAAACAGATATTCTTAAAATTGAAGCGTCATTCGGCCTGTCAGAAAGCGAAATTCGGAGGGGTCAATACCAACTCGGCGAAGGAGTTACTGGTCGTGTAGCCCAAACCGGAAAACCGGAACTGGTTCCCGATACCAGCGAAGCGCCCGACTTCCTTAACCGAACCAAGGCCCGATCCGACGAAAACCTGGCCTTCATCTGTGTCCCGATCATCCATTTAACTGAAGTGATCGGCACCATGAGTATTGATTTGCCCACCGCCGAGAAAAGCGTTCTAAAAGGCTACGCCCTCTTCCTCGAACATGTAGCTCAGATTCTTGCCTCTGCGGTATCTACTATTCGCGAGGAAATCGAAGAGCGCACGGCTCTTGAATCAGAAAATGAAATGCTGCGCCGCCAATTGGGCGACCGCTACAGCATCGATAACATGGTCGGCAACTGTAATTCCATGCGATTGATCTACGAGCAGATTGTGCAAGTTGCAAACAGCGCCGCTACCGTTCTCGTCCGCGGAGCATCCGGAACCGGCAAAGAACTTATCGCTCGGGCCATTCACTTTAACAGTCCTCGGAAAAACAATGCATTCATCAGCGTTAATTGCGCAGCACTGCCCGAAAACCTGATCGAGAGCGAACTCTTTGGACATGAAAAAGGCGCTTTCACCGGCGCTCAGCAGCAACGAAAGGGACGCTTTGAGCTGGCTAATGGAGGCACCATTTTTCTCGATGAAATCGGCGATATTTCTCCAGCAGTCCAGGTTCGCCTACTGCGCGTGCTCCAAGAAAAATCCTTCGAACGCGTTGGCGGCAACGAAACCATCACCGTGAACGTCCGGGTTGTTGCTGCCACCAGCCGCAACCTTGAAGAAGGTATGGAAAAGGATACGTTCCGGGAAGATCTCTATTATCGACTCAACGTTTTCCCGATTCTATTACCGCCACTACGCGAACGTAAATCCGACATCATTCTACTGGCCGATCACTTCCTTCAGAAATACGGTGAAATGTACGGTAAAGACATGAAACGAATTTCCACCTCGGCCATAAACATGATGATGGCCTACCACTGGCCTGGTAATGTTCGCGAACTTGAAAACTGTGTTGAACGCGCTGTGCTCACTTCTTCTGACGGTGTTATTCATGGCTTTAATATGCCGCCTTCATTGCAGACGAGCGATGAAACACACACCAATCTGCTTCCCGAAAATGGAGCCAATCTACGTCAGATGGTCGATGCCTACGAGCGCGAAATTCTGATTGATGCCCTGAAAAAATACCGAGGAAATGCAGCCGCCGTTGCGCGCTACCTCCAAGCCACTCAACGCATAATTAACTACCGCATAAAAAATCTGGGTGTCGAACCGAAGAACTATAAATAGTAGTTCACATCTAATATGGATATTAAACAGCTAGTTGAATCATTTGAGCTTCGGTTTTCCGCTGCGGGTATTGATAATGCCCGGCGTGTGAGCGAAGAACTGCTGGCCCATATTTTCGATTGCAAACCGCTGGCTATCTATACCGGTGCAGCTCCGTCGAACCCCACGACGACTGAAAAATTTGAAATCATAAAACGCCTTGAACCGTTAGCAGAACGAATTGAAAAGGGTGAACCGCTTCAATACGTGATTGGCCATGTCGATTTTTGGGGACTTCAGATCAAATGCGATCCACGGGTTCTTATTCCCCGTCCTGAAACAGAATTGCTGGTTGAAGAGGTTCTGACCTCTAATATATGGAATAATGGCCCAGCCACTGTGGTGGATGTGGGAACAGGCTCTGGTTGCATCGTGCTCACGCTGGCGCAACAACGACCCGATGCCAATTTTAAAGCCGTTGATATTTCTGCAGACGCACTGGAACTGGCGAAAGAAAATGCCGTGGCGAACAACCTCAAAACAGGTATTTTCTGGATGCAGAATTCGCTGCTCGAGCGCTTTGCTCCAGCAAGCTGCGATGCCGTTGTGGCCAACCTCCCTTACATTGCTCACGACGACTGGGCGGCTCTGTCTCCATCCGTTCGCGACCATGAACCCCAACAGGCTCTTGATAGCGGCCCGACTGGCATGGAGCTCATTCAGATTCTAGCAACGCAGGCTCGCTATGTTCTTGTGCCCGGCGGAAAACTTTTTCTAGAATTCGGTTTCGACCAAGGTGACTTTGTTTATCAATCCCTAGAAAAGTTAGGTTACACCGACATTGAGATCAAACACGACCTTGCCGGTCTTGACCGCATAGCCGTCGCCATAAATCCATAATGCTGAGTCCAAGCGACCAGCACCGAGCCCGGTTTGCGCCTAACGATCCGGTTTCTTTTCAATCCCGAAAGAAAACTCTCAAAGGGAAACTGATACGAGCAAATCCTAAATGCGGAATTGTCCTCGTTAACGAGCAGGAATACACCGTTCCCTACGAACTTCTTTTTCCGGAAACAAAAACAGCCACTCTTCATGAAAAACATATAACAGCAGTCATGAAGCTAGGCATGGTCCTCATCGCAAAGCACGGCCTTAAAAAATGGCAGTTTAAATTTGATCATTCCACCCGACGGGCGGGGTGTT
The DNA here is from genome assembly GCA_016744085.1 of Kiritimatiellales bacterium. GTDB lineage: Bacteria > Verrucomicrobiota > Kiritimatiellia > Kiritimatiellales > Pontiellaceae > Pontiella. The sequence continues at coordinate 12,912 of JADGFE010000038.1, read as the reverse complement.
GCAACTATCGCGACAAAACGATCTCAATTGCTTTTGATCTCGCTCACTCTGGAAAGCATGAAGATATCCACGACACCATTCTGCATGAAATCGCCCATGCGCTGGTTGGTAAAAAACATAATCATGATACCGTTTGGAAAGCCAAGGCCAAAGAGATCGGTTGTTCCGGCGAACGAACGCATAAACTGCAATTTTCACCGCCACGCTGGAACGTTACATGCGAAAACCGCTGCTGGTCCCATACGGCCCAACAGCGGAATTCAAAACTTATTTGCCGAACATGTGGGAGCAAACTGGTTTACACCCCCTGCTCCTCAACCATATAAATAAGGGTCTTCCGCCAAATCAGTGGTCAAATGAATGATTAACACACCGCGCATCAACGCTACATGGTTCGTCGACGACGTTGACTCACTCGAAGCGGTCTCAAGCATCGGCGGCATACCGTTTAACTCCTTCCATCCAGCAATTTAACCGCCTGCTTCTTCAGTTTTTCGCCCGACGATTTGCACCCGTCCACAATCGGCTTCAAGGCCTGACTGAACCAGCGCCTGAAGAATATGTTCCTGACTGCGAGGAGAGGCCGTAGCATCTTGCCAACCAGGATTTCAACCGCTTTGCCGAACGAGGATCCAGAACCTTGCTGACTGCCGACCTGTAAAATCGCGCCATAACAGTGAACCGCGTCGGAAAGTATGCGGTCAGACTCATCGACTTTTCAACATAGACACCTTTACCGGAGCGCACGGCATCCAGCGAAATCGGAACATTCCAGTGATCGGGGGCAACCACGAAGCAGGCATCGATGCCCTTACGCTCCATGATTTTTTCATGCTCATTGTAGCACGCACAGCCTTTATCACCGCACTAGACGAAATCACCGTTGGTGCGGCCACTGCGACCGTCGCCAAGCCGACGTTGCGCAATATGGAAGTAACTTTCTTCGTTGCCATAGACCCATCCTTAAATAATTAAATCTATTTTTCGAGGATGTAAGGTATACCAGAACACAAAGGAATTCTTATATCAGCTTCCGATATACTTGTACAAAATCCGCATCGCCATTTTAACCCAATACTAAACCCCCTGATTTATGGACAAAGCGGGCATTTTATTAATGGAAGATCTTACTTACGAGCCGACAGGAAAGCGGAGCACCTTCCCTTGTATGAACCGAGCGCTCTGGAAATTTATTGTGATGAGCTGCGAACGATCAGTTTACCTTTGAGCAAAATGTCGCGGGGAATATTCGATTTGATAACTTCCTGAAAAGCCTGTTTCGCCATTTCTTCAATGGGCTGGCGCATCGTGGTAATTGGCGGCAGAAACTGTTCCGCCGCAGGAAGATCATCAAACCCGGTCACCGCCAGCTTCTTTCCCGAATCATACATCGCATGCAACGCACCCATCGCAATTTTGTCTGTGGCACAAATCAAGGCATCGGCATTTCCAACCGCCAAAATCTGCAGGGTAGTATCCAGTCCGGCGGCAAATGCCCAACTCGATGATAGCTCGCACGTTAGCTGACAATCAAATATTCCTGCCCGTCTTTCCAACGCCTGATAACGAAGGCGGTGAGCAATAAAGTGCTCTCCAACAAACGCCAGGTTCTTTTGGCCGGAATCACAGAGATGCTGCAGAATCTGTCCGGCCGCATCGTCTTCATCAATTGAAATCCGCACACTATGTTCTTCAGAACTTCCATGACCAATACGGGCAACCGGCATCCCGCGAAATCCATCGAGCCAATCGGCCCGTTCGTCGGAACCCAGAATGATCAGCCCATCAATCGCATGTTTATGCAGTGGCGCCAGATCCGAAGCCTCGGGTACACGGGCTCTGAAACCTGCCAGCACGAGAGAATATTGATGCTCGTGCGCCTGCGCCTGCAGTTCCTCAATGATCGCTCCAAAGAAGGGATCCTTAAAATCGTAGACCACCACCCCAATCGTACGCGAAGACTTTCCCTTCAGCGTAAGGGCAGCCGCGCTGGGTACATACCCCAGTTCCTCGGCCACTTTAAGTACTTTTTCAATTGTGGCATCTGCGATACCCACATCGCGCGCCTTACCGGAAAGCACGCGCGACACCAGGGCAATTGATACCCCGATCTGTTCCGCAATCTGTTTTTGACTAATCGCCATTTCATACCCCAAATAGCTGAGATCTTGGTTTTCTGAAAAAATAAAGCAAGATTTTTGCTCTCCAGAGTAATGATCCAGAGTAATGAGCAAAGCAAGCGGATGGCGCTTTCCAAGCTTTGAAAAAAAAACTATCTTCAGCATTTCAATACAACTTAGAGGGGTTTTAAATGTCAGAGCTAATGCATAAAGGCGGCGTGATCATGTGGCCGTTATTCGCCTGCTCCATCGTTGCACTGGCAATCATTCTTGAACGCATCGTTTTTTGGATCATGGTGCAGAAAAACAAACGGCAGGAATCGATCAATCGTATTTTTACCCTGACCGAAAACGGCGACTTCGAAACTGCAATGAAGGAAGGAGAAAACTCCACCTGCATGGTTTGCCGCATTCTTACCAGCGGACTTTCCCATCGCAATTACGGTCTCGCCCAATCGCTGGAATCCGCAGCTTTGTTTGAAATCGAAAAAATGAAGCGATGCCTCTCTGTGCTAGATACCATTATTACCGCAGCTCCGTTGCTCGGCATCCTTGGAACCGTTTCAGGTATTATCCTATCGTTTGATCTGCTTGGCGATGCCGGCATTGAAGATCCCAAAGCCGTAACCGGCGGAATTGCACAGGCACTGATCACCACAGCAACCGGCCTATCCATTGCCATCGTAACACTTCTCCCCTACAACGCCCTCACGCGCAAAGTGGAAAAAGTGACCCGCCATATTGAGCAGCTCGTTACTTGCTACGAAGTGACCGTTCAAAAAGGAATGGAAAAAGAATGCGGATAAGCTCCGGATATGAAGCCAAAAAGGCACGAGTGGAAATGCTTCCGTTAATCGACGTAGTATTTCTGCTACTCGTTTTTTTTATCTATGCCATGGTTTCCATGGTCGTCCACCGCGGCATTCATATTGACCTTCCCTCAGCAGGCACAGCCACACTGGAAAGCAAAGACTACATCTCGATCACCATCGACTCCGACAACCAGTTGTTTTTAAACAGCGAACCGGCGATTGCTGAAGGACTCGCGAAAAGGATCCGGCAACTGCGCGGCAGTTCATCCAAACCGGTATTTATCGAAGGCGATCAAAAAGCCGACCTGGGCCTCGCAATCGAGTTACTGGACGATCTAAAAAAAATCGGTATTGAGGAAGTCTCCTTCTCGTGCAAAAAAGAAACTCCATAATCAACGTCCCGTTACTGGGAGGGATCATGCTGTCCATTGCCCTGCACGTTGCAGCGCTATACAGTCGGGGCCTCTATACCCCGGCCGAACCCCAGCTTGATTCCGGGCGCACCGTCGTTCAGCTTACGCTCATTCCAACCCTTGCAAGCAAAGCCGCCAAACCTGAACCCGTCATCGAGCCGCTAAATAAATCCGAACCGGTTGAAGTGATCATCCCAGCAGACCCTCTGCCTGAATCAACTAGCGTTCCTGTTCCCGAACCAGTTGTCGAAGCCGTTGTTGACGCCGTAGTCGAACCCATACAGGAATCCATGCCAGAGCCGGCATCCATGGACTCACAAGAACAGATTGCCTCGTTGATCGAAGATAAAGGAGTCCGCACCACGGCCAGTGCCATACGAGGGATCATTGCCTCTTACCCTCGTATATCTCAACGGCGAGGCGAGGAAGGCACCGCCGTTCTTTCCATTCAAGTGCTGCAAAACGGCAAAGCCGGGGTCGTTAAGATTGCTGAATCGAGTGGTTTTAAACGGCTTGACGAAGCCGCAGTCAAAGCTGCAAAAAAAGCGGACTACACCCCTGCCCTTCAATTTGGCCAACCCGTCAAAAGTGAAATCATTCAACCGCTAACCTTTAATTTGACGCAGGAATAAAATGAGTCGCCTCTGTTTCCTTTCTATATTCCTGTTACTTATCGGCTGCGGATCCCGCACCGAGAAGACCGACCTGAATAAAATTCCGGAACGGATCATTTCGCTGGCTCCCAACATTACAGAAACCATCTATGCACTTGGACTCGAAAACAAACTGGTTGGCACAACCCCCTACTGCACCTTTCCCGAAGCCGCCTACACCATCCAAAAAGTCGGCGGATTTGGGCAGTATAACTATGAAGCGATCGTCACCCTGAATCCAGATCTGGTGATTCTTCACAAAGAATACGATGCTGACAAAAAGCGGCTCGATGGACTGGGCATTCCCTATCTCGAAACCGGTAGCTATTTTATTGCTGATATTTTACAAACCATTACCGATATCGGAACCGCTTGCGGCGCAGAACCGCAGGCCTCCGACCTCACAGCAAATCTTAATCGGCGAATTGCTGTACTTTCAAATCATCAGGAAAATCATCAGCGGGTGCTGCTCACGTTCAACGGATCAGCCGATGCCGAAGTGGAACAAGTTCATGCCTTCGGCACCGAGTGCATTCATAATGAATTGCTGGAACTGGCGGGTGGCATCAATGTGGTCTCAGGGACGCTCCCCTATTCCGTCCTCTCGAGGGAAGCCATCCTTCGCCTCAATCCCGACATCATTATTGAACTGGCACCGGGGCAACCGGAAGTGGATAACCCCATTAAAGTCTGGAAAAAATTTACTGCCGTAAATGCCGTTAAAAACAAACAGGTCTATTATCTCACCGGCGACTACACCTGCATTCCCGGACCACGGTTTATCCAAACACTGGAAGATTTATCGGGCATCCTCAAGGAGCATCCATGAGCCCGCCGATTATCCAGATAAAGGATGTATCCATCGCCCTTTCGGGAAATGAAATTCTAAAGCGCGTTTCGCTGGATGTCGCCGAGGGAAACTATGTCTCAGTTATCGGCCCTAACGGTGCAGGAAAAACTACACTCATTAAATGTATTGCCGGTATATACACGGATTGGAACGGCTCGATTAGCATTAGTGGGAAATCTTTTTCGGACTACAGCAGCAAGGACCTCGCGAAACAACAGAGCTATGTTCCTCAGGCCGAGGGGCGTGCCAGTCCTCTGACGGTTGAAGATTTCGTAACGATGGGTCGCTATCCGCACCTCTCCCCTTTCACCACCTTAAAATCTGAAGATTATGCGGCTATCGATGACGCCATTAAGCGCACCGCCCTTCAACCGTTCCGTAATCGGAAATTGAATACTCTGAGTGGCGGGGAACGACAGATGGCCTTCATCGCAGCCGCACTGGCTCAGAAATCGAAGATTCTCCTATTGGATGAACCGTCAACTTTTCTTGATTATCGGCATCAGGCCAGTGTGGCTTCCATATTGAGGTCCGCCTGCCGCGATGATGGAAAGACCATCATTGCCGTACATCATGACATTAATACTGCCGTAGCCAGTTCTGACCGGATCTGTGCCATCAAGGACGGCGCAGTTATTTATCACGGATCACCTAAAGAAATCGTCAAAGCCGATACCCTCAGGGAAATCTACGAAACAGGATTTACCATCACACCCTCCTCTCAGCACCCCCTCCCGCTAGTCACTTCAGGAGATCTACTTTGAGAAAGCCGGCAATCCCCCTCTTGGTACTTTGCATACTTGCTTTGGGTGCGCTTGCCGTCTGTCCTTTGTTCGGTATGAAATTTATTCCGTATGGAGCCAGCGGACAAGATTATGAAATCTTGATGAACATCCGCCTTCCCCGTGTGCTATGTGCTTTTGCCGCGGGCGCCATGCTTTCGCTGAGCGGTATGTCGTTTCAAGCACTCTTCCGCAATCCACTGGCCACTCCCTTTACGCTGGGCGTGTCCAGCGGTGCAGCGCTTGGAGCCGCCGTCTTTATTCGCTTCGGACTGGCCTTCACATTAATTGGAATTTCCGGAACCTCACTGGCGGCATTTATCGGAGCCATGCTGGCCGTTGCTCTAGTTTATGGTTTAACCAAACTCAAGGGCGGCTTTTCCACCACGACTCTGCTGCTCGCCGGCATCGCGATCAGCTTTTTCTTTTCGAGCCTGATTCTGTTTATCCAATACATCAGTGGATTGACGCACTCCTTCCGCATCATTCATTGGATGATGGGATCGCTGACGACAGCCGACTTCGGGAAACTGATTAACCTGCTACCCTTTCTGGGAATCGGTGGAGGGCTATTGCTTTTCCTGAACCGCGAAATGAATCTATTCATGATCGGCGAAGACATTGCAATCAGCCGAGGTGTAAATGTTGGGCTCGTTAAAAAGCTCATCTTTATTGCCGCGTCGCTAATGGTTGGCGGCGTGGTGGCCGTCTGCGGTCCGATCGGATTTGTCGGCATGATGTCGCCTCACATTTGCCGCCTACTCGTTGGAGCGGATCACCGTTATTTAACACCAGCCTCATTTCTATTCGGCGGCCTATTTCTCGCCCTCTGCGATACCCTTTCCCGTATTCTCATTGCTCCAGCCGAGATTCCCGTCGGCATTCTGACCGCCCTGCTGGGCGGACCCTTCTTTATCTGGCTATTGCTAAACCGAAAAAATGATTTAGAGTTATAACCTATGAATTCAATTGATGAAAAAGAGCAGGCCCTGCTCGAAGAACTGAAATCCTACGGAACGCTGGCCGTGGCCTATTCCGGCGGGGTTGACTCCACTTATCTGGCCGACTGTGCGCATGAAGTTCTTGGACAAAATGCCATGATGGTGATCGCCGACTCGCCTTCCATTCCGCGTGAGGAGCTGCAACAAGCTATTGATATGGCAACAGACCGCGGCTGGAATTTGCGGATAATCCAAACCGGGGAACACCTCAGCGAAGCCTATCTCGAAAACAAGGGCGACCGTTGCTTTCATTGCAAAGATGAATTGTTCAGTAAGATGGAAATCATTCAATCCGAATTTGGAGATACGGTTCTCGTACATGGAGCCATTGAAGATGACAAAGGCGACGTTCGCCCCGGAACGCAGGCAGCGGCTAATCACTGTGTGGTTGCACCGCTTCAAAATGCGGAACTCTATAAAAAGGAAATCCGAGTCCTTAGCGAACGCCGGAAATTACCTACAGCAGGAAAAGCTTCGTTCGCATGCCTCGGCTCACGCTTCCCAACCGGCACCCGAATTGATCTGGAATCAATGACTCAGGTTGAAAAAGCGGAGGCCATTCTGCGCGCCCGTGGATATAATCAATATCGGATTCGACATCATGGCGATCTCTGCCGCATTGAAATTGATCAGACCGATTTTGATAAGTTAATGAATGAGCGCATTGAAATCGTCAGCTCCATTAAAAAGACCGGCTATAAATTCGTGACGCTGGATCTCGGCGGGTATTCGATGGGATCAAGTGCGTAGCTGACCTTACGTAGCACGGGCATCCTGCCCGTTTTCCCTGTTCATCAGGAATCATGGGCAAGATGCCCATGCCACAACTCGCTAATAGCAATAGCGGGTACTGTAGCGATATCGCTTCCAGAGTTTCGGACGACGGAGTTCCGATGTAGGTTCCGTCTTATTTTTGATCGGGGGACCTGGCTCTGAAGCACCAACCGGCTGGCCGCTGAGCAATCCCACAACCTGCTCCTGAACCTCGGTCAGTTCGGAGAGTTTTAACTCTGGATCGATGACCATAAAACTTTCATTGGTCTTCTTGTGTTCGTAGATGCGAATTTTTTTTCCATTTTCCGTGCGTTTGGCATCCCGTTCGACAAGGATCTTTTTACGTTCCAGCATGACGGTCAGAATAAAGACCGCATTGAGATTTTCTTCATTTTCTTTTGCCAGTAATCTACGCAACAACGATTCGGCATTTTCCTTTCTCACCGCTTCCTCTTCCGGAGGCGGGGGTACTATAAAAATAGTTTTCCAGGAACTCAGCCCGGGATTATTCTTATCCCAGCAGGATTTACAAAAATCATGGCGCAGGTATTCGCCCGAATCAAAGGACAGGTTGGAGAACAAAACTTCTTTGTCTTTAAATTCCTTCTCACATTCCGTACATGCCTTGGCACATTTGCGAACGCTCCATTTATCAATATTTTCGCGACCCATAAAAAATCCTTTAAAAAAATACGTAGTTCCGCCTTTAGGCGGTCAGTCTGACGGGGCCTACAAACCTACTCTTCTTCTTTTTCCCAAATCGTATGGCGCTGTTGCCAGAAATAGACGATGCCAGACCATGCGGTGAGCAATGCGGCACCCAGCCCCAACCACCAGGCATACGAATAAACAATGCATTTATCAGTCCCCGGTGCCGGCAGATAAGGGGATTCCCAGATCAGTCCAAAGAAATAGAGGCAGATGGCCAGCATCTGAACGGTGGTCTTTACTTTGCCCCAAGGGCCGGCAGGCATCACAATCCCTTTTTCGATCATGAGCAAGCGCATGCCAGTGACCATAAACTCGCGGGCAATAATCAGCACGACCATCCAAGCCGCGATGCTGCCCAGTTCAACGAAGCCGACAAAGGCCGCGCAGACCAAAACTTTGTCAGCCAAAGGATCCATCAATTTCCCGAAGGAAGTGCATCCAAAAAAATTGCGCGCCAGATAGCCATCCAGTGCATCGGTGATACTGGCAATAATGAAAATTGCCAATCCGGCGATACGGGCATAGGGAAAATCAAGCGTCATGCAGACCATCATGACGGCAGTCATCCAGAAACGGCTCATGGTTAGGTGATTTGGAAGATCTTTCATTTTAATCCTTATGCAGTTCCACTTTAAAGAGGTTTGTAGTTCCGCCTTTAGGCGGCCATTCCGCAGAGGCCCCTAAAGGAGTAACTACGAACTTATTACTTTTCAACTTCCACAACACCCGGTTTCACCAAATAGGCATTCGGTACACCATCCGAAATTACCGGACGCTCAACCGATGCGGCTCCTCCAGCAGCAGGAGTCGGTTCCGTCTCTTCGTCATCACACTGAGTCACACTAAATACAATCATCGCCAGAAGCACAATTGCTCCGATTACGGACAGAACGATCTTCAGCGAAAAACCTGATCCAGAAAGGCGCGTGATCGCTTCGTTCACTCCTCCGAATATATTTCCCCCACCGCCGGAAGAGACTGACGGGCCGGAAGAGTTTCCGGTGGAATCCGTAGTCACATGATCAACCGTAGCCAGGTTCTGCCTTACTTCATCACTTAGTTGCGGCAACGTACTGCCGGAATGCTGCAACACATATTCATCGACCAACGGGCGGGCATCCAGTCCGAGATACTGGGCATACATTTTAATAAAACTTTTGGCGTATACCGGAGCCGACAGCACGCCGAAGTC
>JADGFE010000038.1:0-3594 GCA_016744085.1 Kiritimatiellales bacterium | reverse complement strand
GGCTTCAATAAACTTGGAGAGAATTTTAGTGGCCCGTCCCGCTTCCGAAACGGTCACCCCTTTTTCTTGACGTGCGGACTCCAGCTTCTGGCCGATTGTTCCGATATTTAAACTAGCTTGTTCCATCTTCTTGCGCTCCCGTATTCTGAGGAATTTCCCCATCTAGATCGATCAATATTTCACGCGGACCCGCGCCATCGGGCGGGCCGATCACGCCTCTTTCTTCCAGTAGATCCATCACCCGTGCAGCACGGGTATATCCAATGCGTAACCGACGTTGTAAGGAAGAAGTGGATGCGCGCTTGGTTTGACGAATAACCTCCATCGCCTGCTCGACAATGTCATCATCTTCGCCGCTATCCATTTCCGGAAGGTCGGTACTTGGCTTCTCTATCTTTTCATGAATTTCAGTAATAAATTCAGGTTTACTCTGCTCTTTCCAGAAGTTAGTCACATTGTCGATTTCAGGATCATTCGTAAAGGCGCCCTGTGAACGAATCAGTTTATCCGAACCGGGCGGAAGCACAAGCATGTCGCCCCGGCCCAACAAGGCATCGGCACCCATTCGGTCAAGAATGGTACGACTGTCCACCTTCTGCGAAACCTTAAAGGCAATACGTACAGGGAAGTTGGCTTTAATGGTTCCTGTAATCACCTTCACATCCGGGCGCTGCGTAGCAAGAATCATATGAATTCCAGCCGCACGGGACTTCGCGGCGAGACGCGCAATGCCCGCTTCAATTTCGGCCTGCGCCACCGCCATCAGATCAGCCAGCTCGTCAATTACGATGACGATGTAAGGCAGTTTTTCAGGAATGGAATCCTTCTTCTTCTCAGGTGCATCCACCACTGCTTCCTCTCCAAACAGTTCTTCCTGTTTTGCAATGGCGCGTGCGTTAAAGCTGGGAAGATCGCGAACCCCGGCCTGGCGAAACCATTTAAAGCGGCGTTCCATTTCGTCGATCGCCCATTTGAGACCAAGCGCTACTTTCTTCGCATTGGTAATCACTGGCACCACAAGGTGTGGCAAATTGTTATATTGATGGAATTCCACGGTTTTTGGATCGACCAGAATCATGCGTAAATCATCCGGCGAATGCTTCATCAACAAACCCGTTAGAATCGAATTCATACAAACCGACTTACCGGCACCCGTTGCTCCGGCAATCAATAGATGCGGCATTTTGGCCAGATCATAAACCATGGTGTCGCCACTGACGTCCTTACCCAGCACCAGCGGCAGCGCACTCTTATCATCTCGGAATTCAGCGCTTTCGATCATGTCGCGGAAAAAGACAGATTGACGGGCTGAGTTCGGCACCTCTACCCCACAGACGCCCTTGCCCGGAATCGGAGCCTGGATGCGAATGCTCTCGGCATGCATCTTCAACGCAATGTTATCGGCCAATGCTTTAATCCGCTCAACACGCACACCGGCGGCCGGAAGAATTTCATAGCAGGTTACAACCGGTCCCTGCTGCACGCCGGTTACCTTGGCTTCAACACCAAATTCTTCCAATGCATCCTGCAAGACCTGTGCGGTATCCGCCACTTCAGTAGCCGACATGCCCTTGGCCTGCGGAACAGATGGATCGAGTAAATCAATGGATGGCAGCTTATAGACCTGTTGAGATCCCGAATCGACGTTTACGAAAAATGAAGGTTCGCCCGCTTCGTCGGCCTTCGCTTTTGCTGGAGAAGCATCTTTCTTCAGCTTAACCGGTGCAGGCTTCGGCTCCGGCTTTTTCTTTTCCGCCTTTTTCTGCTGCTCTTCCACCATCGCCCGAATATCAACCGGCGACTTTTCAGCAACGGGCTCCGCCGCTACTTTCGGCTCGGCCTTCGCCTTACGCGGAGCACGTTTTCGTTTCGAATTTTGTTTTTCTTCCGCCTTTTTCTCAAAAACCTCTTCCACGGAAGGTTCCGGCAGTTTCAGCGTTTTAATCCACGCCCAAAGCCTCTTTGAAAGCTCAACAATGTGCAGGTCCAACATGCGGACAATGGAAATAAATAACAGTACCACAAAAACAATTCCGGCACCGGCATGGCCAATCCAGTATCCCAGCGACCGCTGAGCCAGCACCTCGCCCATCAAGCCGCCCGGCGTACCAATGTTCAGATGCTGAACCGCGCCGTGCCAAACCTGCTCGTTCATATCCACTAAACCGGCCAAACAGAATAAGCCCAATACAAACCAGAGCAAACGGGGATAGATTTTATGCGCAGACCAGAATACCGAAGAGACCCCGATCCAGAGAATGCAGAACGGGATAACATAACCTGCCACACCAAAATACATGAACATTTTAAAAGCAGTGACCGCCCCGAAAGGACCAATCCAGTTATGCGAACCCTGCTGATTACGGAACAGGCTGATATCTGCTGGATCATAGGACAATACGCCCAATAGAAGCATCAGCCCCACGGTTCCAATCAGAATGCCCGCAATCTCGCGCCAGCCCGAACGAACGGGCTCTTTTATTTTTGTTTTTGCCATTCGGGGAATATAGATGAATCCCCCCCGCCAAATCAACCAAAGTAACCGCCAATGAAGCACATCTCCTGTAAAACCTAAATAATTGACCTCGCAGAGGCGCTGAGAGCGCAGAAGACTGGTATCTCGATTCATTCTTTGCGAACTCTGCGGCTCTGCGAGAAATTAGATTCTATTTTATTTCGGAAGGATTATATACATTAGTACGTATTCACGATGGTAAGGTTAAGAGGCATATATGGATAGGCACGAAAAGATTGATTATGTGGAACTCCCGGCAAGCGATATCGAGGCAACCAAGACCTTCTTTACTAAGGTTTTCGGCTGGTCCTTCACTGATTACGGCCCCGAATACAGCGATTCCCCCGGCGGCGGCATTATGACCGGATTCTACAAAGCCAATCTCAAATCCTCCCCCGAAACCGGCGGCGCACTCGTCACCTTCTACAGCAACGACCTCAAAGCCACCCTCGCCAAGGTCGAAACAGCAGGTGGAATCATCATCAAACCCATCTTTGATTTCCCCGGCGGCCGACGCTTCCAATTCACCGAACCTAGCGGAAATGAATTTGCGGTCTGGTCGGATGCCGAAACAGAAGCCCCTAACCATTAAATAATGAGTTATCGGTATTATTCCTCATCATACTGACTTTTATTGAAAGACAAAAGGCGACGACAATCAATCTCTCAGCTGTGGAATTATATGATAATCCCAAAGTTATAGAAGAATCCAAAATCTCGCGTGCAATCAAAAGAGCGCTTGTGATTACTGACTCTTTTGACGAATCTTCATTTCTTGAAAAAACAACACGAGCAACCATGATCACATGGTTTTTCAAGACATTAAAGAAGCGCAACGAGCTGACAGCGGACTAGATGGCCTTGCTACGCTCTTACGCCGGGGAGCGGTTCGATCTGAAAGAACTGCTGCAATTCCATGAGACAGCAGGCGGTCGTCGAAGAGCCGCATACCTTTACCGCCCCCCTCTACTTAACCCATTTTTAAGGGTCTTCCGCCAAATCAGTGGGTGCACGTGAGGTTTTCGCTTTGCCTGAAAGTTTGAAATGGCCTGAAATCAGGATGGCATACAAGTAATATG
>JADGFE010000037.1 GCA_016744085.1 Kiritimatiellales bacterium | reverse complement strand
AATCAATCGGGATTCCGCCGCACGGAACCTGGACATCGTTGGCTATTCCGTCAGCGGGATTTAAACGACGAGCAAACCGCCTCTGTAGAGAGCGCAACGAACCAATACACCGTAACCCAATGGCCTGCATAAGGAGTCTCCATGGCAATACATCTATATCTTGATGCACAACTGACACAGCAAATTTCGGAAGGCGATTTGAGCAATCCGGATGCAGAAAACTACAACGGAACCGCTGGCGAAATCAAAGACCGGCAAATTTTCGTGGCCAACGAACAAACCACGCAGGCCGCTCCGATTGATGACTCCCAGAACGGTATTGAACTGGAGGAGCCGCGTTTTGCCGATGCGGACTTTATCATCATCGGAGCCGAACAGATGCAGATCCTCTCCGGAGGCGGTACCACATCACTGACCGTGCGCCGCGCCGTTTCCAATACCGTGGCCGCCGCTCACGCTGATGATGCCGTGGTCTATTCCGGCTACGATTACACCGGACTGGTCATGGACCCCATTGACGAATTCGAAACGGACGAATCGGTCTGGTACAAGCTCGCGCTCACGCAGGCCGAACTTGATGCCGCCACGCAGAGCGCTCTGCTCAACCTCGGAGCCAAAACCCACGACCAGACGATTTCATTCTGGCGACGCTGCACTGTGCTGCCCGCGACCCCCGTTCAAAACAAGACCGACATCAAACTGCGCCTTACCGGAACAGAGAACCCCATTTTATAAGGAGAAACTATGGCTTATTTTAGCACTCAAGGAACCGCTAGCGGACGATTGGATCTACTCAATCGGATCAAAGATTTTTTAGTCACCACAGTCGGCTGGTCACTTCATGACGACCAGTTCGCGGATGCGAGGCCGTATTATGTCTTCAAGTCGGTCGGAGAATCTGGAGCGGAAGATATCTATCTGCGCTTCCAGATTGGAACAAGCTCGGGGCGTATCGAGGTGTCTGCATACCAGTATTGGGATAACGCGACGCAAACGGGAGTCCATGAAGGATTCTCTAGTAGCTACACCTACCTGCGGGCAGATAACTCCGCTGACTTTATTTACTGGCTGTATGCCGACCTCGATCATGTGTTTTTGGTCAGCAAGATCGTCTCCACCTATTACGGTCATTATAGCGGGTCTATCAAACGATTCTGGTCTTCGGCGATTGGCATTACACAGGCAGAAATAATTAATGGTAGCGCCGTGGTTCTGCCCGTTAATGACGCATCTATTTTTACGCCTGATCTGCATTACATCATCAAAGACGATGCCAATATTGAACGGGTCAAAATTACGGCTATCGATACGGGCACGACTCCCAACACGGTCACCATCGAAGCGCTTGCGAATGATTATTCTGCCGGAGCCAAAATCGGTGAGGATCCGCAGCCGGTCATTACCGGGTACTACAATATGCCATCGACCTTTTACGCCGTGAACAAGTTTGATGGCTGGAGTTCCGCCAGCGGACAAAAGGGACGATGCGGAGCCGCCCACGGTAACCTTCAGGCTGACTCCGATCCGGAACAACGCTACGGCACCACGATTCTCTTCCCGTGGCTGGTCAGCATGAACGGTTCCACCAGTTATCATGAACTGCGAGGGGAACTCATTGAAATCTATTCCACCGGCGGCGGAAACGTGGCCTCCGAAGATACGATTGAAATCGATGCGGATTCCTTTCGGGTATTCAACCTCTCCGGTGGCGGCTGGTGCGCGATTAAGGAGTAACTGCGATGGCGACCGTACAGGGAAATATTAAACGGACAAAGTCTGTCAGGGGCAGACGAACTCCTCGCTTGCAAATCAGTCTTTCCAGAGGAAATGCGTTAAGGATGAGTGGGAGGATTCGCCGTGGCCGTGCATAAGGGAAAAATAATCAGAACTGTTCCTGTCGGAGGGGGTGTTCGCCGACCTCAATTTGCGAAGTCACTCGCTCCAGTGCAGGGAACCTATTTTGATCTGCTTGCTCCTCGGGATTCTCGGCGCACCATCATGGTTCAGGCGGCAAGTTCAGTTCGTGTTGAAAACCTTCGAGGTTTTGAGTGCGATCAGCAAAGCATAGTTTTTAACCGGCTGAATCAGGACACCGACACTTGGCAGGCCCTTATTCAGGAAATTCAGCAGACTGCTACCGCCGCCGTGCGAGTTACGCATTCCCGTCAACACTCATTAGATGCCGCGATCCGGGTAAGCGGTTCCCATGGACTGATTGCCGATTCCGCCCAGAACCTTAAGCAGACCATCGACTGTACCGCCGAAGCCGGGCTGACCGTTTTCAATGTGATTATTAACGAACAACACGAGATTCAGACATAAGGAGAAAACCATGGCATTAGGACTCATTGTAAAATCAGGCCGTGTATTAACGGCCAAATTATTAATCGGACAAGCAGTGGAAGGCATTACCCACTGCGCCATCGGCGATGGAGATGAAACATTCGTCGATCCGCAGAATCCGCCTGCACCGACTATCGAACAGATGGCCCTCAAAAATGAGCAGGCCCGAAAGCGCTATTACAAACGAACCTTCCTCAAGGAGGATGTTGAAGGCGCATTGGTGGTCAACGGAGTTCGATACCTGGAGACGGCTCAAGAGACCAATACTATCGGTATTTTCTTTCGTTTTGAAGAAGCCGAAGCCAATGGCATCACTATTCGCGAATACGGATTCTTTGGCGGTGACGTGGAATATGTGGCCAGCGTGAGCGGTGATCTTGCCAAGGGCGGTCCCTTTGATCAGGACACCAATCCGACGGGCGAAGTGTTGCGCTCGGGCTACCTGTATGAAGTGAAGAACATTCCCGATTTTAACAAAATTTCCGACACCCGCGTGGAATTGGTCGGGATCATCAAAATCTAGGGCCAAAGGCCCGTTTTAATTCGATCTGAGAACAGGCCCAACAACCAACAACTATGAACGATTAACTGGAGCACCAACCATGAGTATTTCAAGAGAAACCTTCGACCCCACCAAAAATTATAAACGAATTCGCTACCATCAGGACCGAGATCTGCTCGATTCCGAACTGAATGAGCAGCAGGAGCTGATTAACCTCGAGCGACGCAAAATTGCCGATATCCTCTTTAAGGAGGGAGCGATTTTGAGCGGGCTGGATGTGCGCGTGCAGGCGAATGAATTGACCCTCACGCAAGGCATGATCTATATCGCCGGTCATGTAGAAACAGTTGACGGAGCCACGCTGACCTATGATCCGGCCACCATGGACGGATCAGATTACGTTTATGCCGAACTGCTCAAATACAATTATGGCTACACACAGGATGCGGCCCTGATTAATCCGGCAACCGGCGAACCGACTGCCGAGCGCGAAAAGTGGGTGCTGGCCCTGAAGACCACTGACACATCCGGCCAGACGTTACCCAACAATGTGACGGAGCGGAAGGTGGTGCCGATCTATAAATTTGACCGGGCCACAGGTGATGTCACCGCTACCGTGCAGGAAAAATCTAACCTTGTCCTACAGGATTTGCTGGGCACGCTCCCCGGAAGCCGGATCACCGTTTCCTCCATCACCGAAGACCAGCTCTCCTTTGCCGCAGCAGAAGGCCTTAACTCTCTCCTACAAAATCTGGCGGAACGTACCTTTGATCAGGCCGGAAGTTATCTGGTCGACGGATTCGACAGTTTCCTTGGCGCATTGGATGAAAGCGATGTAGAAGTGATTACCAACGCGGGCCGCGCCTATATTCAGGGCTTCCGGCATCAGCGAGATATGCCGACGTCCACGCTGATCCCTAAATCGGTTGCCATCAAATCGGTGCGCGGTGAACAGAAAACCTACAACATTAGCCAGCGGCAGTATCCGGTGAACTCCACACCGCTCAAAGAGACCACGCAGGTGGAAGCCATTGTGGAGATCACCGCCAATGTGACTCGTGGTTCAGTCGGCGGCGGCGAAGATCTGCTCGATCCTAATCCGGTGGTAGACATTCTGGAGGTCAGCCAAGGCGCAACCATTTTTCAGGAAGGAGTGGATTGGCAGCAGTCCGGCAATCAGGTCGACTGGATCGGTTCCGGTAATGAACCAGCTATCGGTACTACCTACACCGTGCGCTGGACCTACACCAAACAGATGGTCAAAGGCGAAGATTATATCGACGGCGGCTGGTTTGGCCAGAACGCGCACCCAGCGGCGGGAACCTATCATTACATCGTGACCGCATTTGATGGTTCGGGCGAAACGGCCTTTGATGCTGGGCGCGTACTTTCCCGGATGACGGTGGCGGGCGAGCTGAACCGCCTTTCATGGCTTCCGGTCAACGGAGCAAATGGCTACCGAGTCTACCGTGCGGCGATTAACGGATCGCGAACCAGCTTTGAGCGAATCAAGGAACTGGGCAGCGAGGCGGTCTCTTACATCGATGACGGTGTGGATGAAGCTTCTGGAGTTAATCCTCCGTCGGCCAATACGTCGTCGGTTTCCATGTCTTCCGCCCAGATCGAATTGGGCAACCTCAATGTGGTGAACTTCGGGCGCGGCGCATTAGGAGAGCAACCGGTCAATGGGTCCAATTGCAGTATCGATTACGACTATTATCTCGGGCGCAAGGACATCATCTACGCCACCAGTCGTGAAATTAAACGCCTTGAAGGCGCACCAGCTGATTTCCCGAAATTGCCGATTGTTCCGGAGAATACATTGGGTCTATGCAGTATCGACTGCCCGCCAAATTCAACAATCATGACCATCCGCAACTTTGGTCTGACCCGCATCACCATGGATCAGATCCACGAAATCATCAAAGACGTGGAGGATCTGAAATACAACGATGCGCAGTATCAGATGAACAACGAACTGCAAAACCGCGATGCGCAGTCCAAGAAAGGTATCTACTCGGACGACTTTTCCAATACAGCGCAATCCGATGTTTATCACGCCGATTGGGATGCCCGGGTGAACGCTCTGGAAAAATTCGCCTCTCCGGATCGTACGGCGGTTTCCATGCCGCTTGAAGTGGATGAAGGCAACAGCGATGCTGAATTCTTCGGCAGCCTTGCGCTCCTTCCCGGATCTGAAGAAGTGCTGCTGGATCAGAGCGATTGGTCGGAAGAGCGCAATATTAACCCATATGCGGTATTCGACAAGCCGCCCGCGATGCTGCAGGTCACACCAAATCTCGGACGTCGCGGTCAAACGGGTGTTGCGGTGACGGGCATCAACTTTACGCCGAGCGGAACAGGCATTGTGCTGCGGTGTGATGGACGAATCGTAGCCAGCAATCTGACCAGTGACGATGCAGGGCGCGTATCGGCATCCTTCACGATTCCAACGACAGCTCGCAACGGCAATCGGATTGTGGAGATGACGGACGGCCAATATACGGCCCGCACCAGCCTGCAGGTAAACGACCCACTGGTCATTACCCGCATCCAGCGCTTCATCCAGACCAACATCATCACCCGTATTGTCCGTGTTCCGGTAGTGCGGACGGTCTGGCGAACCCGCACGATCTTTGTTCGGCGCGATCCGCTGGCGCAGACTTTCAGCTTTACCGAAAACCGAGTGCTGTCGGCGATAGGCATTCAGTTCACAGAACGCGACCCGTCCATTCCGGTTACGGTGCAGATTCGCGGCGTGACCACAGGATTGCCGAATGACACCATCTTTGCCGAAAAGGTGATCGCTCCGGCAGAAATTAATCTCGGTGGCGAAACCAAGGTCGCTTTCGATGATCCGTTCTATGCGGAAGCCAATACCAGCTATGCGGTTGTCCTGCTGACCAACAGCACCAACTATAAAGTCCGAACCGCCACTCTCGGAAAAACCGGTCGTTCGGGCATCATCACACGCCAGAGCTATGCGGAAGGTGTGCTGCTGGAAAGTTCCAATGCCGAAACCTGGACTCCGCTGAACGGTTCCGATCTCACGCTTAAGCTTTATGGCTATGAGTTCGAGAATGAAGGCACTGTTCAGTTCCAGCCGATCAACGGTGTGCAGTTCTCCGATCTGAATATTGATGAATATTCCGCCCTCCCAGAAGGTACCAACCTTCTATGGGAATATTCCACCGACGGTGGCCAGACGTGGGACGCCGTTGTTCCGGCGGAAGAGGAACGCTTGCCCAACCTGACCGACAGCATATTGGTGCGCATTCGTTTTAGTTCCGGCATAAATAACGATACGCCAGCGCTTAACTTTCGCGATGTCAATCTGATCGGATACCTCAACAAAACGACGGGCGTTTACCTGACCCGAGAGAACGAGCTGACGCAGGGCGTGGAATCCACAAAGGTGTATGCCCAAATGGATATCCCAAGTGGCACCAGTATTCTGTGGTTCACCTCCAATGATGGAGGTGAAACGTGGGAGGCCATGGCCATCGACGACACTCGACCTATCGATGAAAACTGGACGGAATACACGCTGACCAGAACCTTCACCGATCCAGCAGGGACTAAAGTGCGCTATAAGGCAGAGCTGACGGGATCCGCATTGGCTTATCCGAGGATTCACACCCTTGGCGCAACATTGAGCTGATGGAGGCCGTGAGATGATTGTTCAACGCCGGGGCGGGATGACCGAGTTCATCCCATCCCCACAAGAAAAACGGGAAGGTTTGGTTCGGGACCACTCCTTCAATCTGATCGAAAACCTGCACCAGCGGCTGTATCGGCTGGAAACCGAACTGGGCCTCCCCCTCGAAGATGCCGAGGACTGCTCCATGTTCCTCGAAAAGCTGAAGCGGGATGAATCCCGCAATATCGCCATCCATAACGAGCTGCTCTCGAAAGAGTAGCGGCGATTACCCGCTAACATGTTTTATCCCA
This sequence comes from Kiritimatiellales bacterium, assembly GCA_016744085.1. Lineage (GTDB taxonomy): Bacteria > Verrucomicrobiota > Kiritimatiellia > Kiritimatiellales > Pontiellaceae > Pontiella. The sequence continues at coordinate 12,723 of JADGFE010000037.1, read as the reverse complement.
ATGTGTTAGCGGGTTGTTTTCTGTGTTCTTTCACTTGCTATACCTCCGAGACAGAGCGTGTATGCACACTGCGAAGAGCGGAGTAACAGATTGCCCCGCAACGAGTAAAAACCACGAGCGGAGACACAGAATGGACTTGAGAGAGCTTAGATTTGGGATTGAGATTGAAACCGTAAAACGAACCCGTGAGCAGATCGCCCGGGCGGTTCATTCGGTGGTCGGTGGCACCGTACGGCACATTGGAACTCCTTCTTGCTACGACCCATGGGAAGTAAAAGACCTGCGGGGACGTAAATGGAAGGTCGTCAACGATGCATCGCTTTCGGGCGTACCCAGCCACCTGCGGGCAGAGCTGGTGAGTCCGGTTTTAACCTACGACGACATTCCACAGTTTCAAGAAATCGTCCGAGCTGTCCGGCGGGCTAAGGGAAAAGTAAACAGCCAATGCGGCATCCATATCCATATCGATGCGGAACCCTTTGATGGCCGGAAGCTGGGGAACCTTGCCAAAATGGTCTACAAGCAAGAACCGCTGATCCTCCACGCCCTCGGCATCAGCTCCAACCGTCTTAGCCAATACACCCGTCCGGTCAGTGACGACCTGATCCGCAGTATTGAACAACACCGCCCCACGACCAAAGCGGAGCTCAACCGCATCTGGTATGGCTATCACAACAGCCAACCGCAACACTATGACCGAACGCGTTACCGAGGCCTCAACCTTCACAATGTTTGGTATCGCGGCACCGTCGAATTCCGCTGGTTTGAATCCACGCTCCACGCCGGAAAAATCAAAGCTTACCTGCAGTTTTGCTTGGGCATTGCCGCCAAAGCCCTCAATGCCCGATCCGCTTCCAGCCGGAAACGGGACTTTAATATCCAGAGCGCGAAATACGATTTCCGCGTCTTCCTGCTCCACCTCGGTCTGATCGGTGACGAATTTAAAACCGCCCGCCTGCACCTGATGAAAAACATGCCTGGCGATGCCGCTTTCAAACGTGGGCGACCCCAACCCGCAGAAATCACAACGCAACCCACAGAGGCCGGATCAACATCCGGCCTCTCTGTTTAACAGGAGGAACAACCATGAAAATACAGATCCACTCTATGACGCTCGACGGGAAGCCCATCCCAGACGACGGCAGAGTTCTGCAGGCACCCACTTGCCTTGAAGTCGCCGAACAGATGCACCATCAAACACCGTTCACGACCGACCTGTCGCTGAGGGAATATCAGCTTCGGGTGCTTTCCAAAATCGACGGCGAAAGCGGGAAACCTCTGCCGGACGATCCCGAACAAGCCGCCTCAGAATTTTTCACCCGTATGGCGCAACACGGCTGGGTGGAATTTTTGCAGGATGAGATCGAGTCGCCATATCCCGAGCAGTTTCAGGAAGCCATCGAAGCGGTGCGTGATTCCGGTCGCACCAACATGCTCGATGTTCCTGTGGCCATCGAATTGATCCTCGAAATGGGCTACCCCGATGTCGCTCTTTGGACCAAAGACCACCTTGTGGAATACGTGGAGTTCATCATTGGGGAGCCGAAAATTTTCTTCCCTCAAACCGGCAACGGGAGCGACACACCATGTGCGGACAAGTAGGCATCATCTTCGGCAAAAAACGACGCCGGATCGCCGAGCGCGAATATTTGAACGAGGTATTTATCCGCATGTTGCTCAGCTCCGAAAGGCGCGGGCCACATGCCTCTGGTGTGGCCTTGCTTCAAACCGATGGACAGTTTCGGCTCTTTAAGCGGCCATTTCGAGCACATCGGATCGTTCGCGATCCGGCATTCGACGAAGTGTTGGACGAGGTGAATAATCATACCACCGTCCTCATGGGGCATACCCGCTGGCGCACTCGGGGCAGTGAAGCCAACAGTCGCAACAACCATCCCATTCGGGCAGGAAGCATCATCGGAACGCACAACGGCACCATCTACAACGCCGACCAACTGTTCTGCCGATTCCAACTGCCGCGCTATGCTGAGGTCGACAGCGAGCTGATTTTTCGATTGGCCGACTGCTTTGATTCAGAGCGTGGATGGAATGATGCAGGCTTCCGCAAAGCCCTGCGCCTCTGTCGCGGGCAAATGAGCGCCGTGTTGGCCTCACGGTTCAATCCCGGAGTCATTACCGTACTCAAAGGAAACAAGCCGCTCACGTTGCGCTACAGCCGCAAGTGCCGGGCGGTGCTCTACGCCTCCGAGGCCGTGTTCATTGATTCTGCGCTCGATGACCGACGAGGCTGGCAGGATCTGGAAATTCCGCAGCTAACCATGCTGACCTTCAATCATGAAAATCTGAAAGAGTGGAAGCAGCAGCCCTTCGATTTCATTTGTCAGGAACGAAAAGGAACCTTACCCCACGGAGTGATCGCATGAATACCAACCAACAGCTACGCATCTTTGTTTACGGAACCCTCAAACGCGGGTATTGGAATCACGACCGGTTCTGTTCTCGAGCCATCAGTATTGAACCCGCCACCACTTGGGGTAGGCTCTATCATCTTCCAGCCGGATTTCCCGCTCTGGAGATTCCCAGCGGTCGTATCCTCGCGCACGGAACCACCGATCCATTGGCCGATACTCAAATACAGAACAACATCGAATTACCGGAAAACGCCATGGCCCGACCGGAAGGCGACTGGGATCTCGTTCATGGCGAACTGATGACCTTTGATGACTCCTGCTTTGATTTGCAGCCCATTGACCGGCTGGAAGGATTCAATCCCCACGGTCAATGCATGTATGAGCGGGTTCTGATGACGGTAAGGTCGGCCCGCTTGAGCTTGCCTGTTTGGCTGTACCATTACGCTCTTGATCACAAAGGTGTACGACTGGCCACAGGACGTTGGACAGGGTTGGATGTCGGCTAAACTCGGTCAAACTCGTAAAGATAAGTTGAATTTGAGGGTATAATGCGTATCATGTGCTCTTTTAATATGTATTGAATCATATTCTGGGGATTGGCTTTGTTTTTAGCCAGATCATGCCTGCTGGTACTGGAGCGTAAAATGGAAGACAGATGGTTGTCTGTAGATGAGATTGGAGACTATCTCGGGGTCAAACGAGATACGGTTTATAAATGGATTGCGGACAAAAGTATGCCTGCTCACCGAATTGGTCGTTTGTGGAAATTCAAAAAAGAGCAGATCGATACATGGGTGGAAGCGGGCGGCGCAGCGGCTGACGCCAACAAGGACTAAGGATTTTTAATGGACTACAACGTACACAATACCATAACCAATTTTATCTGGAATATTGCCGATGATGTGCTGCGCGATATTTATGTTCGGGGAAAATACCGCGATGTGATTTTGCCGATGACGGTGATTCGTCGGTTGGATGCCTTGCTGGAGCCGACCAAAGAAGCCGTTCTGGCGATGAAGAAGCAATTGGATGCGGCGGGCATTGCCAATCAGGATGCGGCACTTTGTCAGGCCTCCGGTGAAGCCTTTTTCAATCGCTCCCCATTCACCCTTAAAGACCTGAAAAACCGAGCGAAGGTGCAACAACTCAAAGCCGACTTTGAAGCCTATCTCGACGGCTTTTCGCCCAACGTGCAGGAGATTCTCGAAAAGTTTAAATTCCGCAACCAGATTGCCACCTTGGTGGATGCCGATATCTTAGGGGCGATGATTGAAAAATATCTCAATCCCTCCATTAACTTGAGTCCTAAACCGGTTTTAGATGCGGATGGGAATGAAGTGCTTCCTGGACTGGATAATCACAGCATGGGCACGGTGTTCGAGGAATTGATTCGCCGCTTTAATGAAGAAAACAACGAGGAAGCCGGAGAGCACTTTACCCCCCGCGATGTGGTCAAACTGATGGCCGACTTGATCTTTTTACCCGTAGCCGATCAAATTGAATCGGGCACCTATCTGGTCTATGACGGCGCGTGCGGAACCGGCGGCATGTTAACCGTGGCGGAAGAACGACTGCAGAAACTGGCGGAGGCGGCAGGAAAAGAGGTCTCCATTCATCTTTATGGGCAGGAAATACAGCCGGAAACCTATGCCATTGCCAAGGCAGACCTCTTGCTGAAAGGCGAAGGCGCAGAAGCGGAAAATATTAAATATGGTTCCACGCTCTCCGCCGATGGATTTATCTCCGATCAGTTTGATTTTATGCTCTCCAATCCGCCCTATGGCAAAAGCTGGAAAACGGATTTGGATCGGATGGGCGGGAAAAGCGACCTGAAAGATGCCCGCTTTATTTTTGAGTATGGCGATGATCCTGAATACAAAATGATCACTCGCTCCAGCGATGGCCAGCTCATGTTTTTGGTCAATAAGCTGATGAAGATGAAAGAATCCAGCAAGCTGGGCAGTCGTATTGCACAAGTGCATAACGGCTCCGCGCTCTTTACCGGCGATGCCGGACAAGGCGAAAGCAACATTCGCCGCTGGATTATTGAAAACGACTGGCTCGAAGCCATCATTGCCTTGCCGGAAAACATTTTCTACAACACGGGGATTGCCACTTATATCTGGGTACTGACCAACCAAAAGAAGAAAGAGCGGCGTGGAAAGGTGCAACTGATCGATGCCAGCGCATGGTCGGTGCCGCTGCGCCGTAACCTTGGGAAGAAAAACTGCGAATTTTCCGAGCAGCATTTGCAGGACATTTGCGACTTGGTGCTTCAGCCCACAGAAACCGACCAATCAAAAATCTTCGAGAACAAAGCCTTTGGTTACTGGAAAGTCACCGTCGAACGTCCGCTGCGATTGGCCATTGATCTAAGCGAAGAACGGCTTGCAGCATTTGAAGCCACCTGCGCCGGAACAAACGAGGAGCCGCTGTTCAACTTGGCGAAGCGAGTGGCAAAAAAAATGGGCCCCGGCCCGCATCTGGATTTTAATGTCTTTCTGGCAACCTGCAAAACCGATGCCGATAAGCACAGCGTCAAATTGACCGCCAAACGCAAAAAACTATTGCAAAGCGAGCTCTGCAAATCCGATGAACAGGCCGAGCGGGTAATCAAAAAATTAGTTAAACCCGCCAAAGCAAAAGCTGATCCCATTCACGGAATGTTTGCCGAAAAAGTAAAGGGCAAGCCCTGCGTGGTGGAATATGAAGCCGATACCGCCCTGCGCGATACCGAGCAGATTCCGTTGCTTGAAACAGGCGGCATTGAAGCCTTTTTTGCCCGCGAGGTTTTGCCGTATCATGCCGATGCGTGGATCGATGCCGCCAAAACACAGATCGGCTACGAAATCTCCTTTACGCGCCATTTTTATCGTCCCACCCCCATGCGCACGTTGGATGAAATCAAGGCCGACATCTATGCCCTTGAACAAGAGACCGAAGGCCTGCTTGAACAGATTGTGGGAGAGGCAACAGAATGAAGCTGCCTCCCTATCCAGAATATAAGGAATCTGGGCAACCTGATGTCGGGATGATCCCAGCGCACTGGGATGTCTTCCGCAATGGTCGCCTATTTGAACAACGGAATGAAACGGGCTTTGGAGATCTTCCAATCCTCGAAGTTTCGCTAAAAACCGGTGTTCGGGTTCGCGATATGGAAAACCTGAAACGCAAACAGGTGATGTCGGATCGCGAAAAGTATAAACGGGCTGCTGAAGGAGATATCGCTTACAACATGATGCGCATGTGGCAGGGAGCGGTCGGAGTTGCTCCAACAACAGGATTGGTTAGTCCAGCCTATGTGGTTGTGTCTCCTTTTTCTAATGTAGACGTCTCTTATTATGCATACCTTTTCAGGACAGCTGCTTACATGAATGAAATCGATGCCTATTCCCGAGGAATCGTAAAAGACCGAAATCGGCTTTACTGGCAGGATTTTAAGCGCATGCCTTCGGTGGTTCCTCCTATTGAAGAACAGCGGCAGATTTCCCGCTACCTGAATAGTGTTGAGAATAAAATCAAGCGATTCATCCGCAATAAGCTACAGCTGATTAAGCTTCTAAAAGAGCAGAAGCAGAATGTGATCAATCAGGCCGTCACCCGAGGCCTCAATCCCGACGTAAAACTAAAACCCAGCGGCGTTGATTGGGTCGGCGATATTCCCGAGCATTGGAATATACGAAGAGCAAAATTTTTATCTAATATTAAAACAGGCGGACGAGATACTGTTGATCAACAAGAGAATGGAAAATATCCGTTTTACGTGAGATCACAAACTATCGAGAACATTGATACATATTCCTTTGATGGAGAGGCTGTTTTAACCGCAGGGGATGGTGCTGGAGTAGCTAAGGTATTTCATTATGTGAATGGTAAATTTGATTATCACCAGAGAGTCTATAAATTTAGTCATTTTAGAGACGTCACTGGTAAATTTTTCTTTCACTATTTTAAGGGGCATTTGCATCTAGAGGCGTTTAGGGAAACTGCAAAATCAACAGTCGATTCACTGCGGCTTCCTATGCTTCAAAATTTCCCAGTTCCATTACCTCCAATTAATGAACAAAACGAAATTGTTGCCAATATCGAAAACGAAACCGCTCTCATCGATCAAACCATCACTCGAGCCGAGCGCGAGATTGAGCTGATGCGGGAATACCGCGACCGTCTGGTCTCAGATGTCGTGACGGGTAAAGTGGATGTTCGTGCGGTGATTTTACCGGATACCCTAACGGAACTGGATGAAATCGAGGAAGCGGCGATGGATGATGAGTCCTTGGAAGATTGTTTGATGGAGGAGGAAGTATGACAACACCCGTTCCAACAAATCCTAAAATTTGTCATATCGTTCATGTCGACAAGCTGGCCTCGATTCTTAACGACGGTTATTTGTGGAGTGATGCGACAGTTCAGCGCAGACACTCCGGCGGCACGACCATCGGTATGGCGTCTATTAAAGCCCGTCGGCTGAGCAAATCACTCAACAGCTACCCCAATCTACACGTTGGTGACTGCGTTCCGTTCTATTTTTGCCCCCGTTCCGTGATGCTCTATATGTTTCATATGAACAATCATCCGGATATTTCGTACTCCGGCGGGCAAACGCCGATTGTTCATTTGGTGGCGGATCTTCAGCGGGTTGTGCAATGGGCCAATCAGAACGGTAAACGCTGGGTGTTTACCGATTCGAATGCGGGATCGTATTATTTTAATGATTTTTCAGATTTAGCGCAGTTGGGTCAGATTAACTGGGGCGCGGTACAGGCTACGGGTTGGCGAAGCTGTCGGGAACAAAAGCAGTCCGAATTTTTAATTGAAGATCAATTTCCGTGGGAGTTGGTCGAAGGCATTGGCGTTTATTCAGATAAGCAGTACCAGCAGGTCAGCCGGATCTTGTCTGGGTCGCAACATCGACCTACGATTGAAGTGAAGCGCAATTGGTATTATTAGTGGGAGTGGATGGAATGATAAAATATATTACAGGCGACATTTTTAAGGCCGAGGTGGAGGCCATCGTAAATACCGTAAACTGCGTCGGCGTGATGGGGCGCGGCATTGCGCTCCAGTTTAAGAAACGGTTTCCTGAAAACTTTAAGGTCTATGAAACGGCCTGCAAGCAGGATGAAGTCAAACCGGGGCATATGTTTGTTTACGATACGGGTTCATTTGTGAACCCTCGGTTCGTGATTAACTTTCCCACGAAGCGGCATTGGCGCGGTAAAAGCCGAATGGCAGATATTGACTCCGGGTTGCTGGATTTGGCTCGAGTGATCCAAGAGCATAAGATTCGTTCGATTGCATTGCCTCCGTTGGGATGCGGCTTGGGCGGCTTGGAATGGAGCGAGGTTCGTGGCCGGATTGAGCAGACGCTTTCAGATTTAACGGATGTGGAGATCGTCGTCTTTGAGCCGAAGGGCGCTCCTGAAGCCGAAAAGATGGTTAAAAACCGCGAAGTCCCAACGATGACGCCCGGTCGAGCGGCCTTAATTGAACTGATTCAGCGCTATTTGAACGGCTTGCTGGATCCGTTTGTAACGCTACTTGAAGTGCATAAACTGATGTATTTTATGCAGGAGGCGGGCGAAGGGTTACGGCTGAATTACAATAAAGGTTCTTATGGCCCGTATGCTGAAAACCTGCGGCATGTGCTGAATAAAATTGAGGGGCATTTTATCGCGGGCTACGCAGACGGGGGCGACAAACCGGATAAGCAATTAAAGTTGGTTCCCGGTGCCGTGGAGGATGCGGCTTCCTTTATTGCCTCACATGATCAAACGCAGGCCCACTTTAAACGGGTCGCCGACTTGGTGGATGGATTTGAATCACCCTTCGGACTGGAACTGCTTTCAACGGTACACTGGATTGTGAAACAGGAAACGGCCTCTTCGGTGGAGGATCTGGTGAATAAGGTGTATGCGTGGAATGAGCGCAAGAAACAGTTTGCTCCCCGACAGATTGAATTAGCGGTGCATGTGTTGGCGGATAAGGGCTGGATCGATCAAACAAACTGGAATGCCGTGTCATGAATGTAACGGATACCAGTGAAGCGGGATTGGAGACGATCATTGTTCAGTCGCTCATTGAAGAGGCAGGTTATGTGGCGGGAGATCCCCGCGACTATGATCGTGCCCATGCGATTGATTTGGTGCAGCTGACCGCCTTTCTGAAGTCCACCCAACCAGAGCTGGCTGAACAGCTGGAGCTGGAATCCGACACTCCGAAAAGAACCAAGTTTCTCCATCGCTTACAGGGGGAGATTGCAAAACGCGGCGTTATTGATGTCCTGCGCACGGGCATCAAAGATTACCCGCATTCGGTACCGCTCTTTTTCGGCAGTCCGACGGCCAATAATGAGAAGGCCAAGGAGCTGTTTGAACAGAATGTTTTCAGTGTGACGCGCCAGTTGCGGTACAGCAGCAGTGCAACACAGTTGGCGCTCGATATGGGTATTTTTATCAATGGCCTGCCCATTGCGACTTTTGAACTGAAAAACAAGCTGACGAAACAGACGGTTGAAGATGCGGTGCAGCAGTATAAGAATGATCGCGACCCCAAAGAGCTGCTTTTTCAATTTGGCCGATGCATGGTTCATTTTGCCGTCGATGATCATGAGGTGCGCATGTGTACGCATCTCAAGGGAAAGAATTCGTGGTTTCTTCCGTTCAATAAAGGATTTAAGGATGGCGCGGGCAATCCGCCGAATCCAGATGGGTTGGCGACGGATTATCTATGGAAAGAGATTCTCTCCAAAGTGCGGCTTACCGATATTCTGGAAAACTATGCCCAGGTGGTGGAAGAGAAGGATGAGAAAACCGGACGGAAAAAACATAAACAGATTTTTCCGCGCTACCATCAGCTCAAAGCGGTACGTAAACTATTGGCCGATGCACAAACCCATGGCCCCGGAAAACGGTATCTGGTTCAACATTCAGCCGGGAGTGGAAAATCGAACTCCATTGCATGGTTGGCGCATCAATTGGTTGGATTGGAAAAAGAAAAAAAAGCGGTATTCGATTCAATTATTGTGGTTACGGACCGTCGCCTGCTGGATAAACAAATTCGCGACACAATTCGTTCCTTTGCGCAGGTGGGCAACATTGTCGGCCACGCGGAACGATCCGGCGATCTGCGGCGTTTTATCCATGAAGGCAAACAGATCATCATCACTACGGTGCAGAAGTTCCCATTTATTCTCGCTGAAATCGGGGATGAACACCGGAAAAATAATTTTGCCATCATTATCGATGAAGCACACTCCAGCCAAGGAGGCCAAGCGGCCTCGAAAATGAACCGCGCTCTGGCGGCTAAAAAGAAGGTGGTCTATCCGACAGCGGAAGATGAAATACCTGCCATGGCCGCTGAAGAAGCTAAACAACCCTACGGCACACCACAGGACGAGGAAGAAGAGAGCACCGAAGATAAAATTAATCTACTGATGGAAAGTCGTAAGATGCTGCCCAATGCCAGCTATTTTGCGTTTACGGCAACACCGAAACCCAAAACCCTTGAAATTTTCGGAGAGGCACAGCCGCCAAAACCGGACGGGAAGATCGGTCATAAACCCTTCGATTGTTACAGTATGAAGCAGGCGATCCAGGAAGGGTTTATTCTGGATGTGCTGCAAAACTACACCCCCGTGACCAGCTTCTATCGTCTGGCAAAAATGATGGAGGATGATCCGCTGTTCGATAGTAATCGGGCGCAGAAAAAATTGCGCCGCTATGTGGAGTCCAATAGCCATGCCATTCGTGAAAAAGCGGAAATCATGGTCGATCATTTTCATGTGCAGGTAATGGAACGCCGGAAAATTGACGGGAAAGCCCGCGCCATGGTAATTACTAGCGGCATCATGCGTGCAATTGAATATTTTCATGCCCTCAATGAGTATCTGGCGGAAAAGAAGCTGCCCTACAAAACCATTGTGGCCTTTTCCGGGGAGCATGAATATGGCGGCGAAAAGGTGACGGAAGCCTCGCTGAATGGATTCCCGAGTAATAAAATTGCGGATCATATTGCGGAAGATCCCTATCGCATTCTGGTGGTCGCCGATAAATTTCTTACGGGATATGATGAGCCGTTAATGCACACAATGTACGTCGACAAATCTCTATCCGGGATTAAAGCCGTTCAAACCCTGTCGCGATTAAACCGGGCACACCCGAAGAAGCACGATACGTTTGTGCTGGATTTCTTCAACGAGGGAGAGGTAATTCAACATGCCTTTGCGGATTATTACCGCACTACGCTATTAAGCGAAGAGACGGATCCCAATAAACTTTATGATTTACAGGCCGATCTTGATAGCCATCAAGTCTACACGTCGGAACAGATTGAATCTTTAGTGGAACTTTACCTTTCAGGCGCGGATCGGGATACACTGGATCCAATATTGGATGCGTGTGTTTCTGTGTATAACAGCGACCTTGATGAAGACGGACAGGTAAACTTTAAAGGAAAATCGAAAGCTTTTGTCCGTACCTATGGCTTTTTGGCCTGCCTGCTTCCGGGCACTCATCCTGAATGGGAAATGCTTTCCATTTTCCTCAACTTTCTGATTCCAAAACTTCCGGCCCCCAAAGAAGAGGATCTGTCGAAGGGAATCCTTGAAACTATTGATATGGATAGTTATCGAGCGGAAGTACAAGCGAGTCTACACTTGCCCATGCCCGACGAAGATGCCGAGCTGGGAATCGGTTCTGTAGGCGGTGGAGGCCGGAAACCAGAACCCGAGTTAGATCAGCTCAGTAACATCATCAAGACATTCAATGATCTCTTCGGGAATATTGAATGGAAAGATGAAGACAAAATTCGCACCGTGATTGCAGAAGAGATTCCCGGAAAAGTGGCAGCCGATGCGGCCTATCAAAATGCCATCAAAAACTCAGACAAGCAAAACGCCCGTATTGAGCATGACAAAGCCTTGGGGCGTGTGATGGTTGAACTCATTGCAGACCACACGGAACTCTTCAAACAGTTCAGCGATAACCCTTCCTTTAACAAATGGCTAGGCGATACGATTTTTGGAGCCACTTACCAATCGGCAGATCAAGTTGGAATAGTGGCACGGTAGAGCGGAGAGATCGTTTGTTCAGCAAACAGGAGAGCTGATATGGCAGGCACAGATAGAACACAATACTCCGCTTCAGCATCGCTGGTAGGATACATCTATCAGTGCCGCTTGGCTTTGCTGGAAACATTAAAAAGATTGAAAAATGACCCAGATGTCGCTGTCACGATTGAGACCCTGGATGATGTGGTTTTTGAGAAAGATGGTACTCCAACTGATATTGTTCAGGTTAAACACCATATTTCCCGCACAGCAAGCCTGACGGATGCGAGTGTCGACCTCTGGAAAACCATGCGCATCTGGATTGATCTGTACAAATCCGGGATGACAAAAAAAGGCTCTGTGCTTTGTATGATGACGACTGCTTCGGCAGCACAAAATTCAGCTGCAAGCAACTTGAGAGTTGAGAATCGCAATATTGAAGAGGCAGAAAAAAAATTGATACAGACCGCTCAGACATCGACGAACGTCACAAATGCCGAAGTGTACAAAACATATTTAGCGCTGATGCCAGAAGACCGAGAATCGCTTCTTGAGTCAATTTGTATCCTGGATAACTGCCCGTTAAATGAGGATTTGCAGGAGCATTTGGAAGATGTTTTGTGGAGTTCTTGTAATCGGAACCAAATCACTAATTTTCTAGATTATCTCGAAGGGTGGTGGATTAAACAAATTGTTGATGGCATGAACGATTTGCAATCAGCCAAAGCAATTACCGGAGCAGAGCTTGATGCCCGGCTAGAATTGCTTCGTGAACAGTTTAAGTCCGATGCACTGCCAATTCATCCAGATGTAGAGATGGCTACACCGGATATTGAACCATTTTCAGATTGGGTGTTCTCAAGACAATTACATCTTATCTCGATCAATAATCACAGAATTTCCAGAGCAGCGAAAAATTTTTACAAGGCTTCAGAACAACGTTCGCGATGGGTTCGGGAGGATCTGTTAATCAACAACGAGTTGGAGAGGTATGATGACACTTTGCAGGAGGAGTGGGCGGTACGTTTTGATCAGATACAGGATGATATTCCTGATCCGGCAACAGAGGAAGAACTGACAGCTTCGGGCAAAGAACTATACAAGTGGATCGAAAGCGAAGCTGATATCCCAATCAGGGCTTCCTGTGCTGAACCGTTTGTAACGAGGGGATCCTTTCAGATCTTAGCTAACCAGCTAAAAGTGGGTTGAACTAAGCCGCTTCGCGTCAGGCTCTTGCCAAAGCATCCTTTCGGGGTAAAACTCTTGTTCACACCGGCATTCATGAAGGTGCCGGGTTGAACC
>JADGFE010000036.1:3585-19717 GCA_016744085.1 Kiritimatiellales bacterium | reverse complement strand
AAAGAAAGGGTCTATTTTAAAGGAAAATCTCCTGTTTTCAGGGGTTAGGGGCATAAAAGGGCAGCATACTACCCACCGATTCTGCGGAAGAGGCTATAAAATAAACAATACATTCGGTGAGCCAGCAGGAGCTCTTGCAGGCGTGAAAGGCCCCCAGTCTTGCTCTGAATCACGGAAATCAAGAGCGATTTTTCCCTTAAAATCTGCTGGAGGTGCCGGAACGGCATCCTTCGCGAGCGCGCTGGATAGCGGCAGTAATAATAATAAAACCAACCTATATAATTTCATACACATCTCCTTTTATATTTTACGAATGCACCTTAATTAAACGTTATTTTTCTCCGAACACAGTACCATCTGGATGGCGTGACCATCGGAATGAGGAACCTGAAGTTCGACGATCCGGAGTCTTAGATCAGTGGCCGACGCAATGGTAACGAAAGTATCCGTATACCTCCTAAAATCGGAACCGGAGGCCCAAGTCAGCAAGCACACCGCTCACTTTTCCAATTTCATCCTTACCGTGGATATAACCAGCGTTCAGCCCCATGGAAAACGATTCCACAAAATAATAACGGATCGTTGCGTCTAAGAATACGCGACTAAAATCATAGTCATCATCTGAAAAATCCTCAACATCCAAAGCAGCCCCTAAGACCCATTGCGTAGTGGGAAAATAAGAGATAAATCCCTTCAACCCCCACCGAAGACCGGAAGCCCCGCCGATGATATCTGAGTTTGAAAGAATCAGGTTACCCCCATAACTCAGGCTCTGGGAATTTTGAAAAGAAACATACTGCTTATAGGCCAGGTCCAGCCCCTTATCTTCTCGGAAGTTTACCCCTAACCCACCTCCCGGAATATAGTCCCGGGTATCTTGAATACTGAAAAAGGAAAGTGTGAGCATGGAGAGGTCGGTCAGGTATTTTCCGAAACCAACCTTCAGTTCGCTTTGGTTTATATCTTCATTCTCATACGACCCATTCAAGGAACCGAAATGGTATTCACCTAAAAAAACATAATCATTGATCACACCGCTTCCGCCCAGACCGAATGACTTTCCGTATACCCCTTCGGAAAATCTCGAGGCCAAGCCGTAATATTCTCCCATAAGGTCATAGCTGACAAAAAGGCTGCTCGCCTTGTTCAAAAAAGCCGCTTCTTCGAGAGCGCCCTTATCGGTTTCTACCTCATTAAAGTAGAATGTTCCCTTTGCCGATATACCAAACTTTTCATCTGCATCCTCAACCTCACCCCGATCATTTTTAGCCCCCTCAAACGCCAAACCAATGTCGGTATCAACCTCAAAGCGGTACGCCTGTGAGTTCATTATTAAAACTAATCCTAAAAAGAAAACTCTGCTTATCTTCATTCTTAAATTCCTATTTATATATTTAAATCCCCTATAAGGGTGCGTGCATAACTATTAGGACTAATATGTTCATGTTTGAGGGGTGGTCACAGGGTAAAGTTTAATCCTAGTGTTGTTATTTTCGAACCAATCTGTTCTAAATTTTAGAACAATGATTGATATTCGTCACCTAAAGCACTTCATCGCAGTCGTCGAAGCCGGGGGGGTTCGGCCCGCAGCCCGGAATGTGCATCTCAGCCCCTCTTCTTTATTAAGAAGCATCCAGCTAATCGAGGCGTACTACAGTGTCCCGCTGTTCGACAAAAGCGACAAAAGGCAGCGGCTGACCCAGTTCGGCGAGCAGCTTTTGCAGGAGGCGCGTTCCTTGACCGCCGGGTTTGACTCCATTGCTCCGAAGCTGGCCCAGATTGCTGATATTGCTTCGGGCAGTTTACGGGTCGGGCTGGCACCGGGAGTGGCTGATCTGTTGGGGCCGGCAGTTATGGCGCGCCTGCTTTCTGATTATCCGTCCGTTGAGCTCTCCATAACGATAGAGACGGCGGAAATCCTATCCGGACAGTTGAAAAAACAGCAGCTCGATCTGCTCGTGGCTTATGAGAGCTCTTTTATCGGGCAGGAAAATCTAAAGATTTCCAGGGTCTGCAGTATTGATCCAGGCTGGTGGGTTCGAAAAAACCATCCTTTGCTCGCGAGAAAAACCACCAAAATGGAGGAGATCAGTGCTTATCCCTTGCTGGCACAGCACCTTGAAACACTCTATCAAAGTAGATTGGAAGAGGTGTTGAGAACCGCGGACCTATCGCGAGACCGTCGGGTATCCATCTCACAATGCAACAGCTACCGAATTCTCTGCGAAACCGCATTGCGATCCGATGCCATTCTTCTGGCACCGCAACTCAACTTTTTTCATGGAAAATATGCAAAAGACCTGCGCCAACTCAATATGCCCGTAAATATGCCCAAAGGATGGTTTTCTGCAGCGCACCAGCTGCTGCCCTCCCCGTCGCCGCTCGCCCTCCGATTCATCGAAATCATAAAAGAAGAAGCCGCCTCCATTGTCAGCAAAGTGGGCGACAAAGTTAAGTGACGGCCTAACCGGCCGGGTTCAATAGTTAAATACAATCATCTACCGCCCGCCCGAACTCAGTTTATTTTGGGAACATGAATTGCAGTTGAAGACGTAGCGACCAGTCCCCGTAGTTAGAAGGTTTTTCTACGTTACGGTAAACCTGTGCGTTGGCATTGATGGGTAGGTTTCCAACCTTGATGAGCTTACCAACCCCTCCGCCAAACGGAACGATCCACTTCTGACCAGATCGCGCATTCCAGTCGGCTGTTATGACGGGCGCCGTAACGAGGTACCACCCTTTCGGAAGGTTATAGTTTACAAAGTACTGAAACAGGAAGGTATTCAAGTTATCCGTATTTTCCATCCCCCAGACATTGTTGACCAGTGCACCTGCCACCCATGGTTTTTTAATATAAACCCCCACCGCAGATACACCGCCCCCAAACTGATCCGCACCGAGTGAAGAACGCGTCGCGGTTGGAATCGATAAGACCGGCCCGACTCCCACGGTCCAGTTATTGATCGGTTTCGTGGGAGACAGCCAACCGGTAACACTGGTATCGCCAATGCCCTCTCTGTTGCTGTTTGGAAAATCAGGCTGACTGACAATTGGAATAATCGTCCGCGTAATGAGATTCCAGTCCTTCGAAACCTTAAAGGGCCAAACGGGCTGAATATTCAGCACGTTCAATGTTTCATCGCCAGGATCCATATCGAACGTTGTATTGTTCTGGAACGGCAGGCTGATCATGGAGGCCAGCGGATTTTGCGCGGCCGCAGCGAGATCTGCACTGGAGGCTTCCTCGGGCTCGGCAAAAGCCGTTGCTACCGATACGATGCTGATGAGTGTGATTAAAGAACGCTTCAAAATAACTCCTCCCTAATAATAGTTCGGCAGTCTATCGTGAAAAAAAACCGAGGTCAATGATCCCGGTTATGTACTTGCCAGATGTTTTTACTTTCCAGTGTTCATAGGACTGTTGATGACGGGAGTGATTTGCAGGCGAAGGTTCCACTCGGTGCCATAGTCTTCGGGCTTCACAATGGAATACTGAATTTCAGCGCGGAACTTGAAGGGTTGATTTCCCCAGCGCGTGGTTTTTGTGATGCCTAAGCCGATGGGCAAGGTAAGCGCGTTTTTAGAATCGGCTTCCCAATGCTGTGCGAGGATCCCGCCGACCCAGGGCTTGCCCATATAGAACAACATCAGAGAAGGCCCCGCCTGCCATTTTTCCTGCCCGAGTACCTCATCGGTAGCGGTCGGAAAAATAAAAGTTCCACCTGCTCCCCAAACAAAGCCTTGCCCTTTATTGGGGCCGAAGAGGGTGAGCAGCTGAATGTCGCCAAGGCCGGTTGTATGGCCGGAAGAATTGCGCGAATCGGACGCATCGAACGTCGGTTGCGTGACCAGTGGAAAGACCGGGCGCAGCGTCATCATCGTTTTCTTTTCTTCGCCCAGTTCGAACGGCATGAAGGGCTGGAATAACAGCGTGTTGGAGTATTCGGTTCCATCCACCGCATCGCCCGTCTTCGTGGAGGTGTTATTCTGAAACGTGAGCGACCAGATACTGGTGAGCGGATTGTTCAATGCCCGATCGATCTCACCGAGATCGGCGGTGGCCAGATCGAGTTCCCCATCCTGCTCGGCTTCAACGAACGAAACCGTCGAAGCTAGAAACAGAATTACTATGATTGATTTGAGTTTCATAATAAAAAGAAGGCGGGGCTCTCACAAACCCCGCCTTTTATCTCACATCGTCTATCGGCCAGCACCCCAGGCTTCCATTGAAGGATCATACGGGAGTTCATACTCAAGAAACTCCTTCGGATCAAACGGAAGGTCATCCGGATTGACACGGAACTCTCCGGCTTTCACCACTTCCGGTCGTGGATTTTCCAGCCCCTTCAACGGCATTCCTCTTGGATGCTTGGTGTTTGGATATTTTTTTATCCACAAGTCATGACGGGCTTTCATGACATCAAACATGGTTTTCGTTGTGAACCCGGGAAGCATTTTAGGCATCACTTCGCGAGGATCGTTGTAAAGATCATAAAATGACGCACCACTGAGGCCTGGCAATTCTCCAACCCAGTGACGCTTGAAGCGGCCTTTGACCTGAGCGGCCAGAATATCACCGGTGTAAATGTGTACATAGTCACGACGACTAAACGTATCGCCGTTCAACAGCAATGATGTCTGGTCGATTCCGTCAATAATGCGGTCGGTCGGAATATTTTTAGTGGCTCCGCCCAAATGGGCAAAGGTCGTGAACAAGTCGGTTACATGAATAATATCTCCAACGATTTGATTGGGAGCAAGGACGCTCGGCCAACGCATAAGGCATGCAACTCGAACTCCACCTTCAGTGAAGTCGCCTTTGCCGCCTCGGTAGAGGGTTTCAACCATGCCATCCGGTCCAAAATGGGTCATGGGACCATTGTCGGCCATGAGAATAACCAGCGTATTTTCTTCGACACCTTCATCCTTAAGGGTTTGTAGTAATTTAGGCACCCATTGGTCAAATTCCACCAAAAACTCTTGCACCAAACCGGCCGCTACGGTCAGCTTTTTATCCCCCGGCTTCGTACCCAGAAAATGAGCCGCTATGGGGTGATAAGCGACAAAGAAAGGCTTCTCTGCCTGTGCACTTTTTTTGATGAAGTCAAGGGTGCGTTTTTGCATCTCGGCCTCCAACGCATAGTAGTCATCTTCATTCGGCGGAGTTCCCCATTCGCGAACTGGGCCGTTTTTTGTGCCTTCCAGTGCCCAAACATAACCATCAGGTCTCCAACCCGGATCCATATCGTAGGGATCATTTGGATACAATTCCGGCATAACAGAGGTCGGGAACATCGGGCCAAGCTCGCCACGCGCCACATACATGCTAGGCACCTGATTATAAGGAGACCAAAGCGCTTCGTCATACCCCATGTTGGTCATGTAGCTTTCTTCGATGTCCCCCAAATGGCCTTTACCATAGAAGGCGGTCGCATAACCGACTTCGCTCAACACTTCGGCAATGGTGGTTTCTTTTTCACTCATTCCACCATATTCATACGGGAAGCTTACCGTATACATTCCACTTCTAACGGCATGACGACCCGTCTGGAACGCTGCACGAGTCGGTGTGCAGGAAGGTTCGGTATACATCCGCGAGTAGTATTGCCCCTCTTCCGCAAATTTATTCATATTCGGCGTTTTAAAACCCCGGCAAGCCTGATTTTGAGGAACACCGATTTCACCCACCGCCGTATCGTCCCACATGATGTGGACAATATTCGGAGGCCGACCATACTTTTCCTTCAAAGCGGCCAGTTTGGCCTCAATTTCCTTATCCTGTGCCGCCCAGGTGTCCCCGTGCTGCGCCTTGAGGATATAATACTCCGCGTCGTGGACGATTTTGTCCTTCGCCAGCGCATCCGCGCCCATCATTGCAACCGCCGCAGCCAATCCGACCGAAGCCCATCTGTTCTTCCTATTCATCCTGCTACCTCCGTAGGGTTTCCACCGGTTCACCATGAACCGGCGGGGCTACATTTTACTTCTTGAAATTCTTCTAGGATTGAAAACGACCTAGCCCTGCTCAAAGGCATGGACAACCTCGTACACCCCGGCTTCCCGCTCCACGCCCAGATCGGAGAGCTGTTGGGACAAGGCCTGAAATTCATCCTTTTTGGTCAGTTCGACAAAAGCTTCCATGCTGGTGAAACAGGCGTTGTTAATGAGCAGGGAAGGGGTCTTGAGGTTGCGATGCAGGCGGGTCGAAACACACCCTTCGGAGGCTTCCATGTAGTTGGATATTTTAATCCATACCTCGAGCACCTCGGTCTCTTTGCCTGCGGGGATTCGGATAATATTAAAAAAGGGCACGGGTTGGTTCATGGCAATCTCCTTGGGTCGGTTTATCTAAATGCAAATTCTTCGCTATGGATTTTTCGGCGCGGCAGGCCGCGGGCATGGAGCTGATCGGTCAGGGAATCGCGCAGGGCTTCGGGGCCGCAAATGAATACGTCCAGATCCGGCGCATGGCTGACTTCGGGCAGGACATCTGCGGAAAGCCGCCCTTCCTGGGTCGAGCACCAAAGTCGATAGGTGAATCCGGGTATTTGATCGGCCAGCCCCCGCAGTTCCTCATCGAACCAGGCTTCCTCCCGAGTGCGGACGGTCCAATAGAGCGAGATGTCCGCCTCTGAATTCTTAAGGTCGCGTGCAAGCGACAGGAACGGTGTGATGCCAATTCCGCCAGCCACCCAGATTTGGCGCCGGGAGGAGCTCCACCGCTGGGTAAAGTGGCCGTACGGCCCTTCCACCTGCACCGGGGCGCCGGTTTCGAGTTGGGTCTGAAGCGTCTCGGAGAAATCGCCCGAAGCCTTGATGGCGACGCGTAGCCGCTCTTTATCCGGATGGCTTGCCACAGTGAAGGGGTGCGCTTCGTGGCGGTTGAGACCGGGGAAATTGAAAAACCCGAATTGCCCGGGAAGAAAAGATAACGGTGTCTTTTTCGTGGCCATTTCCACGGCAACAACGGTTCCGCCGAAATGCTGGATTTCCGTCACTTCATACGGAAGGCGTGGATGGATTCTTGAATGTACAAACACGCGATAGAACCAAGCGGCCACACCCAGAACAGACATGCCCAGCACATAGGTGCGGGTCAGCGGAAGTTTGCTGATCAGCGTCGGAACCAAATAGGCGTGGCAAACCCCAAGCACATAGAACGGCCCCATGAGACGATGCGCGGCCAACCATTTATGGTATGGAATGCACCGCTTGAAAAACGGGGAAATGGATAGGACAATACCCAGCAGGATGAGCACCATGGCGAAGAATCCGAACGGCTTCCCGATGGTGAATTCCGGATGGCGGGGAACGATCCCGAAATGGAGGAGCAACAACACCATGGCAATCACCCCGGAACGACGATGGATCAGATACATCTTGTCGAGCCCGCCAAAAATGCGCTCGACCCAACGTGCCCGCGAGGCCATTAACAAGTTGAAACCAAATACCGTGATCACCCACGACGACAGCACTTCGCCCATAATTCGCTGAACAGCACTCTCGCCCTCCACGAGGGTTAGGGAGCCATCATACAGGAACAACAGATCCACTGCCCACAGAAGCAGATGGAATCCTACGATGACCGGAAAATAAATTTCGCTACGAATCATTCTCATACGTTTCGGCATATCGATCCTCTTTATTTTGGAAACATAAACTGGACTTGGATGCGTGCCGTGTAGTCGCCAACGTCCTCCGGTTTTTCAAGGTTGTAATACATCTGCGCGTTGATATTTACCGGTAACTTGCCGATCTTGACAATTTTCCCCACACCGCCGCCGAGCGGAACGATCCAGCGATCGGAAGACGGGGCATTCCAGTTGGCTGTGTTGATCGGGGCGGAAACGAGATACCAGCCATGATCGAGGTTATAGTTGACGAAATACTGGATCATGAGCGAGTTGAGTTCATGAGTTTTTTCAAAGCCCCAGATATTGTTGATCAGTCCGCCAGCCACCCACTTGTCCTTGATCCACACGCCGACGGCGGAAACACCGCCACCCCATTGATCCGCACCGAGTCCATCTTTCGTCGTGGTTGGAAGGTTCAGTACGGGGCCAACGCCCCAGACTATATTGCTAATGGAGGACTTCGACGGCGAGAGCCAACCGGTGAAGACCGTATCGCCTAATCCACTTTGTTCGTTGTCGTTTATGGACGTACTAACCACCGGCACAATGGTGCGCGTAATCAGGTTCCAATCCTCGGAAATATGAAAAGGCCACACCGGCTGAACATTGAGGACATTGACATAGTCGCCATCGTTCCCGCCAAACGTGGTGTTGTTCTGGAACGGAAGGCTAATCATCGAGGCCAACGGATTTTGCGCGGCCGCGGCCATCTTGAGTGCCATTTCCTCTTCGGTCATCTGGGCATAGGCAGCGACAACCGAAAAAGTAGCGGCGGCAAACAGGGCTATTTTTTTCATCTTCATTTCATTCCTTTTCGGCAAACACTGCTTCCCACTCTGCCTTGGTCATCTGCTCATGCATGATGTCGCGGGCATCCAGCACGAGGCGAGAGAATCCCTTTTGATCGACCTTCAGTTCCGCAACAACTTCATCGAAATCGCTGGCGACGGAGTCGTATTCGCCATGGACTTCAGCCAGGTCCTCGAAGTGGTTATCGATCTCCCCAGCCAATGCCGCAAGATCTTGAGCGAGCGCCTTGCTGGTATCGAGAATAATCGTTTGCTGTGCTTTCTCCTGCACGTGCTCCTTCACATCGCCCTTCAGGTTGGTGAGATAGAACGCAAGTCCGTCCCCTCCTCCAAAAAGAAGGATCAATAGTGCCAGTGTTCCCCAGATCATTTCACACCTCCTTAATATTTAAACCCAAACGCTTTATCGTCGTGGTCGAAGATTCCATCCCACTCCGCTTCGGAACAAAGCGCGCGGAGCTTTAAGCTGTACGCCTTGACCGTGTCGCCCAACCGATCCAGCTGGCCACCCAGCTCGTCATACAACTGTTGCAACTGCTCGCGGGTCGTATCGTAGTCCCGGTTCGCCTCCACAATTTTCAGCCGAATGGTCGTTACTTCCGCAATGATCTTTTGGACCTCCATCTGGAAAGAATCCATGCTGGTGAGCATGGCCACACGCCGCTCCGGCTCGCGGATCGTGGCTTCGATGGCCGAACGGGTTTCTTCCAACCGTTCCGGATTCAGCCCAAACGATTCGTTCGACCGACAGCCGGCAACGGCCAAAACCACTACAAGAATAAAAAGTCGCTTCATGTTTTCCTAAAGCCCCATCAGATAGGATAGAAGGCGCTTTTGGTCGAGGGTCAGGACATCCTTGGCTCCAATGAAATAATCGACCCGGTTTTCAATGGCGTCGGATGCCAGGCCAGCGAGCTTCATCACCTGTTTATCAACCTTGGAGGGTTCGATGCTTTCCCCCATGAAAATAGTTTCAAGCTCCAGCAAGACCCACTCGATATCGCGCTCCAGCTTGACCTCTTCAATAATCAGATCGGCTTCCAATCCAATCAGTTTTTTGCGCTGGTCGAGGCTCAGGTTGATCGGCAAGTCGAAAATATCCGGCTGGAGGAAATCAATTTCCTCATAGTCCATCAGCGCACTGGGCTCAAGATTTTCCAACACGTGGAGCTTTTGCTCCATCGTAAGCACGTTCTTCGCCTCAAGCATGAAGGCCACCCGACTTTTTACGAACTCGCCATACAGCCCGCCGATCTCCTTGAGGATGGCATTGGCCTTCTTTGCCGATTCATCGGCCGTTGGCTCCGAATCCAACCTTCCCTCGCGGTTTAGCTCCATGGACAGCTCAATCAGTTTTCCCTGAACCATGCCTTCGAACACCGAGGCCTTCTGGGCGTACTGGATACCGATTCCAAGCAACTCGCCTTGCTGTTCCTGATTCAGATCCTGGGCGTTGGCAACGGGGATTGCCATTATAAGGGGGATGATGATCGTGGTTAGTGTTTTCTTCATGATTATTTCTCCTCTGTTTGTTGGTTTAAGTAGACTTTCAATAATTAAGGGATGGTGGCCGTCAATGGCGCGGCGAGATTAAATTCCAGCAGAGTGTTGGGAGGAATCCTGACCTGGCTACCCCCCGAAAGGATCGCTGCCCCAGCACCCACCTTTGCCCCCGTCTTCGCGCCCTTCGATCCATCGGCCAGCCCGCCGATGGCCGCACCGCGCGCAACTTGGCTAGCGCTCTTTTTCGTTGTGGCATCGGTTACCGCCTGGATGGCGCTGGTCTGGATTGGCACCAGCTGCCCATTAACGGTGATATCGGTGAAAGTGAGGATAAGCGAGGCCTTGCCAACTGCCCGGCGCGACTTCTTGGCCTCCGCCAAAATACCGTAGAGAATACTTCCACCCGGTGCGACAACCTTGCCATCGACCACCAGGTCGCCCGCCAATTTGGCGCGGAAACGGTGTCCCGCCTTCTGGCGCGACGAATCGAGCGTATCAATCGTCTCGACCATAATGCGCGTCCCGGCAGGTACAACGACCGTTTGAGGTTCCTTCTTTTTTTCTTCGGCAAACGCCCCTAGGGCAATGGTTGCGGCCATGAACAGAGCCGCTCTTCTTTTTGTTTTCATACGTTCTCCAAGATTTATTTTCCGTACGCTATTCCGATCCACGGGCCGTGCATATTGCCATTAACTTTTTATTCTCATCGTCTTTCTCCTGTTTTCCAACAAAGAAGACTCAGTCCACCCTAAGCCTCACACTTCCTCATCAACCGAGTTATAGATTCACCCGCAACACTTGCATATGCAAGTATAATTGATTTGCTTTTGGGGTGCTTCCGAGCGGGTCGTTCTCTACTGTCTCCCACATGTCCACCCCGAAAGAAAAACACGACAGGATCCAAAGCTTTGGCTATCTGATCCGGACGCTTTCCAGACAGGTTCATGCCGAAATGCAAACGGCTCTTAAGGAAGTCGGACTCAACAGCGGCCAATTCGCCACGTTGGTCACCCTGCTCGATGGCGAGGGAATCAATCAAACCGAACTAGCTGCACGAGTCGGTGTTCCGGGGTATGCCACCACCCGAACGCTGGATGCATTGGAAGGCCTGGGGCTTACGACCCGAAAACCTGATCCCACCAGCCGAAGAGCCCACAAGATTTACCTGACCGAGAAAGGTAGAAAAAAAGCCAAGGAACTCCCCGGAATTGTCGCCCACGTCAACGCATCCTTCCTTCGCCCATTAGGCAACGCTGATCAAAAAGAGCTGGTGCGACTGCTACAATTGTTGAACCAGACGTAAATTCGAATCGCTTTATTGCGTAGGGAATACTGAAAAACATCCGCTTTTCTGAACATGCCTATTTGGAAACCCCAAACTGAAATCGCATGCAGGTTCGTTCCTTGGTAAAAAATTCAGCTAGAGCAACTAACGATTGAGATGTCGTAGATGCGACGTCCCCGTCGCATTCTCTATGCGGGGGCAAGCGACGAGGACGTCGCGTCTACGAAAATAATTCAGCACGGCATTACAATCGTGAAAAGCTCTAATCGCTCATCTATTGCACGTTTCCCTTCCATCGGCTCCACCGTTTCCCTATGCTCCGGCTTATTTACACAGGATCCTCGCTATGAACGTCCCAACCGCCATTCAAAATCGTCGTGCCGTAAAACACTTCGATCCCGCGCATAAAATGACCAAGAAGGAGCGCGAAAAACTGCTCTCGCTGGCATTGCTCTCCCCGACCGCCTTCAACATTCAAAACTGGCGCTTCGTGGTGGTGGACGATCCGAAATTGCGTAAAAGAATCCGCACCGCCTCTTGGGATCAAGCGCAAGTTACCGATTCCTCGCTGCTAGTCATTCTCTGCGCCGACCTTAAGGCGTGGGAAAAGCAGCCGTTGCGTTACTGGCGCTCCGCCCCGGAACCGGTTCAGGAATTGATTGTCCCGGCCATTGAACAGTATTACAACGGGCTAGATCAGACCCAGCGCGATGAAGCCATGCGCTCGTGCGGTATTGCGGCCCAAACCCTTATGCTCGCCGCAAAATCAATGGGCTATGACTCCTGCCCGATGGACGGATTCGATTTCGGCGCCGTCGGAGAACTCATCAACCTTCCCGAAGACCATGCCATTTGCATGTTCGTGACCATCGGAAAAGCACTTGGTGAAGTGGGCGAACCAAAAGATAAGCTTCCCGTTGAGGAAGTCGTTATTACCGATACTTTCTAAGTCTCCAGTTGGCGCACCAGTGAAAAGGTTTGGCGCGTACTTCCAATAGCAGGAAACGTTTTGCTATGTTGCTTCGAATGCAGAACAAACTCGTCATCCAGATGCTTCCCGATCAGGTAATCAATAAGATTGCTGCTGGCGAGGTGGTGGAACGCCCGGCTTCGGTCATGAAGGAGCTGTTCGAAAACTCTCTCGATGCTGGGGCTACACAAGTGGATGTGGAAGTGATCCGCGGCGGACGGCAGTTGATCAGCATCACGGATAACGGATGCGGGATGGATCGAGATCAGGCCCTGCTGAGTATTGAGCGCCATGCCACGAGTAAAATCCGCTCGGAAGCCGATATTGAAAACATCCACACGCTTGGATTTCGTGGCGAAGCCTTGGCTGCGATTGCATCGGTTTCCCGTTTCACACTGATATCCCGACAGGCAGAAGACCTGGCCGGAACCGAGATCCAGATTGCGGGTGGTAAATTGCTTGGTTGCGAAGATATCGGTTGCCCCGTCGGCACCCGCATGGAAGTCCGCAATCTCTTCTTCAATGTTCCGGCCCGCCGAAAATTTCTACGGGCGGAGCAGACTGAACTCTCACATATTCGACAACTCTTTCTGGTCCATGCTCTTGCTCATTCGGATATTGGAATGAGCCTAAAAGTTGATGAGCGGATGGTCTATAACCTGCCGATGGCAGGCAAGATGGAAGACCGGATTACCGAACTGTACAACCATGGTTTCTTCGAGCAACTGCTGCCGGTTGAGCATTCTGATGAGGATTACGCCATTACCGGCTATGCCGGTCTTCCGCAAACCGGGCGGAAGGATCGACAGGATCAATATATATTTATAAACGGTCGGCCGGCCTCGGCACCTGTTGTATTCCATGCACTGAACGAAGCGTACCATTCGCTGATCATTAAAGGGCGCTTCCCTGCCGTCTTTCTCTTTATTGAAATGGAACCGTCGCTGGTTGACGTCAATGTGCACCCGACGAAAAAAGAGGTGCGCTTTCGCCGCCCAAACCAATTACGCGATGCCGTGGTTGCCGCGCTTGGAAAGGCGCTAAGCTTTCAAACCCTCGAAGCCGAAAAAGAAAATTCGGCTGACGATGCTGTTGTATTGCCCCCGCCAACAGCAGTTCGCCCAAAGTTTGAGAAACAAAAGCAGATGGAAGAGCTTCTGGTACGGCCGGAAATTGTTGAATCCCGAATGATGAATCAGAAATGTGAGACTCCGAAGGAAGAGTCTATTCCAGTTTCAGATTTTAAGTCTAAGGCTTCAGCGGGTCCTTCTCCGAAGAGTCCATGGGGCTGGTGCAAAGTGGTTGGCCAGCTTGGCGGAAACTATGTGGTGCTGGAAACAGAAGACGGCTATGTGCTGATGGAACCGAGAGCGGCGCATGAACGCGTCCTGTTTGAGCAGTTTATGCAGGCGGTACAGGAGCATAACGTACCAAAGCAGGGATTGCTCGCCCCGGAAACCATCGACCTGTTACCTACCGATGCCCAAACAGTGCATAATCATCTGGATGCTCTGCAAGAACTTGGTTTTGGTATTTCCGCATTTGGCGGCGATACCTTCATTGTCGATGCACTGCCGGTATTCGTTCAAGATCAAGCTGCGGAATCGCTGTTGATTGAAATTGTGCGTGAGCTGGAAAAGGCAGGTAAAAAATGCGGAGCAAGTGGGCTGGTTCAGGAACAAATTGCGCAGGCAGCGTGCCAAATGGCCGTCCGAACCAAAGATCAGTTGTCCGATAAAGCTATTGAGAGATTGGTTAGCGATCTGGCCAAAACAGAAATGCCCTATACCTCGCCGCGCGGCCGCCCTACGTTGATTTATACCAGCTTCACTGAGCTGGACCGCAAGTTCAGTCGCGACTGATTACGAATCGGATGCCCTCCAGAAGCTGGGCGCTATCGAATAGCGGTGGCGACCTTCTCGTACGAGGACCGTAAAATGCTTGCGCGCCTTCTCGTAGCGCTCCAGATCTTCCTTCTCCATATCTTCGGCATGTTCATCTTTCAAGTTTTTAAAGGGTTCTTCGGCCAGCCGTAACGTGTTATGAATCGAGCGAACAATGTCATTGGCACGGCGTTGATGTTCCTCGGCCTGAAGAGCAACCGAAGCATGGTTGGCACAAAGAAAACTGGTGAATGATTCATCGCTACTTTCCAGCATGCCTTTGAGGTTGAGCATTGAGAGGATCGCTTTAACATTCCCCGCCAGCAGATTAATAAAGCGTCCGAATTGCTCATCCTTCTCATTTTTTCCAGACTCCCGAATGGAAAAATAGGCATGCTGACGCGCTATACGCAGGAGAAAAAGGATTTCCTCGTATTCCTCAATCTTAATTTCCGGCGTCAAGGCATGCTGCTGCGCAAATATAAGCTCAGAAGCCCGCTCAAAGTAAACGTCTCTGCGTGCCAAGTGAACCGGACGGTTCTGCTCGAAATGATCAATTATCTCCACGTTCAGCAGAATATCAATTCCGCCAAGAATTCCGAGAAATTAATACGGATCTTATTCAGGAAGATGAAACAAACAGCTATCCAGCCATCTGAGGTTGTCCGCCAACTACCGAATTATCTATCGAGCTGAGTCAAAGAGAATATCCATCCTGACAGTGAGGCATTGCCGACAAATCCTTCCTGATTAAAATATTGATGGTACACAGTGTAAATAACTTAGATAATCGCGGAAGCTCATCCCGAACACCCCCTGTCTTCTGCAATGACGCGTTCCTGATTAGCCATGCCTTGTGTTTTTAAAAGGGTGCAGGGCATTCCAGTTTTACCGCTTCTCCGGACTCAGAATGGGTTAATTCCAGCATTTGAGCGTGCAACATTAAGCGCTCGCTGGCAGTTCCGTAGATGTTGTCGCCAACGATCGGATGTCCCAGTGCCTGCATATGAACCCGCAGCTGATGCGAACGGCCGGTCTTTGGAAATAAAGCGACTCGAGTTATAGATGCCGAGCGTTCCAGTACCTGCCATTCGGTGACGGCTTTTTTACCGCGAATACAATCAATCAGATGCTTTGGCGGCAGACGCTGCTCCATATCCTTTCGCATCGGATAGTCAATCATGCCTTCGTCCTGCTCCAACACCCCGTCAAGCAGAGCAATGTACATCTTTTGAATCTCCCGCTTTTCAAACTGGAGCGACAGATTTCGTTGAACCTCCTTTGAGCGCGCAAAGAGCATGAGTCCGGAGGTGTCCATATCCAGTCGATGCACCATCAGCGCATCGGGAAATGATTCGGCAACGCGGCTAAGACAACAATCCTGCTTATCCGGTCCGCGCCCGGGAACGGATAGCAATCCTGGCGGCTTATTCACCGCCAGAAAGGCCTCATCGCTATAAATTATTTCCAATGTCTGCATAGGGGGAAATTAAACACTAAGGCACGAAGAACACTAAGCATATACAGCAGGAAACCTTCGAATTCTTGGTGCCTTAGTGTTTATGCATTTCCATATCCAGGGTGGTTTCTGTAACGGCATTCTTAGGTGGATTTAAAGCAAGCAACTCACTTACCGAAAGGAACGTGTAGCCCTGCTGCCTGAGTACATCAATAATCATCGGGACGGCGGCAATGGTTGCGCTTCGATCTCCACCGCCATCGTGTAATGCGATAATCGAACCGGGCCGTACCTTTTTCAAAACGCGATCGCGGATGGTTTGCGCATCAACGTCTTTCCAGTCGCCGACCACCACATTTGCGCTGATATGTGCGAAGTCATGCTCAGCCACCATCTTACGTTGCCACGGAAAAAGAAAGCCGCTCGGGGGCCGGAATAAAGCAACATTGATTATCCCAGCGTTTGCAAATGCCGTGCTCATATCCCGCAGCTTTCCTTCCATGGTCTCCTGCGTTTCGAATGCCAGAGATTTCCAATCGCTGGAATGGCCACCGATCTCATGGTTTCCCTTAAGAATCAGCTTTACGGT
>JADGFE010000036.1:0-3575 GCA_016744085.1 Kiritimatiellales bacterium | reverse complement strand
GGTATCAGGATGTGCGGTCACCTGCTGCCCAACCAGAAAAAAGGTAGCCTTTACCTGCTCTTCTTTCAGCGCCTGAAGAAGCTGAACCGTATAGGGAGGATTCGGCCCGTCATCGAACGTGAGCGCGACCACCTTTTGCTCGGTTGCAATCTGCCGAACTCCATGCGTAAACCAGGAAAAAATGAGCAGGGCAATCAATATGATGATGGTTATCGGCGTGCGATAGGTCTTTGCCATTTACATATCCAGCACGGTTTCGGGATAGACCTGACCATCGGTCCCGATTTTAAAGATGTAGATCAAACCAGGCTTCAGGCGCTTGTAAACCGCATTGCCGTAGACTGCTTTAATGCCGTGATCACGCAGGGCCTCGGGATTATTAGAAAGATCCCAGATGGCTTCCCAGAACAATTGCTGCTCGGGCAGCTTGAGGTCGCGCAGTAAGCCGGCATAGCGTTCGGGGCGTGTTCCGGGCGTTGCCATTTCATGACCGTCGGACGGTCTCGTGTTATCGCCATAAATTCTACGCCAGATATAAATCGAGCGGGCTTTTTCATCCATGACGGCCTGATCGGAAAAGGTGACAATGAGTGCATCGAAGTGCACCACATCGCCTTCGATTTCATATTCCTTTTCAAGCACCTTGTTGAGCATATCGTCGCGAGCGGTTTCCACAAACTTGATGGTCGTGTAAAGTTGCCCATCACGAACTTCCTGCTTCATCACTTTGGCAAAGCCAATCTGGTCTTCGTGCGTTAGCGTCGTGATGGCCTTTTTCAGCGTTTCATTAGTGGCCAGCAAGTCATGCACGGTTTTTGTACCGTAGAAGACGGTTCCTCCGACAAATGCCAGAGCCGTCAGAACCAGCGCCGTGGTGATATATTTAAAGTAGCGCTTCATGCGGAATGCACCTCAACATTGATATGAATGAGATGCGGAATAGCGGTGAGCAGCTCTTTGATGCTTGCCGCCGTATGAGATTCGGTGGTTTCGACGGATAGAATGAGCGCCAGATGCTCAGGAGCAACTGCCCAGACATGCAAATCCGTGACTCGGCAACCGGATTCTGCCTCAACGATCGAACGAATCGATTCCGGGACTTCCGGGTTCACACTGCCATCCAGTAGAATTCCACTGGTTTCTTTCATCAGCCCAATCGCCCATTTGGTGATAACGAGCGAACCAACAATTCCCATGACCGGATCAAGAATGGCCCATCCGAAAATACTTCCGAACGTGAGCGCAATGATTGCGGCAACGGAGGTGAGGGCATCGGCGAGCACGTGGAGATAGGCCGCCTTTAAATTGTGGTCTTCGTGATGGTGATGATCGTGCCCATGCCCGTGATGACGGTGATTATCTTTCAGGATCAGTGCCGATGCCAGATTAACGATCAGCCCCAGAACAGCTACGCCAATCGCTTCGTTGAAGCGAATCTCCTGCGGTTCAATAATGCGATGGATCGATTCAACCGCCATCAGCAACGCAACAACGCCGAGCGCAACCGCACTGGCAAATCCGCCGAGCACGCTGACTTTTCCCGTTCCAAAGCTGAAGCGTGGATTCTTTGCGTGTTTCCGAGCATATCGATAGGCAAAAATAGTGATCCCGAATGCGGCGGCATGCGTGCCCATATGCCAGCCGTCGGCCGTCAATGCCATCGAATTAAAGATGAAGCCGGCAAAAATCTCGACGACCATCGTTACGATAGTAAGGGCCAACACAATATAGACCTGCCGCTCACCGCGTTCATGGCCGTGGTGGAAATCGTGTTGATGTAGTTCGCAACGGTCCATAATCAAACGGACTCCATCGAATGGAAATCGCGTGCGAGGCGGTATCCGGCCGGTTCAAGAATTATCGCCGACGGGCCGGCATCGTCGGTGTGAGCAGAAAGTGTGTAATAGGATACGCCTTCGACCCACTTTAAATCATCTTCGTGATTATGCCCTTGAAAAACAGCCTTAACTTTACCGGATAGGCTAATCATCTCGCGGACATCCTGATGATTTTCCACCGCAAATTTTGTTTCGTGATCAATCCGTTGATGACTGATTATGATGACCGGTTGCAGCGAAGCCGCCAAACGGCCGCGCAGCCAATCGAGCTGTTCTTCAGGAAGAAAGGCCTTCTGCCAGATAAAGTTGCCGTGATCATAAGCCGTTTCATTCGGCGAAAAATTACCATCGAGGCAGATAAAAGTATAGCCGCCGGCCTCGAACTGGAATCGCGAAGGATCCCCTGCCCGGCCCAGCACATTATAGAATTCGGCCTTCGACAGATAATCCAAGTCGTGGTTTCCATGCATGAAATAAAGGGTGCCCTTAAAGGAATCGCACAGGGCCGAAACTTCGCGCAGCAGGCGTTTTGCATGCGCTTCGCTGTTTCCGTTCACGAGATCGCCCATCAGCACGAGCGTTTGAACGCCGCCGGCGTTCAGGGCCGATATTTTTTCATAAAGACGGTTCAGCGCCATCGCAGATCCATCGTAATGAATATCCGTAATTAAGCCGACACAGGTTTTAGGAGCACTTGGCATGCGGAGAACTTAAAGAGAATCCAGCAGAGCGCAAAGTGAATTATGCAATGGACTTTCGTTTTTCCGGCGATCAAAGTCCTGCCCCTTATGACTGAAGCCATTCCCATTTTAGCCGGGACCGCCGCCCTGATCGGGATTGGCCACACCCTGATGGGCCCCGACCATTACCTCCCATTTATTGTGATGGGCAAGGCGCGCAACTGGTCGATGCCCAAAACGATGTGGATTACCCTGCTGTGCGGCATCGGGCACGTGATCGGCTCCATTGCGCTTGGACTGCTCGGATCCATGCTCGGCGTTGCACTCGGAAAACTGGAAGCACTGGAGGCCTGGCGCGGAAATATTACCGCTCAATTGCTGATTATCTTCGGCTTCACGTATTTTATCTGGGGCATCCACCGCGCCATTAAAAACAAGCCGCACTCTCACGCCCATATTCACGACGGCAATGTGGTTCATACCCATAAACACAGCCACACCCATGAACACAGCCATCCGCACGAAATAAAAAAACGCGCCATCACCCCGTGGGTGCTCTTCACCATTTTTGTATTCGGCCCCTGCGAGCCCTTAATCCCGCTGCTCATGTATCCCGCCGCCGAGCACAGCCTCGGCGGCATGCTGGTGGTCGCCGGCGTTTTTGCACTCGCCACCATTGGAACCATGATGTCCGTCGTCTGGATCTCCTCCTGGGGCATCCAGTTCGTCAAACTCGGTGCAGCCGAACGGTTCAGCCACGCCCTCGCTGGCGCCGCCGTCTGCCTATCCGGCCTCGCCATCCAGTTTCTCGGGTTGTAGCAAAAAAACGGAATGAACCAAAGATACCGAAATCTACTACTTGCACTCGAAGGCAACGCAGGCAGCCTGCCCGAAGTGTCGCTCATGGATCACCTCGATTGTTAAAACGGAGAAAACGCGTGATATCCGAGGCACCCGGCATCCCCTACTTAAAATAGATGGCCAAAACGACTCGAAGGACTTCTGTCCTACTGGAAACACGACAAGATCGGGTGGCTCACCCGCCAAACCTATGGGT
>JADGFE010000230.1 GCA_016744085.1 Kiritimatiellales bacterium | reverse complement strand
AAACACTTCCCGGATTCGTAGAGGCGATTGCTGCGAATGGAAACAACGCATTTTCAATGCTGATGCGACGATGCTAAGCTCATATAGAAAGACCGTGCATTAAAGCTATGATCAGTGCTGATATGCTGGCTTACGTCGATGACATCAATCCCGATAAAGTGAGCATTTACAGTCCGGAAACCAATACAAACACCCCTCTACATCAAACACTGGGCCAGGCCATATTACGATATACCACACTCGAACCGGTTCATACCAACGAACCTGCTTTCAGTGATCATGAAGACTTCTACAACGCCGGAATTGATGCCGTCGTTTTTACTGAAAATGAGGACAATCCAAACTGGCATAACGCGGGTGATTCAACGGATACGCCCCTCTATTTGAATTATTCGTATGGGGCAGAAAATGCAAAAGCGCTGGCCGGCTACCTCGGGGAACAGGCCCAAGCTATACTGCCAATTACACTGGATCCTCCAATAATGAATGGGAACCTCTTCACCTTGAGCTGGGATACAACGCCTGGAGTCTCGTATGCGGCCTACAGCCGTATTTCGCTCACCGACACCAATGGATGGCAGCCGTTGATTCAATTCGGCCCTTCCCCCACGAATTCCACGTTAGCAGTTCAGGTCAATATCGGAGGGGAGAATACACAAATATTTAAGGTGGATAGTTTTTAACGACATTTCCTTTTTCTATTCAAAGCTAGTTGTCGATTTTTGGAAACCGGCACAAAACACTACTTCATGATCCGTGCGAGGAAAGTGTCGAAGATGCGAAGGGCAACCGACTTGGCATACGTGATAACTCCAGCGCATGAATCGAGGAATTCCCAAAAATCGCGCCGGTGCACGGCAATAACTTCGGAGGGGTAAAGGTATCGCAACTGTAACGCTTGTTCTTAACCGAATTCCCCTGCGACGGCGGGCTGAAGCAAGCGTACGGAAATTGAGGAGATACTGCCGCTGAATTGACTCAAGGCATTCTTCCAGCATGATTTCGCTAGTGATTAACCACTTCAGCCTCTAAGTCAGAGGAAGAAGTTTCCGCCAAAACCGAACACCCCATAATCAGAAAAAATACCACTACCTCAATTGATGCTTTCATTTTATTCTCCCTGAATAAACTTCATGACATGCATCCAGAGATAATATTCTTTTACAAAATACTCCATATCATTGATTTATACGCATCTAATCATGAGAAACCACATGACTTCCCGGTCGCATGCCTGAACAACAGGCCAAATGTCGAATGCATCCGTATTCCCGTTCAATAATAAGATAAAACATGGCAAACTCATTTGCTCCCCATCATCGTTCAGGTAGAGTGCGCAGATGATTTCCCTCGACCCAGTTCCAACCCCACAGGCCGCAACGATTACGGATCAGTTTTTTGAGCCGGGCGGGTTGCTGGAACAGCATTGCACGGATGATGGAATCGAGTTTGAGTTGCGCCCCCAGCAGCAAACCATGGCCAGAGCCGTGGCGGATGCGGCAGGTTTTGGGCATCATCTCGCTGTTGAAGCAGGAACCGGTGTAGGAAAAAGCTTTGCCTATCTGGTACCTCAAATTCTAACAGCATTGGAAAATGAAACCCGTTGCGTGGTTGCCACCTACACCATCACGTTGCAGGAACAGCTGATGCACAAGGATATTCCCTTCGTTCGGAAAGCCTTGGATCGCGATTTCAAAGCCGTGATGGTGAAAGGTCGATCCAACTATCTTTGCCTGCTTCGTCTGCAGCGTGCCCGTCGTTCCAGCGGCGACCTTTTCGATGATACAAAAGAGCGCCAACTCGACGACATTTACTCGCTCGCTCAATCCAAGCAACTGGGCGATGGCAGTTTTCAGGAGCTGGAAGAGCAGCCTGATCACGATGTCTGGGGAGCCATTTGTGCCGAACACGGTAATTGCACCGGCAAGCGTTGTCCGTTTTATAAAGAATGCTACTTCATGATTGCGCGGCAGGACATGATGGATGCGCAGGTGCTGATCGTCAATCACTCGCTCTTCTTCGCCGAGCTGGCTCTTAGAGCTGAAGGCGCAGCCATGCTTCCTCCTTATGGCTATGTCGTATTTGATGAAGCCCACCAGATGGAACAAGTCGCCTCATCGCATTTGGGTATTCGGCTATCGCTCTACCAAATTGAATATTGGCTGCGCCGTCTGCATGGCGAAAAAAAGAAGGGCTTGCTGGCGATACTCAAGGATGGCAAAGGAACCTATATGGTCGATCTTGCCCTGGAAGCTGCTGAAATATTTTTTGCCGCCGTAAAAACCCACTTTAAGCTAGGCGATCAAAAGTCACAGCAGCGAGTGTTCGAGCCCCCGCCCATCGAAACAGACCTTCCTCTGAAAATCACCAATCTGTGCATGCATCTTAAAACGGTTACGGAGACCACGGAGAATGAGGATACGCAGGCAGAAATAAAATCACTGCGAAACCGGGGATTGGAACTGCGCGACACCATTGAATCCTTCCTGAAACAATCGTTA
This sequence comes from Kiritimatiellales bacterium, assembly GCA_016744085.1. GTDB lineage: Bacteria > Verrucomicrobiota > Kiritimatiellia > Kiritimatiellales > Pontiellaceae > Pontiella. Next base: position 994 of record JADGFE010000230.1, on the reverse strand, counting down.
GAAGGTCAGGTCTACTGGACGGAAGTTCAAGGAAGAAGGCGCCTCCCAGTTCTTTATTCCGCGCCGGTTGATGTCGGACCCATTCTTCGCGAAATGCTGTTCGAAGAAATCCCGTGTGTGATTATGACCAGTGCCACGCTGGCGGTCGGCAACAATCTTGAATATTTCCGGCATCGGGTTGGAGCAGAAGAGTGTTCCGAACTTCGGGAGGGCTCGCCTTTTGATTATTCGCGGCAAATGCAGCTACAGATTCCAGTGGATATGCCGCCTCCTGCAGCCTCAAATTTTGAAACCGCAGCCTCAAGCGCGATCAAACACTTTGTGGATGAAAGCCGCGGTCGGGCCTTCGTACTTTTTACCAACGCGCGCTTCATGCGAAAAGTGGCTGACGATCTGCGTTTTGAATTCGAACTCGATGGATATGAATTTCTGGTACAGGGAACCGGAATCCCCCCAAACCGGATGCTGGAAAAGTTCCGCAACCATGATGCAGCGGTTCTCTTTGGACTCGATCGATTCTGGATGGGCGTTGATGTACAGGGAGAGGCGCTAAGTAATGTAATTATTACCCGCCTACCCTTTGCCGTGCCGGACCATCCGTTGATTGAGGCCCGGTTTGAGGCCATTGAAGCACGCGGAGGAAATCCGTTTAAAGAATATTCCCTGCCGGAGGCCGTGCTTAAATTTCGGCAAGGTGTTGGTCGATTGATTCGAAGCGGAAATGATTTTGGAACGGTAACCGTTCTCGACAGCCGAATTCATAACCAATGGTACGGTCGTTTGTTTCTGGAATCACTTGAAGAGTGTCCAGTTGAACAGGTGGAAATTCCAGACCTGGGAAATGATTCCTAATCGTATACGCCTCTTCCCCGACCCCATAGGCAACCAGGCCAATGCCTGATAACGTTCGGGGCATGGATACGAATGAAAATAATACGACGGGGCGGGCTTCGTACAGCGAGGAAGAACGTCGGGAGTTGGTGCAGGAGTTTCA
>JADGFE010000229.1 GCA_016744085.1 Kiritimatiellales bacterium | reverse complement strand
TATTACTTGTATGCCATCCTGATTTCAGGCCATTTCAAACTTTCAGGCAAAGCGAAAACCTCACGTGCACCCACTGATTTGGCGGAAGACCCATAAAAATGAATAAGACGAGGCCGTGAGCCTCGTCTTTTTTCATGCCTACGGCTGACGGCTACTTTCGATTAAAAGACGGTGCGACAATACGGCAAGGCTCGAAGCCAGTTCCTCGCGTTGCAGAATCACATGATCCGGCACATCAAGCGTGGTCGGTGTAAAGTTCCAGATGGCTCGAATGCCACCCTCAATCATGGCGTTGGCTACATCCTGAGCAACTGAAGCAGTTACGGTCAGAATGCCGATGCGCACATGCATTCGTTTTGCCAGTTCGGGCATCTGATCGATATTGAGAACCGTTTTCCCATGAACCGTTTTTCCTATTACATCCGGGTCGCTATCAAATGCCGCTGCAAAGCGTAGGCCGTGTTGTTCAAAACCTTGATAGCCGAGCAAAGCGTGACCCAGACTACCTACTCCCACCAAAAAGGCATCGGAGGTGTTGGTCCAGCCAAGGAATTCTTCGATAGCTTCAATGATTTCATCCATTGGAAAGCCGAGGCGAGGGCGCCCAACAGCTCCAGTGATTGCTAAATCTTTACGAACAACGATTGGATCTAATCCTAATTCTTTCGCAACGACGGTGCCGGAGGCATATTCCTCGCCGTTTTCTTTCATTTTACGCAGTAGCCGTAAATATAAGGGGAGCCGCTTTAGGGTAGGGACTCCGGCTGTTTTACGTTCCAGTTGACTCATCAAATTCTCCACTATAACGAAACAAATAGTACCAGCATAGGGTGATATTCGTCAATCGATACAATTAGATCTTTATGGGGTAACCGCTCAATGAACAGAGATGCAGTTTTGGGTTGCCCGTACACCGCTTAAGCGGATCTGCTTGGAATTAATATGCCGTCGACATTGGCGCAAGGAACCGCATTTTTTACATAAACCAGAGCATTCAGCACCTGTGATTACAGATGTAGATTTCAGCGTTGAGCACATCATAACATCGAGTTGCTTAAAGAGGGTGGTTCCTTTGGTGTAGCAGTCCAGAGATTTTTTTCATCAGATACTTCATGCTTGGTAATGAGAAATAAAGATATAATAATATCGATATATGATAATCGATTAAATGAGCGTGACGCATTGGGAATGAAAGATTGCCTGAAAAGGGCATATGAATAAGAATCCCTTCCTTATGGAAAACATAAGCGAAATCAGCCAACTTCCCAGTCTGGGCACTGATACCATTCATATTTGGGGTATTCATGTGCCCGATATGTTTGATCAGCTTGATGCCTTATTTTCCGTCCTGTGCGAGAAAGAGCAGGAAAAGGCCGCGCGTTTTAGCCGAGAGTCGGATCGGCAGTCGTCGATTGCTGCGCGAGGAGCGTTGCGCATTCTGCTGTCCGGCTATAGCAATATTCCGGCAGAATGCATCAAATTTGAATATACAGAAAATGGGAAGCCGCATTTGGTAGGCCCCGACATCGACTTTAATGTCTCTCATTCCGGAGAGTGGGTTGTCTTGGCGATTGGTCGGAATCGAAATATTGGCGTTGATGTGGAACGGATTAAAGAAGGAATGGATGTGCTTGCCATTGCTTCACGTTATTTCACTCCTGAGGAAGCAAAGCAGATCCAGGATGCTGAAGACAGGCACTCCGTATTCTTTACGTTATGGGCGCGAAAAGAAGCTTATGTGAAGGCTTGCGGTTCCGCACTTTTTCGAGAGCTCAGCAGTTTCGCTGTTCCCCTAGCGGATGGAGTTAAAGAGGGCTGGCATTTTCGCCGCCTTGAGGCTGGCTCAAAATATGCCGCAGCCGTTGTTACCGATAAAGAACTGGCCAGTGTGCCATGCTATGATTTTGGAGGATTAAAATGGGACAGTTAAAGAATACGTTTTCGTGGTCATTCAGCGCATCGGAAGATTTTGAGCAATGCCGCCGCCGCCGTTACTGGAGTAAATACGGCATGTGGGGCGGTTGGGCCCGTAATGCCTCAGAAGAGCAAAAAATGGCCTATCGTCTAAGCAAGATGGATAACCGCTGGGGTCTCATGGGTCAGGCGGCTGAAAATGCGATCATGTGGGTGCTCAAGCAACATCAGCTGGGAAGCGCGGTTGATGCTGAAACGGCATGGAAAACCATAGCCCGTCCGTTCATGACCAAAAAGTGGAACGAATCAAATGAGGGTAACTGGCGTGGTGCGCCGAAGCAGTTTTGCTGCCTGCGCGGTCACTATTATAAAAATCTGGGTGGCGAAGAAGAAAAAGAAGCCAAGCGTCAGCTGGCTGCCCAGATTCAAAACTGCATTCAAAACTTTATTGATAAGGCGTTGCCAAGAGTTGGAAGCATTAAGCCCGGTCAGGAATTTAAGATCGCGACCCCGGAAGCAGGCGGTGATGTAGAGCATTTTATCTATGAAGGCGTGAAAATCTATTCTATTCCAGATTATGCTTACAAAATCGGTGACGAAGTGCACATCCACGATTGGAAAGCCGGGAAGGTTAAGGTCGATCAGCATAAGCAGCAGCTATCACTCTATGCACTCTGGGCTATCGTTAAGCACGGTGCTTCGCTCGATAATATATTCCTTTATGTCGAATACCTTAATAAAGGTCAGGTTTTGCCCTTCCAGATTACGGCTGAAAAGCTGGAAGAAACCAAAGAGCTGATGAGTGATTCGGTGGGCGAAATGACGGAATATCTTGTCGATCACGACCGCAATAAAAATGAACCGCTTCCGAAAGAAGAGTGGGAATTGGCTCTTGATCCATCCAGCTGTGGGCAGTGCAATTACTATGAGCTGTGTAAGCCCGAGTTGGATGCGCAGGAATAGCGTATTTTTTTTATTTTTGCCGTTGACCAGGAAAGAGGTTGTCTATACATTCCGTCCCTCTTAAGCGCCATTGGCACTTATATTAAAGCGCACCCATAGCTCAATTGGATAGAGCACCTGACTACGAATCAGGAGGTTAGAGGTTCGACTCCTCTTGGGTGCACCATTTTCCCCCTTCAGTACCAACTAGTTACTGCAAAATAGCCGAGTTTACTCCGAAACTTCTGTGCAAGCCTAATGCGCGAGAAAACCCGTAAAATACGCCATCATTCTGCACAGGATTAATACCAAGCTCTCTTGGGAGATCGACCTTTTAAGGTCCATCTCTCTTGTTGGAACGCCCACGCGGCATTGTCCAGTTTGCGGCCCTACTTTACCGCTGCATAAAAAATATAACCCTCGGACAGGCTCTGCCTAGACCCTATTCGAAAGGTGATCGCATCATCATGCGAATTGATCTGTAAAGAGGTCGCACTACGTTATTGACCGCTCTCGTATTGGTATAATTCGCGCATTAAAAAAAAACGAAAGCGCGAGAGGCTTATGCCTCCACAGAAATCAACGGACCAACCCTCCAACCCATCCTTATTCCTTACCCTTCCGGACACTGACTTTCGCAATTATCTACAGGAAGTGGAC
>JADGFE010000228.1 GCA_016744085.1 Kiritimatiellales bacterium | reverse complement strand
GCTAACGTTTCACTTCATGAAAGAAGTTACACATAAGCAGGACTACGCGCAGGGGACTTTAACCCCATTAGTTTGCGCCCATGACGGGCGTACCCAGCAGGTCGAGCCTATCGTGACAACGCCCGTCGATAAGGTTGAAGCACAATCCACTCAGGCTCACCCGTAACGTTAGCGCAGTACCTCGTACCTCGGCACTGCGCTAATGCGTCAGAGTTGAGTAAACTCAACCGGCTTGATAGCCGCCGCTCTACGAGCTCTGGCTAACAACCCGTTTGAGCAAAAAGGCTCCAGCGAATACGAGCAAGCTCGATTCGATGGAACCTTTTCACTCAACTCTGACGCATTAGCGAGTAAAATAAATACAATAAGGAGAAATGAGATGAAGAAAACGTTAGCTGGTTTAGCAATACTATCTTGTGCCTGCATTATGGCACATGCTCAAACATCCGAACAATTGGAACAGTACAAAGCGGATGTCAAAGCAAAAGAAAACTTCAACAGGCTTCAAAGCGAAGCAGGCATGCCAGAGATGACCGTCCTCAATTTTGAGGACTGGCTAGAAAAACAGGAGCAACAAACGTTACAGACAAAGACAGCCCAGCCAGTCGAGCCAAAAGAATCAATTGAACAAAAAAAACAGCGGATGCGGAAATGGCTGAATAGAGGAATTAGAGAACAGGACGTTTCAATCGGAGGAATTGCGGATGTTCAAAATAAAAGAAGAGAACGGCTTTGGGCAAGGTCTGGACAACGCATTGCAGCGCAAAAACAAGAGATGCAAAGGGCGCGTGAGTGGATTGAGCAACAAGGATTTGATGAGTCCGCAAGACTCTCGGACGGGAGCGTAATTGGCCTAGTCGGTATACGTGATGGAATTCCTCGATATAACACAACTTTCAATGCTGGAGCCGCAGATACGATCTCTGTGGATGAACTCTGGCCGAACGGAAGCTCTGGCTTAAACTTAACAGGTATAAATGCTCTAGTCGGAATTTGGGATGGTGGAGATGTGCAGACCGACCACGTCGAATTTTCATCAGGAGGTCAATCACGAGTCATTGATGTAGATGGAGTTAGTCCGGTGTCTATCTCTAAACACCCAACTGCGGTTGCAGGAACTATGGCAGCCAGCGGGGTTAATTATTCTGGGGATCCTAAAGGCATGGCCTACCAGACTACCGTATGGGCCTATGACTGGTTAAATGATATTTCAGAGATGCCTACTGCGTATGCGAACAACGTGCGAGTATCCAACCATTCCTACGGAGAACAAGCAGGTTGGGGATCAGTTTCAATCTCCGCAGGTACCTATAACTACTGGGCAGGGGGAACCATCCAACTTCAGGCGGGAACATATTATTGCTGGTGGGGAGATATTGCAGCGAGTGCCAGTGAAAGCTATTTTTTTGGCATATATGAGCAGGCTACAGCTGATACAGACGATGTTGCCTACGGAAACCCACATAGTCTACCTGTATGGGCAGCTGGCAATGATCGGGATGATGTACAACCACCGTCAAATTATGGCTACATCAGCTTCTACAATGGTATCACTTATTATATCGATCCCTCTTCAGGCTACCTCCCCGCAGATTTTTCTCAAGGGGGCTATGACACAATTTCCGATCATGGCATTGCCAAAAATGTACTTACAGTTGGAGCTGTAAACAAGATTTCGGGTGGCTATGCGGGGGCCTCTTCCGTAGTTCTTGGAGCGTTCAGCTCGTTTGGCCCGACGGACGATGGACGGATTAAACCCGATGTAGTTGCCGCAGGAGTTGACCTTACTAGTCCTATATGGGATCCCGCTAATCCCAATGGCATCTCCGATTATGCTGAATCCACAGGGAATAATAACAGCCCTTCCTTTGCGACAGGAACGAGTTTTGCGGCTCCAGCTGTAGCGGGAGCCACAGGTCTGCTGATCGACCTGCGCGAACAACTGAAACCGGCGGAACCATTCCTTTCCTCCACCTTGAAAACCTTGTTGATCCATACGGCGGACGAAACCGAAACCATCGGCCCCGACTATAAAACGGGATGGGGCTTGCTTAACTCGCAGCGAGCCGCCGTATTAGTACAAGACGATTCCGATGAAGGTAATAAACAGTTCATTAAGGAGGTTGTACTAAATAGTGGGGATTATATCGAATTTCCTATAATTGCACTCGGAGGAGAAGATCTTAAAATTAGTATTGGCTGGACTGATCCAGCAGGAACTCCTCCCGCAGCTGGACTTGATCCTGTTGACTTGATGCTGGTCAACGATCTTGACTTGCGAATTGTAGATTCATTTGGAGTGACTAATTTCCCATGGATATTAAACCCCACATCTCCAGCTTCCTCAGCGACAACAGGTGATAATTTCAGGGATAACACCGAGCAAGTGGTGGTTCTCAATCCAACGGCACAAGAGGTCTATACCGTAAGCATTACTCACAAAGGTAATCTAGTTGACGACACAGGAACCACTTCGGAGCAGGCTATTTCGGTTGTTCTTTCCGGAATCGTTCCCGAAGCCCGTTCAGAAACCAGAATCGAAGAATTCGTTGTCTCCAATGCTTCCGAACTTGTCGGCTGGCCCTCTGTTATTGGTCAAAACTACAAGCTGCAAGCCACGACCAATTTAGTGGACACAGCATGGTCGGACTCTAGCGCGGAAATCAGCGCTACCAAGACAAATACGGTATGGGAGGAAACAGCACCATCGTCTGCCAATACTCGGTTCTATCGCCTAATCGAAACCAACTAAGAGTGCCTCATGCATTTAGCAACAATAGCACTCATAGTATTGGGCGTGATTATGCCTGACGCAGTCTGGTCGGAAATTATTCATTTCCGACCAGACGAACCTTTATTTGCTGGATGGGGACTTGATTACCCCCCAGATCGACCAGATGACAGCCTAGATATTGACTTAAACTTTGACGGGATTCTTGACATTAACTTCAAAGGTGAAATCAATCGAAGCTTTATGAGCTATACTTACGGAAATACTCTGGTATTCGGACAACTTCCTGCCTCTTCTCTGGGAGGCGTCTATCAGATTCCTCTGAATGAAGGAGATTATATTGCTGAAGAATCCTCCTACGACAGCTTGTGGGATACTAGGGCTGTTGGGTGGGGAACCAGTGACGAAGGAAATTTGTTCAACTCATATTTAGCCGTTGGCGATCAGATTCTGGGAATTGGAAACTGGGGGGATGATACGGTAGTTGGCGGTTCATCAGACGGCTACCTTGGTGTTCAATTCGAGATTGATGGAAATAGCCATTATGGATGGGTTTATATTCGTAGTGGTGCAAATCAGGGTTGGATTGACGAATGGGCATATGAATCAATCCCCACTGCCGGCATTATCGCAGGAGCCATACCAGAACCGTCTACGGTGCTTTTATTTGCTGTGGGGGCATTAGGAGTATGGACTATGCGAAAGAAAAAAATCCGCTAAATCGGGTAAGAGGGAGTGTTTAGCTCCCTCTCCCCACACCACCAAGCATGCGGCTCCGCACTTGGCGGTTCGTAAGACTTCATCCCCTGATTAA
>JADGFE010000035.1 GCA_016744085.1 Kiritimatiellales bacterium | reverse complement strand
CGGGTTTCGAAGCTACGAAGTGCTGAAAATCGCCCTGTTTCACACAATGGGAGGGTTGCCCGAGCCGGAATCGGCCCACCGATTCTGCGGATGAGGCTTCTTTTTTAGTCCTCCCAGCGTATCCTCACTCAGTCCCCTGACTCTGACCCCTGATTCCTCATCAAGTAAATTAGAGATAACCGCTTATTTAACCTGATCAATCGCATCCAGTTTTTTCCAGAGTTTACCCATGTCTTTCAGTGGAATCATGTTAGGTCCATCGGATAATGCTTTTGACGGATCAGGATGCGTTTCAATGAAGAGTCCGTCGACGCCGACTGCGGTTGCCGCTTTGGCGAGGTAGGGGGCGAAGCGGCCATCGCCACCAGAGGTGTCACCTTGACCGCCGGGGGATTGTACGGAATGGGTGGCATCGAAGATGACGGGATAGCCAAACTCTCGCATGATGATCAGGCTGCGCATATCGGCCACAAGGGTGTTGTAACCAAAAGAAGCGCCGCGTTCGGTGAGCATGATCTTTTTGTTTCCAGTGGATTCAATTTTCTTAATCACATTCTCCATATCCCATGGCGCAGCAAACTGGGCTTTTTTAACATTCACCACAGCGCCGCTTTCACCGGCGGCTACCACGAAGTCCGTTTGCCGAATCATGAAGGCGGGGAGCTGAATAATATCGACGACTTTGGAGGCAATCTTAATTTCTTCAACGCTGTGTACGTCGGTGAGTACAGGTACGTTATATTTCTCTTTGATCTCTGCGAGAATTTCCAAACCCTTCTCAATGCCGGGGCCGCGGTAGGAGTTGATGGAGGTGCGGTTGGCTTTGTCGTAGGAAGCTTTGAATACCAGCGGAATATTTTGTTTCTTGGAAAGCTTTACGAGTTTGTCGGCAATGGCCATGCAGTCTTCACGACTTTCAATAACACAGGGGCCGGCAATCATCGCTAGTGGATTTTTTCCGCCAAATTTTACACCCTTAACATTTACAGTTTTCGTCATTTAATTATTCCTGTTTTGTTTGCCCGCAGATTACACAGATTGATGAGATTGTTAATTTAATTGTGCCAATAACGCTTCGGCTTTGGCGATGTCTTCGGGGACATCGACGCCAATTCCGAAGTCTTCTGTTTTAATTACTTTCATCCGGCAACCCATGTCTAGAGCCCTGAGTTGTTCGAGTTTTTCCTGATTTTCGAGTGCGCAGGGCGGTTCTGCAACCAGTTGCAAAAGATAATCCCGCCGATACGCATAGATTCCAATATGTCGCCAATAAATTCCATCGGTTGAGTTGGATTCCGGTTCGCGGATGAAAGGAATGGTTGATCGCGAAAAATAGAGGGCTTGCCCGTGGCGATTGAACATTGCCTTAACTACAGATGGATCGTTGATATCCTCTTTTCGCTCCATGGGCGTGGCGGCAGTGGCCATATCCCATTCTCCGGAGGAAATGACTTCCGCCAGTTCATCAATCAGAACCGGATCAATCAAGGGCTCATCACCCTGCACATTGATGACGGCATCCGCCTCAAGTGATTCAACAGCCTCGGCAATGCGATCGGTTCCAGTGGGGTGGTCAGATCGGGTCATGGCAACCTGCACGTCCGGAATCTTCAAAGCATTAACACAATCGGCAATACGTTGATCATCTGTAGCAACGATCACCGCATCCAATTTCTTTGCTTGCTTCACCCGTTCAACAACCCATTGGATCATCGGCTTACCAGAAATTATGGCTAGGCTCTTCCCTGGAAACCGGGTTGATCCCCAGCGCGAGGGAATGACTCCAACAATTTTACTCATAGTGATGTCCTCTGTATATATTACGCTTCTGCGGGGATGAACGGCTTTAAGATTCGCTTAATGTTATCCTTGAACGATGTTTGCTGGATAGCGGTTTTTAACTGGAGTCTGTTGATGTTGAGCTGACTGTTTTGCGGGCGAGGGGCGCCGCTGGGAGGCTGGGTGTTGGGCGATAAATGGCTGTGATCAAGTCCAAGTATTTCGGCCATGGTGCGCACCATTTCATATTTTGTTACGGCTTCGGCCCCGCTTAGGTGGTAGATGCCGTTGCACTCGGGGTCGCTCTTCAGCTGCTGAGACCAGTTACTCAGTGTTTGAGCAACATCACCAACATACGTAGGATATCGAATGGACCAGTGATCCACGGCATGAGGTTCAGGATTGAGTAATTCGTTCAGCAGCGCAGTAACGGGGGATTCTTCCAATGTTTCAACTTCGCCATACAAAATAGGTACGCGGAGCACAATATGACGTTCGGATGCATTGAGTACTGCATTCTCGCCAGCTCGTTTAGTTTCGCCATAAAAATTCAATGGGTTACAGGCAGCTGTGACGTCATATGGTGGGTTTTGTCCATCAAAAACATAGTCCGTGGAAAGATAGATAAGCTTTGCATCAATCTTTGCTGCGGCTTCGGCCAGTGTGCGGGTGGCATCAACGTTTAATGCTCTCGTTAAATCCTGCTGGTTTTCACAGATATTGGGTTTGCGCTCCGCGGCGGTATGAAGAATCAAATCGGGTCGATGTTGATCGATGGTCGCTTGCACAGCATCTTTATCTGTGAGGTCGAGTTTTAGGTCACCATCGGTAGCACGGTTCCAGGCACACGTGATGGGTTGCAGATCAGAAAAAGAATTGCGGCAGGCACGTCCCAGTAATCCGGAGGACCCGGTAATCAGTATGTTCATGGCGCCCTTAAAGTTCGTTGGCGTGAGCAACCATATAATCGATTAGTTCTTTCTGTGTGCAGGTGGCCGTGCCGAGTTTTCCGACGACCACGCCGGCAGCAAAATTGGAGAGTTCTGCGGCTTCTAAATAGGTTGCTCCGCAGGCAAGTGTCAGGACATACGTTGCGATTACCGTATCGCCGGCGCCGCTGACATCAAAAACTTCGCGAGCCCGGGTAGGAATATGCTGTGCTTCATCGCCCTGATTGAGCAACAGCATTCCGTGTGGCCCGAGAGTGATCAACGTGTGTCGTGCTTTCCATTTTTCATCGAGCACTTTTCCCACTTCGAGCAGGGCCGCATCCTCCAGTGGGTTGGCCGTAGGTTTTCCTTCGGCGATTCCTGCCGACCCGAAAGCTTCTTTGCGGTTGGGTGTTACAACCGAAACGCCTTCCATTTTTAGAATATGATCGTCTTTCGGGTCGTAGCCTACGGGGATTTCTTTTTCTTCGGCGGCCTTGATGACCGTATCGACCACCTCTTGCTGCACGGATCCTTTGCCATAATCTTCGATAATGATGCCATCTGCCTGTTCGATTTCTTTTTCAACCAACCGACAAAAAGAGGTTAATGAATCACTTGATATTTGAAGATATTCCTCGCGATCCACCCGTACGACTTGTTGCTGTTCAGCCACAATGCGGGTTTTTACGCAGGTAGGGTATTCGTCGGTATCAATAACAGCCTGAAGAGCAACCCCCGAATCGGAAAGCTGACTTTTAAGATCATCGCCAACTCCGTCTTTTCCCACAATGCCAGCCATGGCGGCCTTGCCACCCAGCGCAAGCAGGTTGGAGGCAACGTTGCAGGCGCCACCCGGCATGGATTTTTCGTGCGAGACATGCACAACGGGTACCGGGGCTTCTGGAGAAATTCGGGAAACAGAGCCATATACAAAGCGATCCATCATTAAATCGCCGACTACAAGTATTCGTTTGTTTGCGGCATTACGGAGAATGTCCTCAGCCCGGTTTACGGTAATTTTCATTTTTCCTCACTTTTGCTTGCCCAGAAATCATCGCCCGGTCCTGAAACACTCTCTAGTTTAACACGGACTTTGCCAACGGCTACCTTTGCGTTAACGCATGTAATCACACGGCGCTTTTCCTTTGAAATCCAAAAAAAGATTTTCCCTTCCCGCAGAAACAGGGCATCGAACTCCGCAACCGGTTCCACTTCGGTGCTGGCGACCTTTCCGAAGTACGGAACTTTCATGGTTCTGTCCTTGCCGACCTGTAGTCCCATTTCATGAATTTTTCCATCAACGAAGAGAGTATGTACGTTTTCCGCAAGATGTTCTAACGGGGTTTTGCGAATGGAATAGAGAAAGGTGAGGACATCTTTAGTGTCGCTTTGAATGGTTACGCTGTTGGTGGTCTGAGCATTTCGGTCGATAAATGTGGCGTTCAGGTTTTCATGGTCGAAGATCGTTAAATGATTTTTGCTGCGCCCGCCCTCATTCAGTTTGAAATCGAGCTGTTTTGGAAGCGCTGTTTTTGGATCAACAATCACCTCTGTAAGGTCATCAATCTTGTAGATATGCGAGTAGGCTTTATAGGTTTTTGATTGCATGCGAATGCGAACCAGCGATTGCCCACCTTCAATAAATTCTTCCGTGGTCGTTTTTGACCAGGCAAGCGGAATTCCCATCCAGGAAACTTTGTACTCAATGACTTCACCGGGAATAAAGCATTCTGCATATTCATCAGCATGGCCTGTTGTCGCAAGCAATCCGCTTAATAGGATGAATGCAAAGCGTTTCATGCTTCTGAATCCGAATTGCGTAGAAACTGTCGGCAGATTATTCCGGAGGAACTAAACAGGCTGCGCGCCTGTTCCGAGAAATGGTATTCCGTATCATAGACCACTTCTTTGATGCCGGCATTGATAATCATTTTGGTGCACATCAGGCATGGACTAAGGGTGCAGTACAGTACACCTTGATTCACACTGATTCCATGATAGGCCGCCTGTACAATGGCATTTTCTTCCGCATGTGCGCAGATGCATTCGCCAAGGCTTTCACCTGATGGAGCATCGCTGGCACAACGGGGGCAGCCGCCTTCATAACAATTGTCTATTCCTCGTGGCGTGCCGTTATAGCCGGTGGAAATAATGCGTCGATCACGGACAATTAGGGCAGCAACTTTTCGCCGGCAGCAATTGCCCCGTTTAGCAACCACATGGGCAATATCCATAAAATATTCGTCCCAATCCGGACGTTTGGTTTGTTCTTGAGTCATTAGAAAAATATACTGGTTTGCTCAGTCTTCGTAAAGGCGAAGGATAGCCGGTGTGACTTCGGTCAGTGACGTTAAGGAACGGAAAGAATCGGCCCCTTTACCGATGGCCACTAAAGGAACCGGGTTTTCAGTGTGAGTTCGGGTGGTATTATCCTCAATATTTCCATGATCGCTGCTCAGCAGAAGCAGGTGATTGGGCTGTTCTGCAAATGCGGCGACCTTTATGAGAAAACGCTCCAGGGTTTCAAGGCATTGGAAAACCTGTTCCGGTTTGGCCGAATGACCGGCCCGATCCGTCAGGAAATATTCAAAGAGCGTAAAATCGTTTTCTTCTCCAACAGCCATCAAATGCCCGGCGGCATCTTCCGGCTCAACCAAGGGACCATCATAGCCGCGTGCGTGTGTGGTCCAGCGGGTTATATCGTGCATAACCGCTTTGCCGGATAATAGTTCCGTTTTTCCACGTACACCGCCAAGAGCGGAAACCGTCATCACGGTGGTAACCGATTGACGGCGCGGCGGAATGGAATGAGGATCAGTGGTCCAATAAGAATTCGCAAAGGTTGGTTGTTTTTCTAGTTGGATGAGCTTGAAGAAGAGATTTTCATCCTGAATCAATTTTTTTAGCCGGGCAGGGGGGAACCCTTCGATGTGTCGGCCCATCGCTTCCGCAGCGTTCACGCCGGTCAGCAACGTGGCTTGTCCCGTGGCGCTTTGAGGCAGTCCCTCAACACCAAGGCAGGCATCGAGCGGAGTTGCATTTTTCAATATATTTCGAAGAAAGGGGAAACGGGAATCGAGTATGGGATTACGTGCCGGATCATCAGATCCGATGCCGAGTCCATCCATAAAAATAAATATAATCTTCAGTGAATTTAAATGTGTAACCATATGTGTATTAGCAAATTAAGGTGTTTATTAAATTTAGGTTGTAGTTATGTTGAAGCTTGGGATTTTGCCTGCTGATTATTAATGATACTACCAGATTTTAAGTTGAAGAAAAGGGACTACATGATTAGGCCCAAAAGGCTTGATTCAAAAGGAGCCGTGGTCAAGGGCGGCTATTAATATTATAGCGACGGGGTATTGATAGGGAAAACGACAAGCAGAGCGAATAGGTTGAAGTATCAGGTTGAACACGGAAAAGTTCCGGCGAACTTATTCTATTTATATTTATTCTAAATAATGCATTGACCTCCAATGTTTCGCATGTATATTCCATTTTCTTTTGGGGATTAGGAGAGCCTAACATTTGAATTCTCTAGTCATCCGGCAGGACAGGTTAGGCCTGACTGTTGTTAAAAGAAATACTTTCTATATGTGACTGTCGCGGTTGTTGCAATCGGACAGATCGAGCTGAGAAGGCTTCACAGAACTTGCAGTAGACTAAGTTGTGGAGAAGCAGTATGGAAACGGCTAGCTATCATATATATGAAATCTGTTTAGAATCGCTAAGCTCGGTTCTTTCGAAATTTCGCACGGATCATATTCATGGTTTTAAGGCCAATACCGTTGGCGATGTCCGTCGTGCTGTAAGCGCAAACCCATTGAATATATTTTCTAGCCTTTCGCAATGCATATCGAGCATCGGTTCGGTCGCCTTGATGCATACCTATAAACCGAATGATGGAATATCCCATTTGCGGCATAGTGATGTCGCTGTGTATAGACCATGAAGATTCCAGCGACTGCCTGAAAGTACGATTGAGCAAACAATTTTTTAATTAGATATTTATGAAAAAATTAACAATGAAATACAAAATTTCTTTCGTCACCCTATCTCTGATCCTATTCATGGTGATAATCGGTTACGCAACGGTGAGTGTTACGGGAATTCCGCCGGGCCTATCTGATGAGTACTTTGCGGGGGGGGAAAGGGGCACCGTTTTTAATACCACTTCCCGCTGTCTGGAGATGCCATCTCCTGCCATTACCGACAATGAAGAACTCTCTGAAATGTTTGTTGAAGGAGAGGGTATTTTTGATGCTGATTTCGTGACGGATGCCGATGCCCCATTCGGTGGTTTGGGGCCGGTGTATGTCAATAGCTCCTGTCGTAATTGCCACCCGAATTATGGACGTGCCCGCCGCGTGAATCGATACACGGAACAATTTGGTAACGGGTATACTGCATTTGTGCATACGCCGGATGGTACACTCGTGGATGGCTATAAATTTATGCTTCAGACCAAATCCACACCGCCTTACACCCCCGTGGCAAAAGGGGTGGACATTCAATGGAACGATTTTTCTGATGAATATGACAACACCTATCCCGATGGAACGTCCTACAATCAGGGAAAACCCGAGGAAGGTACCTTGGTATATCCAACGGCAGATATTATTGAACCATTGCTGCCCCTGCCGACGAATTATATAGTCAGCATTGAGGCCACGATCGGGCTATACGGAACCGGCCTGCTGGATGCCGTTCCGGATGAAGATATCATTGCTGAATACGAACGCCAGCAAGCACTGCCGGGTATGGTGAAAGGTCAGCACGGAAAATGGATCACCGAAGAGTTTGACGGTAAAAAACATCTAGGCAAGTTTACCTGGCACAATACACGGGCCACCTTGCGGAACGGCCCTTGTATCAACGGGGCTTGGAATGTGATGAACGTCACCCGTGAAGATCGTCCCCATTTATTTGCTTCCCAGGAATGGATGGATCTGCAGGGTAAGCTTGGGCTCGAAACCAATAGCCTGCCCAAGGTGCAACCGGTGGAGCTCTCTAGTGAGGATCTTGAAAATCTCTTAATTTGGTCCACCGGTTTAGCTGTTCCGGCCGCGCGTAATCTGAACGATCCGGAAGTTCAGCGGGGTAGAGAGTTATTTCATGCCGCAAATTGCACAGACTGCCACAAACCCTCTTGGACCACAGGGAAGTCTGATATCATCCCCGGGTTTGAAAATCAAAAAATATGGCCCTATGGCGATATGTTGCTGCATGACATGGGAAAAGCGAACTGCATGGCCTGCCATAAAGAGGACCCGACGCATGGTGCGACCTATACGGTTCCGAGCCGAGATAAAATTGGCCCCATCACGGACGAACTGTTGGAAAATAGACGAAATCGCAATCACGGCATTAAAGCAATTAATCAAGGTGTCAGACCAACATTCCGGACTCCACCGCTCTGGGGGCGCGGGCTCATGAAAAATGCGGCAGACCATACCGACATGTGGCATGACCTGCGTGCACGCAACTTTGAAGAGGCCGTCCTTTGGCACTATGGTGAAGCCATGGAAGCCCGCGAAGCATTCCGGAATATGCCGAAAGAAGATCGCGATGCCCTGATCAAATTCCTCAAATCGATATAAGTAAAAAAACGCTAAGCAAATCTAATGGTAAACAGATGAAAACTTCTTTTCTTCCAAACATAGACAAGCCCGCTCCCATGGCAAAAATGACCCGCTTGGAGCCAATCCAGCGTACGGTGCTGGATCTTGGTAACGTCTGCCGCATGGCATTGACCGTTTCGCCTCAGTATCGTGGTGACATGAGCGAGCAGGTCCGTGAAACACTCACGACTTTAGATGGACTTCTTGAACAGCAACCGGTGGCCATGACGCTCACCATGCAAACGTTTTTTGTTCGATCGGCCGAAGATATCTCCGGTATTCGACAGCTCCTTGAGGAGCACTATGCCGAGCGCTTACCGGCAACGGGTTTCATTGTGCAGCCTCCGTGTGATGGTAAAGAATTTGCGATAGAAGCCTGGGCTATTGGTGGTGAGGAGGTTGCTGTAGATTTCGTAAACTCGGAAATTACGACCGTGGAATACAACGGATTGCGTTGGATCTATATCAATGCCATTTCGGTCCCGCATGCGGTGAGCGGTGCCTACGAACAAACGCAAGATGCGTTCTTTAAATTATTCCAAGCCTTGGAGAAAGCAGATGCGAGTTTCCGCGATGTCACCCGTATTTGGTTTTATCAACATGATATCACAGAAAATGAAATCACCAGCGCGGGCGAAACGGTAGAGCGCTATCGAGAGCTCAATCGTTCCCGGACGGACCTCTTTGAAGATATGGAACATAGTGGGCAAATGCCGGTTTTGCCCGATGGACGCACGTGTTACCCCCCGAGCACCGGGATTGGTATGAGTGATGATCAATTGATTGTCGGCTGCACGGCCTTGCAGTCCGAACGTGATGATATCCAGTTGATTCCGCTGGAAAACCCCAACCAGACCGCAGCATTTGATTATGCCCGTCATTTTTCTGCCAAGAGTCCCAAGTTTTCGCGGGCAATGGCCATGTTGGCAGACCACTACACAACCATCTGGATTTCGGGAACCGCCAGCATTCTAGATTCCGAAAGCGTTCATCTGGGGGATATTGAGAAACAGACAGAACAGACCATTGACAATATTGAGGCGTTGATGAGCAGCGAAAATTTTAAAAGGCATGGAATTGATCGAGCAGGTGCGGGTTTGAGTGATCTGGCACGGGTTCGGATATATGTAAAACGGCAGGAGGACTATGCATTGTGTCGCGCCGTGTGCGAGCGTCGCTTTGGTGCTGTTCCCTCAATTTATGTTTTAGCCGATGTTTGCCGATCTGAATTATTGGTCGAAATCGAGGGCGTGGCCTTCTCGAATATAAAAACTGAATCTGATGAGAAAATGGATTCTATACCTATGTATCCTGTTGCCCTTCTCGGGAATGGGTCAGCAGTTCCGGATTTCGGAAAATGAGGACGGAAGCATCAGAATTGAATATCCCCCAAGTTTTGACGGAGCTTACCTATTTGTCGAGGCAACAACAAATCTGGCGGATCAGGCGTGGGAAACGGTGGACTATACACAGGTTGAACTGGTGGCTGGAGATTCCGCAACCTATTCTCCCCCTCTGGGCAACAATGCTGCCGCGGCAGGCACAAATGCTCCGGCTGAAGTCCCCTATATCATAACGACGGAATATATTGAGGCTGTCATGAGCGGGGAAATCGAGCAGGCGGAATGGTCGGCCGGAACGGTATGAACCTATTGAAGAAAAAATGATTTATACATGGATAATTTGATTCGCACCGAATGGCGGCGATGAGGTTTCGAATATGAAGGGGTTACGAATACCCCAAAGCGTAGGGACTATACGATGGAAATAAAAAATAAGAGAGTTGAATCAATATTTTGCGGCGTGCTATTTTGTCTACTTGCGCTCATGACGGGATGTGATTCTGATTTGAAGATATCCTCTGCCCAGCCAACGGAGTCGGATGTGATTGCTGCATGGGTGGAACAGGCCAGGGAATCGGAGGTATTGAGTGCTCTGGTAGAAAACGGCGTGCTTCCAAGTCTCAGCCGACTGGCCGAAACCGCGCATCATCTGGAGGAGGATGTAGATGTCTTGTGTAGCTCGCCGTCTGCGGAAGCCCTGCAACATGCGCAGGCCGCGTGGAAAGACGCCTACCTAGCCTGGCGGCAGGCCGGATCGTTTCTCTTTGGTCCGGCGGGTTCCATGGATCGAAACATTGGCGTATGGCCCGCCAATCCAGTTGTGTTGGATGCCGCAGTAACTGATCCCGAACTAGGCCACATGCTGAAGCAACCGGACACACGTGGGTTTGCAGGGGTGGAGCACTTGCTGTTTGCTCCGGCTAATGCGGCTGAAGCCACTACGGTGGGTCGGATTAAACAGCTTAAAAGCTGCACCGAGGAAATCGCCCAATTGACCGTTGAAGCAAAGTTGCAGTGGGAAAGCAAGTATGCCGCAACCTTCCTAGCGGCTGGCGATGGTAATCCCTATCTGCTCCCGGCGGATGCCTTGAGCGAATCCTATAAAGAACTACTGAATGTCACGGAACGGACCCTTCGGAGTCGCATTGGAGCGCCCTGCGGTTATTTTGAATCTGGAGCGGCCAAGCCCGAAAATGTGGAAGCTTGGTTAAGCCAGTCCACCCTCGCTGGATTTCAAGCCACCATGAATGGATTCAGACTGGCCCTCGCTGCTGGCGATGGGGCGGATTTGATCACCCTCATTGCTACCAAAGACGGGTTGGTGGAGACGGCCGATCCCAAGCTGGCGACCGATATTACCCGCCAAATTAAGCGCATTGAAAAAACTATTTCGGGGCTCCGTGGCAAGGATATGAAAGCGATGTTGGAAAAGAAATCCACCCGTTTAAAACCGTTATATAAACAGTTTCAGATGCTACAGGATCAGTTGGTTGAGGCCTCGCTGGTACTTGAGCTGGATGCCCATAGGGGCCTTCTGGAGTTGGCTACTGATGAATCGAAATAAGTGATAACCCTTTAGTAGGAGTCGTTGTGTCTAACTCATTTTTAACCTTAAAAATATCGCGAAGTTTTCTGATCATAACCGGTCTGGTAGCCATCCTTTTAATAGGGGTAACCATTTGGTTCTCCCGTCAGAATAATAGTGGGGTTCAGCAGCATTCCCGGATCAAAGTGGCCCAAAAAGCCATCGCGGGTTATGTCGATAATGCCGTTTTGAAAACCATCGAGCTTTTGGTTGCAGATGCAGAGCAACTGAATCGGTCCGCTCAGGATTTACAGACTGAACGCAGTGCCGAACATCTGGATGCACTGGTATCCGCCTGGCATACATCCTATGGAGCATGGAAGCAGACGGCGGCCTTCTTATATGGACCGGCAGCGCAATACGATTATTGGAAACGACTGGCGACCTACCCCTGCGATAAAATTTTGATTGATCATGCCATCCAGCAAAATGAGGCCGGTGTACTGGACGTTGATTCCCGCTACTTGCGGGAAGAAGAGGTGGCGGCACTGCGCGGGTTTTATACCCTGCAATACCTGTTGTTTCGGAACGGTCAATCCCGCGAGGTGAACAATATGCGTCCGGCGGAAGTGGATTATATGGTGGCGGTAACGCAGGCGCTGTACGATGAAAGTGTTGATTTTGAAGCCTCGTGGTTGGGAACCGACAATCTACCCGCTGAAAAGGTGACTGTGTTGCAGCAGGCCGGAATTAATAGCCGTGAGGCTTATGCCGAAGAGTTTAAAAATCCTGGCACACCGGACAGTCGCTATACCTCACTGTCCATTTCGTTGCAGGATATGTTTCAGGACATCAGCGGTATCCTCGAAGATGAAATCGTGCCTGGAGTTGCGGAACTGCTTGAGGTTGTGGAAATCGAAACTCTGGACTATTGGGATAGTATTGATCCTGTCGCTGATTTACTGAACTTTCTGCAGAGTGCTGAAAATGCATATCTCGGTGGATTGCCGGGAGGGCGGGAAAAATCGGCATCCGATCTCGTCGTGACGCATGATGCCGCACTGGATCGGTTGATCCGGATTTCCTTTGCTCACACAAAGTATCGCATTGAAGTACTGAAAGAGCTGGAGGCAATGCCGCAGGCAGATAGAGAATTGGCGGTTAGAATTGCAGAGGCGGAAGCAGAAAAGTTGGTAGTACGGATGGGCGTGGCGGTACCGCAGGTGATTCTGGATCCCGCCGTTGAGCCGTATGCGGCCTATGTGAACTAAGTTCAGCATCTTATTTAGACTCAATCTCAATATTAGGCTTGACTAACTAATTTGGATTGGTAGATTTGCGTCATTGATTGTTGGGGAACAATGGCCTTCCACTCGCTGGAAATATTTTCCTCCACACGTCCTGTCAGGGTGGCCCTGAAGGTGAATTTGGTTAGTTACCGATTATACGAGTTCTGAGATGGAACCGAACGTCGGAAACCGGGTTGCCGGGTCACATTTGAAGGACACTCTTTTCTTTCATTTGTTCCAACGGTTGATCTCCAAAGTAGGAATGCGAAATATAGTTTCGTGGAGAGGCCTAGCTCTCTCCCCAACATCGGCCCCTGTTTCTTTCTAGACGTAAAATCAGGTGCCATTACTTCTTTAAGGGACACGTAGAGAATGAAAAATAGCATGATTTATCCGGGCAAACCCGCCGCCGCCGCCGCTTCTAGCGATATGCACGAAGAGGTGGTTCAGAAAATGATCGATTTATACCACATGCTCATTTGCCACAACGGATTCGGAGAGCTTAGCGTAGAGACTCGGATCCTGAAGCGCAGACAGAAGGAAGTCATTATTAATTGCGGTAAACACTACCGTTTCGTGGTCGATAAGCCTACCCCCGGGGTAGGGCGCGCAGAATGGCTTTTAAATTGGAAACATGGCGAGGACGACGCGTCCTGCCAATCTAACGAACATACGACGCCTGAGGCTGGCGCTCAAAATAAGGAGAAACTAGCTCAGCAATAGTCATTCAGGGGACCGCTGAATCCCTGTGAAAGAACTAAACTTAGGATCCCGCAATCTGAATGGTTCAGGTTGGCAGGACATGTTCGTAAATAATAAATAAAGGTAAGTGAGATGAAAAATAAGTTAAAGAAAAAGTATAATAGCAAAGCAGGTTTCACCCTGCTTGAATTGTTGGTTGTTGTCGCGATTATCGCTGCAATTGCAGGTACCGCCACGATGGCGTTTAAAGACACCGATGCGCGTGCCGCAGCTGCGGCCCACGTGGGCATGATGGATGAACTGAACAAAGGGGTTCGTGTTTTCCGTGTGTTGAACGCTAAGACGCTGCCAACCCGTATGGATTCCTTGCTTTGGGAAGATTCTACAACACCGGCTCCGGTAGAATTCGACATCGAGGTCGGTGGCGATGCTATTGCAGCAACTCTGACAGCTGAAATTTCAGAGATGATCTTTGAGTCAGGTTGTGAAGAACTGATGTACCTTAGCGTGACAACAGTCCCTACTGATGGTGACTTCACTGATGTTGCTGATGAAGATAATGATTCTCTTAAAGCCGCCATTCAGGACCGTGGCAACATGGTTGTGGCGGGAAATATCTTTCTTCCAGCCGCTGCAAATGGTTTTGGAGTTGCAGTTGCTGTGACCAATAATCCTAGCGTCGTTCTGTGGAATGGTGACAACGAGCGTATCTCCGGTCAGTCCGATGATAACTCTGTATACATGCTGACGGGCCTCGGCCCAGCTTCCGACCTGTTCGACCCGAACAAATTGGCGGGCATGACTACTGTTCCGATCTACCGCCACGTGGGCCCAAAAACCTACAACCGTTTCATTGCGGTTTGGAAAATTGGTGAAAATGGAGTGACTGCACATACTATTGATGGAGACTTCAAAATTAACGACAACGGGTTCGAGCTGATTACCATCCTCGATGGCGCACTTGACACCAAAGAAGAAGAGCTGGGCGAGTGGGATGGAACCCGCGCTACCTAAGCCTCGGCTTAGCATTATATAAGATGGTGGTTTGTCTACACCGCCATCTTTGGGTTCGGCCCCTTGGGCCGAACCCTCTCTCGTTTTAATCTCAATCAAAATCTCATCCGCAAAATCAGAAGGAAACAGCCCATGAAACTGAAACTATATTATCTAGCGCTCCCACTCATTGTATTTGCGTTGGTGGGGTGCGGCTCCAAAGATGTTGAGCAGATGAAAGCCGGGCTCGTGAAATCAGGCATGCCCGCAGATCAGGCCGCTTGTTTTGCTGAAGGCATGAAAAAAGAAATCAAAGCCGATCCCTATAACTATATGGCCAAACTAATGGTAGCCGGCGAAACCGAGAAAGAAGCGGTCAATCGCACACGTCGTAAATATGGTGCGGACTTTAAAGCCCCCATGGCAAAAGCGCGCGAGGCCTGTGTTGAATAAATCGAGTTTATCGAAAAAAGGGTTCACTTTGTTAGAACTGTTAATCGTCGTTGCCATTTTGGCAGCGACAGCTTTTGTGGTTACAGGCTCCTATAAGGGCGTGATCAATAAAGTGAACGACGGCGTTGTATTGACAGAGATGCAACAAATTGCCACCGCCGTTCAGCGCTTCAAACAAGACACGGGGTACTATCCTAAAACTGGCCCGTTTGCATTGAATACCGACGGCGGCTTGGTTTTAGCCAGTTCCGTTCCTTCAGCCTCTTGGTTCTATTCCCCAGCCAATTTTTATCAGCTGATTTCGCATACCAGTCCGCTTGATGGCACAGGACACACGCTGGAAACATGGAACGTCGAAACTGGCCGTGGCTGGAATGGTCCCTATCTTTTGGGACATAACGATGGAGCATTAAACATCGGGGATGACATCAACGATGGGACAGCACATGGAGACGAGGCTGGATCTCCTTTTTTGGGCACCTCGATTTCCGCCCTCCAAGCGATTGCTGATCCCTTTGAACAAAAAGTCTTTTGGAAGGATGGCAATCTTTTTTTTGGTTGGAAAACAACCGCTGGTATTCCTCGCGAACAGTACGGAAGTCCTTATTTGCTCTTTGGCCTGACCAACGAAGTGCTTCTCGTCAGCATGGGACCCGATGGCGAAAACTATACCGATGACGATATTAAGCTCCGGATTAACTAAGTAGAATTTATGAACACACCGCTCTCCCATTTTTTCTGTTACACCCTTGTGCTGAGCACAACCATACTCTGTGGATGTGACCGCGCAGTAGATGCTTCCGCTGAGGTTTCGACGCATGCGTTAGATGCCTCTTTTAAAACGATCGAGCTTGATCCCTTTATTAAGCAAGAGGTGAAAACGGTCGCAAAGTTTGAAGGCAAGAAGCTCATTAAAATGGCGGTGCCTGTTCGTTTCGTCGCCACGGTGAAGCAGGAGCCGCGAGAAAAAGAGGCGAGCTATATCTATACAGCTTTGGAAATCGCGAAGGTCGTACCGTTGCCGAACGTGGACCACCAGATGTTTATTGAAACGGCAGA
Organism: Kiritimatiellales bacterium; assembly: GCA_016744085.1. Classification (GTDB taxonomy): domain Bacteria; phylum Verrucomicrobiota; class Kiritimatiellia; order Kiritimatiellales; family Pontiellaceae; genus Pontiella. The sequence goes on along the minus strand of JADGFE010000035.1, from coordinate 4,653 downwards.
AAAGAAAATTATTTCCGTTTATGTGGAACATCACGTTGCGCAGCGCTTCCTAACCGAAACCCAGCCGGGGGATTCGCTGCAATTTTCAGCCTATCATGTGTACAGCTTTGCCAAAGGACCGGCATTGCTCGTTACCGACTTTGCGCTAAACGCGCAGTAAGCAAGGTTCAGACGATGAAAAGCAAAGAACAGAGACAACGCGCAAAAGCAGGCTTTACCCTGCTCGAATTGTTGCTGGTCATTATTATTTTGGCCTCGGTTGGATTTATGGTGATGAGTTCGGTGGATAACAATGTCAGCCAAGTGCGCTACGCCGATACGCAAAACCGGTTGGCCGCCATCCGCACCGCCATCCTCGGTCCTTCCTCCGCCATCTTACTCGAACGTGGCGTTCTCACCGGCTTTGTTGCGGATAATGGCTGTTTACCCACTTGCATGGATGATTTGGTTTTCAACGCGGTTCATGAAAATTTTATTTCAGTGATTCCTATTTTTGATCCTGACCCAGATGGCGATGGATTTAATGATGGCTTCAATGAAGAAATAATTACTTATTTTCCATTAATGAAGGGGCATCGGGGGGGGTATTTAAATGGCGCTTCCAACGGAAAATTTATGGATGGTTGGGGGAATCCAACCAATTTTATAACGACCTCAACCAACCAAGGGTGGAAAGTTGATCTAGGGGATAATGGATTCTCAGTTACCAGTTTAGGAATGGATGGTCTGGAAGGCACGTTTTCCGCAGACACGCCTTCTACTACCTATCAGTATGAAGACGATCTTGAAATGGCTCCGTCTGTTTCTGCGTACGATTGGCAGCTTAATCTGGCTAAAGCAACGGTGAAAATTAGGAACCAATCGATTAATGACATCACTAATAATATTACGGTGCGTGCGGCTTTATTGATTTATGACGCTTCGCATGTAGGGAATCCGTGGCTAACCCTTTTGAGTGAGCCGCAGACAATGACTTCGTTGGATAATGGAGATGGAAAAACGAATGGTGTTTCCTGGTCTGCTTCGACCTCTATGACGGTTCAATTTGACTCATCGGTCACCAATATTCCCATGGGGGAACATCTCTTGGTGCTCACCTATAGCAATACTCTCACGTCTACTTACACCACAGATTTCAGTGCGCTCACCAATGCATCCCCCGCAACGATGACCTGGCCTGATAGTTCAATCAATGTCGCGCAACGGGTTAAATTTTATCCCCGCAGCGGGGTGCCCGATCTCTCGTTGGAGATTCGATAACTTTTTAAGCATAGATTATGAGTAAAATTAATAAGCGAAAACAAACCAAGGGAATGGAAAAACGGCGCGGGTTTAAACCGCGCGTTCCACGTTCTCTCGTGGTTTTTTACACGAATGGCTCGGTGCTGCACGGCATGGTGGCGCGGTGCGCGTTTAATGGAACTCTGGATTGTAGTACGCCCAAGTCATCGCGCCTAATCGATGGTGCGGCGGTGGCGGAGGTGCTTGGACAACTTCGCGAGCACTCACAAGGTACGTTACCTAAAATCGCCATACTCATATCGCCTTCGGCCACGAGCGAAGTACTTGAACTTCCGATCGATCCGAAAAAGTCGAAGCTGCGAAAGCAGATGAAGGAGGCCGCGCGCTGGGACCTCGAAGAGGTCTTGGTGCGTCAAAATGATATTTGGTCGATCGGCTCATTGCTGCAGGGGCGGGGCCATGTGACGGTTGAACAGCGCCTGACGTTGGAGAGCGCTCAGCGCTTCGGCTCGAATATTGCGCTCTATCGCGATGAGGTTGAGCGCGATGCGCTGGACGAGTGCATTGCATTGCAAGAGTCGTTGATTGCTATGGACGATGAATTGATGATTGGCGGGGCTCCCATGGAGGGCGCACCGGAAGGGGGCCGGTTTCGCTGGCTGTGTTCCGCGATGAGTGACGGCCCGTGCGCCCAGTGGGTGGCTGCTTTTAAGAAGAACGGCATCCATTGCTCAACCATCTATCCGCAACTCGGCGCGGGCTGGCCGTTGGTTCAATTTGAAAAGAGGAAAAACGGGGCGGTAGGCGATGTGCTGTTGGTAGATGTGCAACAAGAGCAATTTGGCCTTTTCTCAAGCCTGAACAGCCGGCTTAACGCGCTTTCGATTCAACCGTGCTCCTTTGGGCAATTAGATGCCGAACAATTGGTGTCCGCCGTAACTCAATTCATACCCACCGAAACGCAAACGATTATTCTTTCTGCACCCGAAAACGCGGTGGATACGCTGACGGTCGCGTTACGGGGGGCATTTAAAAATGTTGAGGTGAAGTCCCTGCCGTGTTGCAGACCTTCCTCCCCCGAGCCCTCAGCGTTCCCCCCAGCGATTGTAAGCGCGATGGAAGGCGTGGCCCGTGTTGCGCTGAAGTGCACGGCGCCGGGGATGCCGGTTGGCATCGTAGCGCAACCTCCAAAACCACCGCTCTGGAAATCTAAAGAATTCTGGCCGTGGGCCATTATGGTACTGCTGGCGGTTGGTTTTACGGGGACTGAAATTTCAATCCGTGTTCTCGCACGAGAAAGGAAGATTGCGCTGGAGGACGCAGAGATTGAATTCGACCAGCGCAAGCGCGTGATGGGTGACCTGAAGCAGACTCAACATGACATTCGCCTGCTCGAAGAACAGCTGGCCGAGAAAAAGGAGGAACTCGCACATAAAGAGTCGCGGATCGATATGCTGGAGCACGTGATCCGTTATCGCCAAAAGATGGTGCCAGGACTTTTGCAATCCATTGCCAGCGCTATTCCTCAAGGTGTTTTGCTAGATGCTCTCAAAGAGAATGCAAATCAAAGCGGATTTTTGATTGAAGCCTGGGCGATCAACGACACCGAGGCGCAGCGTTTTGGCAGCCAGCTCAATAATAAACTGACGGCTTGGAATTATAAAGTCAGCGACATTCAGTTGGTGCGCGGAAAAGGCAGGCTGGGTGTGGAAGGTTATATTTTGAAAATTAAACTTGTGAAAACCAAACATCAGGAGGCGACTGATGCGTAAAAAATGGAAAGCCATGTCTCCGACGGACAAGCGTCGCGTGCAGGTGCTCGTAATCGCGCTGCTGATTGCGGGTTATATGCCCATTTTTGCTTATAGCAGCGGACAGTTGCGCAAGCATACCCATGCTCTCAACCGGCGCAACAATCGCATGGGCACATTAACCAAAATCGACACCATGAATAATGATGGTCCGAGTGAACGCATTTTGGGGAAGCGTATTAAGGAGGTTGAAGAAGAAATTCGGCAACTTGCTGAAACCTTCGTGGCAGAAGAGGCTGGGTTTGCTCCGGTCGACTCAGGCGAAAAGCAGCAGGAACTCCAGTTGGAAATCTCGCAGCTGGCTGATCGGACAGCCATTGATCTGGTTTCGGTTTCAAAGAAAAAATTTATGAATCGAGACGGAACCCCCAATGTGGATCCTTTTTCGGGACGGCCTGTTCTTAATCTGAAGCTGAACGCAACATTTCCTCAATTTATTCAGTTTTTAAATGGGCTTGAATCGTTGTCCTATCATGTTTCCGTCATGAATGTGCAACTACGTGTTGCCCCTAAACAAGGCACATCGAGCCGTCTTGAAATTACACTCGAACTTTCGATCTAATTCAATGGCTGCGAAAAAACATTTTGAAAAACTATTGGCAATCTGTATCGAACTCGGAGCATCGGATCTGCATCTTTCCTGCGATGAACCCGCAAGCTATCGGGTTGATGGGAAATTATCACGACAGAATGAAGTCCCGATTCCAGCGGCGGAAGTGGGGGCCATGATTCAAGCCATCATGAAACCCCATCAACTTACAGAATTTGATGCGCGTTGGACGGTGGATCTGGGCTATTCCGCCGCCAGCGGTGAACGTTTCCGGGTGAACTGTTACCGCGAAATGGGAAACCCGGCGCTGGCGATTCGGCATTTGAATCAGGATTTACTCTCCTTCGAGGACCTTAAGCTTCCCGTTTCGCTGAAAGCGCTGGCGCAGCTGCGCTCTGGACTTATATTAGTGACGGGGGTTACGGGGAGCGGGAAATCAACTACGCTTGCGGCGTTGCTGGATGAAATCAACCGCAACCGCAGCGGCCATATTTTAACCGTTGAAGATCCGGTGGAATTTGTTCATAAGAATCAAAAATGCCTCGTGCATCATCGGGAAGTACACACCGATGTTCCCACGTTTTCCGATGCGGTACGCGCGGGTCTGCGCGAAGATCCAGACGTGATCATGGTGGGCGAAATGCGCGATCTCGAAACGATGCGGGCCGCGATGATTGCCGCCGAAACCGGTCATCTTGTTTTGTCGACACTTCACACGGGAACCGCCGTGGGGGCTGTGGAACGTTTCATAGGCGCGTTTTTGGGAGAAGAACAGGCGTTGGCGCGGCATCGTTTTTCTTTAATATTGCGCGGCGTAGTGGCGCAGCATTTGGTGACTGCGGCCCACGGGCGTGGCCGTATTCCCGCCCTTGAACTGCTCAAAAACTCGCACGCTGTGAGCAACTTAATCCGCTTGTCCAAATCGGAGCAAATTCATTCGTTGATGGAGGCTGGGGCGGGCGATGGTATGTGGACGTTAGATCAATATTTAGCGCAGCTGGTGAAGAATAAAAAAATTACAAAGCAATCCGCCCATCAGCACTGTGTAAG
>JADGFE010000227.1 GCA_016744085.1 Kiritimatiellales bacterium | reverse complement strand
TCCACCTTCCGGCGAAGCGCAGGAATTCTTCCTTTGGAAGAAATAAATTATTTATCCGTACTGATCAGTTCGCACAGGTCGCACTTCCGTGAAGAACCAAAAAGGCGATACGCAAAAAACAACAACTAAAGTGCAGGTTTTTCAGCGTTCAAAATGATGCTGAATAGTTGCCATTATTTTATGTAGTAAACAGTGCACATTTTTCATCTAAGTCCTATAGAAAACTAGATGCGGATCGAAAATCGTTGTTAGTCATGAAGGGTCAGAAAATGGATTGATCCGGGATAGTGCCAGGTTTTGCCGGAGCTGGCTTTGATGGCACCGATAATGGGATAGACGACAGCCAGAATGCCTAGAATGATGATGAAGGGAATTCCAATGACAATAATGCAGAGGAATCCGAAGATAATGGCGTAGATCATTTCCGTAATGAGCCAGTTCATAACGATTCGGCCATGCTGATCGATTACGGGGGAATCATTTCGTTTGAGCAACCAAAGCACCAGAGGAACAGCCCAGCCGGCGAGTGGAATAAAATAGCCGCAGAACTGGGAGATATGAATGAGCATTCCCCAGATGGAGGTATCGGTGCTTACTTCGTCGACGGTTTTCTTAAATTTTTGACCGGCTGATTGGTGCGAAGCCAGTAGAGTATCTTTGGCCTTTTGAAACTCTTCATCGGAAAGGGCTCCGCTACTATGAAGTGAATTCAATTTTTCCAGTTCTTCAATCAGATTCATGGGGTTGGCTCCTGAAGTTGATTGATTATAGTAAGATTCACGCCGGGATACGATTGCAAATTGATACGGGCATTGTAAGTGAATGGGTGAGAATGTCGGGTTGTTTAGATTTTATCCGAATACTTGCCATCTTTTGCGGGCTTTGTCACACTGTACTCTATTATGCGGCGGATATGACGTTCGTTTAGAGGGGAGCCTGCGTGGAAGCATTACAACCGATCAGTGGGATGCAATTGAACAACTGACTGCGTTCTTGATGAGGACGCATCGCGTTGAGCACATTACGCAGGCGGAACTTTGCCAGACGATCATTGACCGTGAAAAACAAATGTCGACCGGTATGGGTGAGGGCATTGCCATTCCGCACGGACGCATTAAACGCGGTCGTCAGATTCAAGGTGTGATGGGAATTCTGCGTCACGGTCACGGGCTTTATTTTGATGCGCCGGATGGAAACCCGGTTCAATTGATTATGCTGATTGTGACGCCGGAAAAGAAAAAGGATATGCATTTAAAGGTGATGGGCAGTCTGTCGGCCATGCTGTCGGACGAAACCATTCGCAACCGTATAATCGCTTCTATCAGTCCAGAGGATGCGATGGAAGTGATTGAAAGTGAAGAAGCACGTGGATTTAACTATTTTCTCGATTGAGGTGGTGCGCTTTGTCACACTGCCAATTCATTCGTAGGGCATTTATTTAAGCAAAGGAAGGATGCGTGGAAGCATTACAGCAAATTTATAATTCAATATTGGATACGGAGCAGATCAGCCCGTTTTTAGTGGTGGGTATTCTGATTCTCGCCGGATTTTTTGGCGGCTGGGTGGCTAAGTTGCTTCGCTTGCCGCACGTGACGGGAAATATTCTTGGCGGGGTTCTGGTGGGGCCTGCCTGTCTGGGGCTGATTGGAACGCATGATCAACTGCTGGATCTGCAGCCGCTTTCTACCTTTGCTATGAGCCTTGTGGCGGTAAGCATTGGAGGGCACCTTTCCTATCGCCGGATTCATAATTCACTACGTCGCATCATTTCGATTTCCTTATTCGAGGTCAGCTTTTCCGTTATTACCGTCATGATTGCGGCAAAGCTGTTTGGCATGGATTGGCCAACAACCTGTCTGCTGGGCGGCATTGCTGCATCAACCGCTCCGGCCACCACGATTGCGCTCATCCGTGAAATGCGGGCCAAGGGGCCGTTCGTGAAAACGTTGATTTCAGCCGTTGCTCTGAATAACATTCTCTGCATTCTTATTTTCGTAATGATGCGCACCTTCGTGGCAGCCTATTTCGAGAGCGGTGAAACTGCGGGAAAAATTGACGATGCGCTGATCCTTTCTTCCTACAACTTTTTCGGCGCACTCGGACTCGGTCTTGCTGCGGGTTGGATTAGCAAAAAGCTGGTGAGTAAACCAAAATTCCACGACTTTACCACCATCCTGATGGCGATCATGCTGCTGGACGGCCTGGCCGCATACCTGCAATTGAGCCCGTTGCTGGTGAACTTGTTCTTCGGTGTTTATCTGGGCAACAGCTCCGAAGTGGCGGAACGGCAATTGACCACGCTGGTGCCTTTGGAGCCGATACTTTATGTCTGCTTCTTTACCCTTGCGGGCGTCTCACTTCATCTAGATGCCATGCTGGCGGTTGGGCTGGTAGCCATGGTGTATATCGGTGCCCGTGTACTGGGAAAAAGTATCGGCGCTGCATTGGGCGGAATGTTGGGAAAATGTTCTACACGGATCTGGCAAAATATGTCGTTTGCGCTTTATCCACAATCGGGTATCGCCATTGGTTTGGTGGTCTTGCTGACGAACGATACTCATATTCCTGAAGAGATTAAGCAGGCGGTCAGTGCCATTATTCTGGCCGGCGTCACCATTGCAGAAATCGTCGGACCGTTCTGCACGAAAGCTGCGTTGGCCCGTTCTGGTGAGGCAAATCGTGATCGCGAGCGGCTCATGGAATTTCTCGCCGAAGAATTTATTGTGGTGGATCTAAAGGCGGTTGATAAATGGGATGCAATTCGGCAATTAACCGAGTTCCTGATGAAGACGCACCGCGTGGAACATAGCAGTCAGCAGGAACTTTATGAGTCTATTGTTTCCCGCGAAAAAGAAATGTCGACGGGCATGGGAAAGGGCATTGCCATCCCGCACGGCCGCATTGCAAGGGGGCCTGCCATTCAGGGGGTTATGGCCATTATCCGCGATGGCATTGAATTTGACGCGCTGGATGGAGAGCCGGTTAAGGTCATTATGCTGATTGTGACCCCGGAAGATAAAAAGGATATGCACCTTAAGGTACTATCCAGTCTGTCTTCCATGATTTCCGATGAAGCAATTCGCGAACGATTAATTGCCGCCATCAGTCCTGAGGATGCGATGGAAGTGATCGAAAGTAAAGAAGCGCGCGACTACAACTATTTCCTCGATTAGACTACTATTGTAGCTCGTGCATTTTGACTTCAGCGAACAGATATTGCAGATCGAACTTCTGTAGCGATAAGACCCTTTTGCTTGCACAAGGTGAGTTCTGCTCCGGCCGGACAGGAGTGAGCACAAGCCCCTGATAAATGCCTCTCTTATCCGGGGTTTCCCTGTTGATCACCCCCTGAAAATAGAACTGATTCTCAGGAGGGACTGTCTCTGGTACTCAGTCACTGATTAGATGACGGGCAAAAAATAAGGAGGCGAACCTGCCTTCTTTTATTTTGGGTCTTCCGCTAAATCAGTGGGTAAATGAATGATTAACACACCGAGCAACTTATCTGTAATGTGTTGTCGACGAAAACGACACTACACAGAAGGAGTATGCCCGGTGCGA
>JADGFE010000034.1 GCA_016744085.1 Kiritimatiellales bacterium | reverse complement strand
GGATACCTCAGAACTCTACACCACCGGTCAGCTCAGCGTAATCCCTGAACCCGGCAGCATTGGTTTATTGGGTCTCGGCTCCGGCATCCTGCTCTTCACCCGCCGCCACCGCCGGCGCAGGGGAGCAAGCGGGACGCCTGCGATACATACAGCCAAGCTTATGTCATGTGATTCGTTCGTTCCTCCCGCCGAAGTTATCGCCATGCACCGCCGCGACTTCTGGGATCTGCTGATCGAACTCGACCGAATGAAGCTGAGCGTGAAGGCGAATTGTAAATCAACATCCCTCCATTGCCTTGATGCATTTCTGGCCCTGCTCATGAAGTGATGGCTGCCATGTAATCCATAGCTGAATGGCAATCGCATGCATATTCATGAAAGACAGCTTAATCAAGATGACGGGTAAAATATTCGGAGTCAGTGATGGAACGAATAAAGCCGTACTATGGCTACGTGGCAGTGGCAGTCTACAAACCTACGGGTCATCTTCTTTAATTTGGTGCCCTGGCTGGCGCTGGTTATCATGTGCTGATAGCCAATATGACTAATTTAGTCTCTCATACTTGCATCGAGCTTTTAGTTTTCCTAGGGTGCCCCGCATGCAAACAACTCTCATAACCAACGCCAATCTTGTAAACGAGGGTGAATCCCGCCCTGCTGACGTATTTATTAAAAACGGCCGAATCGAAAAGATTGCGTCCAGCCTGACCGATCAGCAGGCCGACCAGGTAATCGACGCCAAAGGCCGTGCCCTGCTGCCCGGCATGATTGACTGTCACGTTCACTTCCGCGAACCCGGTCTCGAAGCCAAAGCAGACATGCACTCGGAAAGCGGCGCCGCGGTTGCCGGCGGTGTGACCTCCTTTATGGAAATGCCGAACACCAAACCCGCCGCCATCACCAACGCGGTGATTGAAGATAAATTTGCGCTTGCCGCCACGAAAAGCATCGCGAACTATTCCTTCCACCTCGGCGCTTCCAACTCCAACATCGATGAACTGCTCGCAATGAATCCGAAAACGGTCTGCGGGGTAAAGCTGTTTATGGGCGCTTCCACCGGCGGCTTGCTCGTTGACCGCTTTCAGCAACTCGAAAACATCTTTAGCCAGATCAAGGTGCCGATTTCTCTGCATTGCGAAGACACCAATACCATTCGCGACCACGAAGTGGCGGCGCGCGCGAAGTATGGAGAAAATATTCCATTCAACCAACACCACCTGATCCGCTCCGAAGATGCGTGTTATAAATCCACCGCCCTTGCCGTGGAATTAGCCACAAAATATGATGCACAAATTCATGTCCTTCACCTAACGACAGCAAAGGAGCTGGAATTATTCAAAGGCGGCCCGCTTGCCGACAAAAAAATTACCGGCGAAGCCTGCCCCCATATGCTCTGGTTTTCCGCGGATGACTACGACAGAAAAGGCGCGCTCATTAAATGCAACCCGTCCATCAAAACAAAGGAAGACCGCGATGCTATCCGACAGGCTGTTATCGATGGGAAAATAGATACTATCGGCACCGACCATGCACCGCACCTTTGGGAAGAAAAACAAAACCCCTACGGCTCAGCCCCATCCGGACTGCCGTTGATTCAGAGCGCCATGACCACCGCCGTTGAATTTTTCCCGCTGGAAATGGTTGCCGAAAAAACGGCCCACAATCCGTCTCGCATTTTTAAATGCCTGGAACGTGGCTTCATTCGAGAAGGCTATTGGGCTGATCTCGTCCTCATCGATACCGAAAAGCCTCATACCGTTTCCAAAGACAACATTCTCTACAAATGCGGCTGGTCGCCGTTCGAAGGAGAAACCTTTAAATCCTCCATCGACAAAACATGGGTCAACGGCGACCTCGCCTTCGATGAAGGAAAAATAAATACCGATATTCGAGGGCAGCGACTGTTATTTGACCGGTAAAATGGTTGTAGGACGAGAATGGTTGAGGAACAATACCTTCCCGCCGAACCCCGCCGAGGTTCAGGCATTTCCACCGAACGGCTGAAAGATATCGTCCCTCAACCATTTCAGCCCTACAATATTGACCCTATTCATCCCAACAACCTATGCTCCCCACATCTCCAACGACCTCCCAGACCGCAAACACCTGAAACGGATTCCGGTGTGGATTCCAACGGATCAACGGGTGATCTATTTTGTGACCGTTTGCTGCGTCGAGCGGCGGATTGTTTTCAATACCGACGTCGCTGTGAAGATCGCGCTTGAATCGCTGATCAAGTCCGCTGCCGCGACCGATTGGAACATCCCGCAAATCTGTATCATGCCGGACCATGTTCATCTGCTCGCCGCGCCGATGACGGATCGCGAACAAAAGCTCTCGAAACTGATGCAACGCTGGAAGTCGTCCAGCAAGCAACGCCTGAACCGATCCGGAATTGAGGGCGACATCTGGCAACGCGAGTTTTTCGACCGTTTGCTTCGGCACAACGAAAGCCTCACCGACAAATGGCGCTATTCGGAAATGAACCCGGTGCGGGCAGGCCTGTGTTCCATGCCGGAGAATTATCCCTACCTCGGGACACCCGAGGAAATCCTCGCACGATTGTCCGCTGGATTGTAGAGAGGGAACGGTTGAGGAACGAATCGTTGGCTTCCAAGTTTTCAGCCTCACTACGCGTCCCGCCGCCCCGTGTTCATGATTCCGGCACGACCCGCCACCCATTCCGCCGAACGGCTGAAAGGTATCGCAAGCTCAACCATTTCAGCCCTACAATTTTTTAAACCCGCTTGACCCTATATCATGAATAACGCATTACTCCCCATGCGATGAACAAACCCTATATTCAATACAAAGACTATATGCGCGAACGGTACGGTGAACCGCTCTTTCGCGTTCCTATTGACTTTAATCTCGGTTGTCCCAACCGCGAGAGTGATGGTTCGGGCGGATGCACCTTCTGCAATATGCGTGGTTCAGCTGCCGTGCAGACGACTGGCAAGGACTCCGTTCAGGAACAGATGAAAGAAGCGATTCGTTTTGCACGCGACCGCTATGGTGCAAAAAAATATATGGCCTACATCCAAGCCTTTTCCGCCACGTTCGGCAAAAGCCAGCAACCGATGTATCTCGACCTGCTCGACTCTTTCGATTTCACGGCTGTAAGTATCGGCACCCGCCCGGACTGTCTCACTCCACAGGCCTACGATTTTCTTGTTGAACTCAATAAGCATATCGAAGTATGGGTTGAGTTGGGTGTGCAAACGGTGCACGACCAGACGCTGGAACGCGTTAACCGCGGTCATGATTGGGCGTCTAGCGAAGAGGCAATTAAAAAGCTACACGAACTCGGCATTAAGGTTGCAGCGCACGCCATTCTGGGATTGCCCGGCGAAACGGCTGAAGATTTCCAACAGACAGCCGACACCCTTGCTTCCCTTCCCCTCGATGCCGTTAAGATTCATAACCTGCATATTGAAAAAGGAACTACGCTGGCACTGGAGCATGCGCTGACTCCCCTGCCCGTTTTAATGGAACACGATTTTGCAGAACACCTGATGGATTTTATCCGTCGACTTCCAGCAGATATGCCGATCATGCGGCTGACGACTGACACACTAGACGAAGAACTCGTTGCTCCAAAATGGCATATGGCGAAGGGCCAGTTTAAGGATTACGTCATTCAGCAAATGAACTGCCGTGAATGGCAACAGGGTGATTTGTTTCCAGGCACAACCAAGCAAAAGACATCATCTATGCTGAAAGTAGTTAAAACCGAAGACGGCTCAGTAACATTTTGGAACCAAGATTATAAAGAGCACTACCATACACCAGCCGGTGCACGACTGGAGGCTAAAGAAAAATATATCATGCCGGGAAAACTTAAGGAGCGACTGGCCAAAGGCAATGTCTCGCTGCTCGATGTGTGCTTTGGTCTTGGGTATAATTCACTCACCGCGATGGAGCTGGCTGGAGGGACAGTGTCCCCACTATCCACGAACAACGAGGACGTCATCCCTCCACTCTCGATCACCGCGTTGGAAATGGATCGACGCGTAGTAGGAGCTGCGGCTCAGAACATCCAAGCACTGGCACCAGACTCTTTCAACTGGAAGGACTGCCTATCCCAACTTCATGCTAATCACTCATGCCTAGCGCCTAATGCCTCCTGCCTTCTCCACATTGGCGACGCACGGAACTCCATCACAAAACTCAACCCATCCTCCTTCGACCTCGTCTTCCTCGATGCCTTTTCCACCCAGCGCAACAGCGAGCTCTGGACGCTTGATTTTTTCAAAAATCTCTACGCCGTTATGAAACCAGATGCCGTTTTGCTGACCTATTGCGCCGCACTTCCTGTTCGGGCCGCCATGCTTGAAGCAGGATTCTTTGTCGGAGAAACAGACCCGATCGGTCGCCAGCGCGGAGGCACCCTTGCTGCCATGCAGGAAAAAGACATTGAAATACATCTGCCCGAGCATGAGCTGAAAATGATTCGGGACACCACCAGAGGTCTACCATACCGCGATCCCCATGGTGTGTGGACTAATAAGGAAATTCTTCGCGATCGACAGGAACGAATTTTACAGCAAAAATCGGCTCACTCGGTGTAGAGCCAAATCGATGAAAAAATGCACCTCGCCCTTTCAATAGCACGATATCTGTGCTTTATTCCCTCGCATTATGACAAATGAAACCCATTTAACTGAAGACCTGCGTGTTAGCGAACTTAAGAAGCTGGTCACTCCAACAGCCCTGAAAAATGAACTTCCTTTGGGTGACGTGCTGACCCAAAAGGTGCTCGACGACCGCGAAGCCGTGCGAAACATTATTCACCTTAAAGACGACCGCCTGCTGGTCGTTATCGGCCCCTGTTCAATCCATGATCCGAAAGCGGCACTCGATTATGCCATGCGTTTGGCCAAAATCGCTGAAGAAGTGAAAGATCGCTATTTTATCGTGATGCGCGTCTATTTTGAAAAACCGCGTACCACCATCGGCTGGAAAGGTTTTATCAACGATCCTGATCTGGATGATTCCTGCGATATGGAAAAAGGCCTGTACTCCGCCCGCAAACTAATGCTGGATATTGTTAAACTTGGTCTTCCGATTGCTACAGAGTTTCTCGACCCGATCGTACCGCAATACACCGCTGACCTCGTAAGCTGGTCTGCCATCGGCGCCCGCACCACCGAATCACAGACGCACCGCGAAATGGCCAGTGGCCTTTCCATGCCGGTTGGATTCAAAAATGCGACCGACGGCAACATTATGGTGGCAATCAACGCGATTGAATCCGCCAGCATCCCGCACAGCTTCCTCGGCATTGATGAAGATGGGCATACAGCAGTGGTTACCACCACGGGAAATCCCAACACACACCTCGTACTGCGTGGCGGAAACAAACAACCTAACTTTGAATACCCGGAAGTCACCTATGCCGGATGCAAACTGGAAGCGGACGGTCTGGAACCATCACTGATGGTCGACTGCTCCCACGCCAATGCAAGCAAGGTGGCCATGAATCAGGTGAAAGTTTGGGAAAACATCCTTAAGCAACGCGCCAAAGGCAACAGCCCGATTACCGGAACCATGGTTGAAAGCTTCATTGAAGAAGGCAACCAAAAGATTTCCGACGAGCTGAAGTATGGTCTTTCCATTACCGATCAATGTGTTGATTGGGAAACGACCGAGAAGATGCTCAGAATGTAATACGGCTAACCTTTTTTCCATTCCGACACGGTGAGCACAAAGAGGGAAGTCGGTCAGACGTAACCGGGTCTTAAGCCAGCGGCCCGTTTAGGCTGTGAAGCCCTCTTTGCCCATATATTTCTTGAGCAACCGGGGTGGTGCTTTTTTCAGATCCACTAGCATCAAAGCATCCAAACAATGCATAAAATTGGGATCGTACGCGAAGTCCAATAATGTGGCATTCAGCTTTAAAGACTGCAGAAGAAGAACCGGCACCCCTTTCCCATCCGGTTCATGACCGGAAGCTTCAGCAGAAACCACATCAATGCTCTGCAGAGCGGAATTCCATTCTCCCTCCTGTATCTCGGCAGCAACCTTGCGTGCAACTTGCCCTGCGGGAAACATTAAAATAACCCCACCATTATTGAGATGAGCCTTAACCTGTTTATAGACTTTGATACTGATGCCGCCAGAGAGATTATCCACCTCTAGGGAGTTTTCACCTAAGCCAAAGGTATTACGCAAAACACTACCCTGCATTATTACGACATCTTTGCGCACGTGGTAAATCTCAGACAATAAACCCATGCCATCTGCAATACCCATGGAATGATTCGAGACGATGATCAGGCCGCCGGGTTTGGGTATTTTCACTTTCTGTTCAGGACTAAAAGAAAAGCCGATGCTTAACTCTTTGAGGATGGCCCTCATTAGCTCTATCCGGTTCAGTGTCGGGTGTTGCAGAACAAAGCCTTCAAACGTTTTTTGGCGCCATATTTTCTTTAAAACAAGCACACCGGCATGGCTGATAATCGGATGCTTTTGAATGCTTCGGGATATTGCGCTTGAAATACATTTTTTACATCAAACATGCCGTTCATATTATTGTTATAATTTCATCAACACTATCTAATACGCCACTATTCCGAGGCGGCGAAAGCGCCCTACCTACATCGCCAGCAACTCTCCAATAGTCATATCACCCCACCCCGGTTGCTCCAGCAAATGTTCCAAAAGCAGAGCGGATGCAATGGCGTCGTATAAGGCGTCGTGCGCATCACGACCGGGACAGATTGTATCCAACCGGGGTTTAAGGTCCAGTAGCACAATAAGATCATCTAAGGCATAGGAAGCACATCCAACCCACACTTTGCGCGCAATGCGGAGAGTATCGATCCACTCGCCAAACTGATGCATAGGGGCCATTAAACGGGTAAACTTTTTCTCAGTGGCCACATTGTGAGCGCACAAAGGGAATTCAGTCAGACGCGACATAATATCCGGCCAGAGTTCCTGGGGGGACGGTGCTTCTGAAATCTCGCTCCTGAGTACCGAATGGCGACCCGGAGCGTGCGAATTGAAAGGCCGGTCGGCATCAACCCGAAGCAGACTTTCAAACATGGACTCCGCATCAACCTTACCATTTTTCAACGTTACCATACCAATTTGCCACGGTTCATTGGTATAGCCCCGCAACGAACCTGTCGTTTCGTAGTCCAGCACCGTGATCTCGGCATCAAAAATGGCCATGAAATTTTCCATGGCCATTATCTTCCACATCAAAGATGCGGATGCAATTTCTATCGCTAACCTTCGAGCGAAATAAGCATAGGCTCTTCAATTGCTTCAACAATCCAGCGCAGGAATCGAGCGCCATCAGCGCCGTCAATAATCCGGTGATCGTAGGAAAGCGACAGCGGCATGCGCAGACGTGGTGAGCACATTCCATCACCCTTTCCAATGCATGGATCCATAATCGCCCGCCCAACGCCCAGAATAGCAACTTCCGGCGAATTAACGATCGGCGTGAAGAAAGAACCGCCGATACCACCGAGGTTGGTGATGGTGAACGTTCCGTTCTGCATGTCGGCCAGTGAGATTTCACCGGCACGAGCTTTCTTGGCAATCGTTCCGAGATCCTGCGCAATATCGACCATGTTTTTCTGATCACAGTTCTGAATAACCGGAACCATCAGACCCTTCTCCGTATCAACAGCAATGCCGATGTTATAGAAGTCCTTATAGATGATTTCTGCCTTTTCCGGATCAATGCTGCAGTTAAAGTTCGGGAATACCTTCAGCGCGGAAGCAACCACCTTCATCAGAATGGCTGTAACCGTCAGCTTGGCACCTTCCGCTTCTGCCTTTGGAGCAAAACGCTTACGCAGTTCTTCCAGCTTCGTGATATCAGCCATGTCGTGCTGCGTGACGTGCGGGATGGTGGTCCAGCAATGCGTCATGTGGTTCATGGTCGCTTTACGGATGGCAGACATTTTCTCAACGCGGGTTCCGCCAGCTACAGTAGCTTTTCCGCCACCGACGCCACCTTCCAAACCGGCCTTCGCAAAGTTTTTGACATCTTCCAGCGTAATACGCCCACCGGTATCGGAAGCCGTAATGCTTGAAATATCGACGCCAAGCTCACGAGCAAGACGACGCACATTCGGTGCTGCGGCCACTGCTTTAGTCGGCGCTACAGGAGCTGGAGCCGGAGCCGCGACAGGAGCTGGCGCGGCAACAGGTGCAGGAGCCGCCGGAACGGGTGCTGCAACAGGTGCGGCTGGCGCAGGAGCGGCGGCTGGAGCAGCCGGAGCAGAAGCACTGGTTTCAATCGTAAAGGCCAGTTGGCCAACGGCCACGGTATCACCGGCAGCAATGTGAATCGCTGAAACGGTTCCTGTGGCTGGTGATGGGATTTCCATGCTGGCTTTGCCCGCTTCAATTTCAAGCAGGGAGTCACCTTCAGAAATACTTGCGCCGACTTCAACGAGAACATTTACAACCTCGCCGACTTCGATATTTTCTCCCAGCTCTGGAAGTTTAAATTCAAGAGTGCCACCTGCAACAGCAGGAGTGGCTTCTGCTTTAGGCTCTTCTGTGGCCGGAGCAGCGGCTGCGGGAGCGGCACCATCATCAATAGTGAAGGCCAACTGACCAACGGCCACCGTATCACCGGCAGCAACGTGAATGGCCGAGATGGTTCCATCGGCAGGCGATGGAATTTCCATACTGGCTTTTCCTGCTTCAATTTCCATAAGGGAATCACCCTTACTTACGGAAGCGCCGACTTCAACGAGGACATTTACAACCTCGCCGCCTTCAATATTTTCTCCCAGCTCTGGAAGTTTAAATTCAAGTGCCATGATTCTATTCTCCTACCGGATTAGGTTTGCCGGAATCAATGCCCAGATCTTTCCGGGCTTTTTCCAGTTTTTTCTTATCAAATTCACCCTTTGCTGCCAGCGACGAAAGTACGGTCCACGCAATGGCATTAAAGTCGACTTCGAAATGCCTACGCAACGCGCGGCGACCGTCGGAACGACCAAAGCCGTCCGTACCTAGTGAGACGAGCCCGTTCGGCACATACTTGGCAATCGATTCAGGCAATAGTTTCATGTAATCGGAAGCGGCAATAACCGGTCCGTTTTCATTTTCCAGACACTCGGTCACATACGCCTTCGTATCGTTACCATTACGGATGGTTTCGCGCTCGGAATCCTGAGCATTATTGATCAGGGTTTTATAGCTGGTAACCGACCATACATTGGTTTCAACGCCGTAGGTTTCCTTCAACAGTTCTGCGGCTTTAACCGCCTGCGGCAGAATGGCACCACTACCCAGAATCTGAGCCTGTGCTTTATCCGAAGACTGGAACTTATACATGCCCTTGAGGATACCCTCATCGCAACCTTCCGGCTTCGCAGGCTGTTCGTAGTTATCGTTCATCAGTGTGATGTAGTAGAAGATCTGTTCGTTATCTACATACATACGGCGAATACCGTCTTTAATAATCGCAGCCAGCTCGTAAGCATAGGCCGGATCATACGCCACCAGATTCGGGATCGTAAGCGCGGAAATCAGACCATGACCATCCTGATGCTGCAGTCCTTCGCCGGCCAGCGTAGTACGCCCGGCCGTTGCTCCCATCAGGAAGCCTTTGCAACGGGCATCGCCAGCGAGCCAGGCTGAATCGCCAATACGCTGGAAGCCAAACATGGAATAGTAGGTGTAGAATGGAATCGTATTAATGCCGTGGTTGGCATAAGCCGTTCCGGCTGCCACAAACGAGGAAAATGCTCCGGCTTCAGTAATCCCTTCTTCGAGAATCTGACCGTCGATGGCTTCCTTATAGAACAGCAGGTTGTCAGCGTCTACTGGTTCGTAGAGCTGGCCGGCGTGAGCATAAATTCCGACCTGGCGGAACAAGGCATCCATACCGAAGGTACGGGCTTCGTCCGGAACAATCGGAACCACGAGTTTTCCAATGCTCTTATCAGCCAGCAGTTTGCTGAGTACACGTACAAACACCATGGTGGTGGATGCAGCACGGTCAGAACCGGCATCGAATTCTTCGAAGATCTTGTCCGCAGGCATTTCAACCGGCGTGTATTCAGTACGACGAGTCGGAACATGACCACCGAGTTCTGAACGACGGGCCTTAAGATATTCCATTTCTGGGCTATTTTCCGCAGGACGGTAGAACGGTACGCTATCGATCTCTTCGTCAGAAATCGGAAGGCCGAAGCGAGTACGGAATTCACGGAGGGAATCTTCACCCATCTTTTTCTGGGAGTGGGTAATGTTCTGTCCTTCTCCGGCAGCGCCTAGTCCATAGCCCTTGACAGTTTTGGCAAGAATCACAGTAGGACGATCCTTCGTGTCCATCGCCTTTTTGTAAGCGGCATAAACTTTATCCGGATCATGACCACCACGACGTAAACGTTTCAGATCCGTATCTGAGATATGTTCTACAAGTTTAAGAAGTTTCGGATCCGTTCCGAAGAAGTGATTACGAACATACTCCGCATCTTCTACGGTGTATTTCTGATATTGGCCATCGACGACTTCGCCCATGCGCTTGGCAAGAAGACCATCATCATCATTTTCAAGCAACGGATCCCAGCTGTCGCCCCAAAGCACTTTGATTACATTCCAGCCCGCACCGCGGAAGGAAGCTTCAAGCTCCTGAACAATTTTTCCGTTACCACGAACCGGTCCATCGAGACGCTGGAGATTGCAGTTTACTACAAAGGTGAGGTTGTCGAGTTTTTCGCGGGAAGCCAGATTGATCGCACCCAGCGTTTCCGGCTCGTCAGTTTCACCGTCGCCGAGGAATGCCCATACCTGCTGGTTCGTTGGCTCACGAAGGCCGCGGTCCTCGAGATATTTAATGAAACGCGCGTGATAAATTGCCGTAATCGGGCCGAGTCCCATGGAAACCGTCGGAAACTGCCAGAAGTCGGGCATCAGCCACGGATGCGGATACGATGAAAGACCGGGGGAATCGTGCAGCTCATGACGGAAGTTGGTCAGGTGATCATCAGAAAGACGTCCTTCAAGATAAGCACGGGCATAAACACCTGGCGACGAGTGGCCCTGAAAATAAACCAGATCGCCCGGATTGTCTTCTGTACGGCCTTTAAAGAAATGATTGAAGCCTACTTCATAAAGCGTAGCAATGGACTGATAACTGGAAATGTGTCCGCCGATCCCGTCTTCATTACGGTTTGCGCGAACTACCATGGCCATGGCGTTCCAGCGGATCAGACTCTTAATGCGGCGTTCCATTTCGCGATCGCCTGGATATACCGGCTGCTCTTCAACCGGAATGGTATTAATATAAGGGGTGTTGGCGGAGAACGGCAAACGAACTCCTTGGCGGTGTGCGCTTACCTGAAGGTCATGTAGAATATCTTTAACACGGTCCGGACCTTCTTTTTCGAGCATATCATTCAATGCATCGAGCCAGTCCTGTTTGTCGTAATCCACATTTTCAGTATTCGAAGTGCTAGTTTCCATAATTTTTAATTCCTTGGCTTATAAAAAGAAAAGGACACTAAATATGACCGAACCCGTACACAATAAAAAAACCGCAAAAAACATGCTAACCATCATCATCTTTTGGCCATTTACACCCAATTGTCGTATTTTATCGGTCATACAAACTCGAAAGAACAACCGATTTACGCAAAAAATTCGTAAAACAAGTTCAACCTACTAACCCACAAACACCAACTTTCACTCCAATCTTAAAAAATAAGCTGATTAAATCATCAGGACTATGCAGGCTTTTCTCAGCATCTTTATTATGGTTTCATCCCTCTTCTTTTTAACCGGAGCAGGACTGAATGAAACGAATCGGAGCCCATGTGAGCGCCAGTGGTGGTGTGGAAAACGCCCCACTGAATGCTGCGACCATTGATGCCAATGCCTTTGCGCTATTCACCAAAAACCAGCGCCAGTGGGTGGCAAAGCCGTTAACTACGGAAAGTATCGATGCCTTTAAAGCCAATTGCGCTGCACACAATCTTGAGTCCGACTATATTCTCCCCCACGACAGCTATCTAATTAACCTCGGTCATCCGGAGACCGAAAAACTCGAAAAGTCTCGCGATGCCTTTCTTGACGAAATGCAACGATGCGAACAACTAGGCCTCAAACTGCTCAACTTTCACCCTGGAAGTCATCTTAAGCAAGTATCTGAATCCGAGTGCCTTGCCACCATTGCCGAATCCATCAATATTACACTGGATAAAACCAAAGGCGTTACGGCTGTTATTGAAAACACGGCCGGTCAGGGATCCAACCTTGGCTTCCGCTTCGAACATCTGGCTGAAATAATCGATCAGGTTGAAGACAAAGAACGCGTCGGTGTCTGCATCGACACCTGCCACAGCTTTGCGGGAGGCTATGATTTGCTAACACAGGGAAGTTCAGCCGCAGTTTTTGATGAATTTGATAAGGTGGTTGGATTTAAGTATCTGTGCGGCATGCACCTTAACGATTCCAAAAAAGGACTCGGTAGCCGTGTCGACCGCCACCATAGCCTTGGGCTAGGCGTCTTAGGTGTCGAAGTATTTAAGTTTATCATGAACGATGACCGCTTTGATGACATCCCCAT
This sequence comes from Kiritimatiellales bacterium, assembly GCA_016744085.1. Classification (GTDB taxonomy): domain Bacteria; phylum Verrucomicrobiota; class Kiritimatiellia; order Kiritimatiellales; family Pontiellaceae; genus Pontiella. The sequence goes on along the minus strand of JADGFE010000034.1, from coordinate 7,964 downwards.
GATTCTTGAAACCATCGATGACTCTATCTGGGGCGATGAAATCAAACTGCTAAGGAGTTATGCAGAATGAGCATACTGGAAAATATTAGAATTGTCCTCGTTGAACCCATTTTCGGCGGAAATATTGGTTCGGTCTGCCGAGCCATGAATAACAACGACATTACGGACCTCGCGATTGTTAACCCCCGCCCGACCACAGACTGGGATGATGCGCGCAAGCTCTCCTGCAATGCCAAGGATCAGCTTGAAGCCCGTAAAGAGTTCGCAACGCTCGAAGAAGCCATTGCCGGTTGTACCGTTGTGGCCGGCACTTCGGCTCGCACCGGATTTTACCGCGATAATGCCTGCTCTCCCCGAGAGTTCGGACAAATCGGATTGGAAAGTGCCAAAGACCATAAAATTGCACTGGTTTTCGGTAGGGAAGACAAAGGATTGACCAACGAAGAACTGGCCCTCTGTACCCATATTATCCAAATCCCGTCCAGCGAGCATTATACCTCCCTCAACCTGTCGCACGCCGTAATGGTCTGTTGCTACGAACTCTTCTGCGCTTCAGAAACATTCCAACCCGCCGAAGAAAAAGCCGACGAGGCTGATTCCGAGTTTCGTGAGCGGATGTTTGCGCTATGGCGCGAAATGATGATAAAAACTGAATTTACTCATGATCAGAAACTCGAGCACATGATGATGGGACTTCGTCGAATCTTTTCGCGAGGCAAACTGACGGTGCCCGATGTAAAAATTTTAATGGGCCTCGCAAAACAATCCATCTGGGTTTCGGAGCAGTGGCAAAAAACTATAAAAGACAAATAACCACAAAATGCACATAACCCACATAAGGTTCAACAGCTCCACATCTTGTGATTTCTGTGTATCTTGTGGTTAAAAGAAAGATACTAATGACTAATTTTCCACCTAAAACACAAATTTCGAAACCTGAAATTAACGAACTCCCGATGCGACAATACGAAGGGGAGATCGTACTCTGCCAAACGAGGGAACAAGCCGATGTGGCAACTGCAGTGCTATTGAAAGAATCCCTTTTGGGTTTCGATACTGAAACTCGCCCAGCTTTTCGCAAAGGAGAAAGCTACGATCCCTCCCTGCTCCAGCTTGCAACCGAAGATAAGGTCTATCTGTTTCAGATCCAGCAATGTGGCTTAACGCCCGATCTGGTTAAAATACTTGCGCATCCGAGGATTATTAAAGCAGGTGTCGCGATTGACCGTGACATCAGCGAGCTTCAGGCCATGTCCAGTTTTATGGAAGATGGTTTTGTTGAACTGGCCGATCCGGCCAAAACAGCGGGGATTAAAAATCTTGGCCTGCGCGGCATGACCGCCATTCTGTTTGATTTCCGGATTTCAAAAAAGGAACAAGTATCCAACTGGGCCCGACCTGAGCTGACTCAATCTCAGCAACGCTATGCCGCAACCGACGCCTGGCTGGGCCGGATGATCTTTCAGAAGTTCCACGAGCATAAGGTTATCTAACGATATCCTGCATCCATGACAGGTGCATAAGAAAGCCGCAAGGCTATAGATACGAAAAAAGGTGCCACCATAAGGGGCACCTTTTTTCAGATCAGGATGTTATCCCGGTCTTATTGTTCCGCATCGATTGCGGAAACCAACGCTGCCTGCTGCTGAAGGCCGACAAACTGCTGTTTGTTTTCGCCATCCTTAAGCAGGATCAGGGTCGGGATAGAACGGATGCCATACTTGGCAGCCAGCTCAGGACTCTCGTCTACATTGACCTTGGCAATTACTGCCTTGTCACCAACTTCCGCAGCAACCTTTTCGAGAATCGGGGTCTGCATTTTGCAAGGACCACACCAAGGTGCCCAAAAATCAACCAAGACTACGCCGCTTTTAGTCGCGTCATCATAGCCCGTGTTATCCAGTTCAATTACGCCTTCTGCCATTATCTGCTCCTATTATGTTTTAAAATCAGACTGATAATTCCATGTTACGTTCAAAAATCAAATCAATTGCTTCGGTTTCACCACTTGTTGGAATGGAATCTACCCTCGTCATAACGATATTCAGGTCCCAGCACCTCATTAGGTGCGCCCATAGCCAACAAAGAAAATGGCGTGATGTCGTCCGGTATATCCAAAATTTTACGGCAGGTTTCAACGCGTTCCTCCAATGGATAGATCGCAATCCAGACGCAACCGATTCCAATATCATGTGCCGCCAATTGCATATTCTGGGCCGCACAGGAACAATCCTGCGGCCAGAATCCGGGATAAATCTCTTTGGACGGGTCGCCGCATACCAAAACCATGAACGTTGATTCCTCCAGCATCTCGGTACCTCCGAGGCCGGCAAATTGCTTAATGACATCGGGCTCATTCATCGTCACAAAATGCCAGGGCCGCGCATCCGCTGCTGAAGGCGCATTCATAGCGGCCTCCAGAATCAGTTTACGCTGCTCTTCCGTGACTGGCTCATTAGTCCATGTTCGAATACTACGACGCGTCATGATTGATTTGATTGTTTCCATTCCGAATTCCTTGAGTTGAAAGTCGAAAGACTACTAAAACACGTGTTTAGCAAAAAGGGTATTTCTCTAAGGTTCCTAAATTATCCCAATTATTTTGGTTTAAATCATTTTGCAACCGCCCCAAGGCTTCACTATGTTTCGCGGCTATGTACAAAAAGAAACAGATTGTGGAAGTCGAGATCATTGATCTTGGAGACAAAAATCAAAGCTTTGGCCGACTCGAAGATGGAATCTCCATTTTCGTGCAGGGCCCGGCAGCTGTCGGCGATGTCGTGCAGGCGGAAATCTTTAAGATTAAAAAGAAATATCTGGTTGCCCGCTATATAGGTCTGGTCAAGCCCTCCCCTCACCGCATTGATCCGATCTGTAAATATTTTGGACTATGCGGCGGTTGCAAATGGCAGCACATGGACTATTCCGAACAACTGCGCCTGAAACGCAAACAGGTTCAGGATGCACTCAACCATATAGGCGGATTCAAGGAACTTGAATGCGGCGAATGCATTCCGGCTCCATCTCTCTTTGGGTACCGCAACAAAATGGATTTCTCCTTCACCGACCTACGCTATCTCACACCCGATGAAATGGAGATCCAACCCGGCGATCACGAAAAGCCGCTCGACTTTGCCCTCGGCTTCCACGCGCCTGGTTGCTACTCGAAAGCAATCGATCTTGATCATTGCGACCTTTCAACCGAAGAAATGAACATCACGCTCAATACCGTGCGCGCCTTCTGTCTGGAACATAAAGACGCACTACCGATCTATTCCACCCGCTCGCACACAGGCGAGCTGCGTAACCTTATGGTCCGTCACGGCGGCAATACCGGCGAATTTATGATCAACCTGGTCACCAGCACCCATAATGCTGAACTCATGGCTGAGCTCAGCGAGAAGCTGCAGGCGGCCCTCGGCGATAAACTGACCACTTTTGTCAACAATACCACCTCCGCTAAAAACACCGTAGCGTTCGGGGAAAATGAGGTCGTGCTGTACGGGCCGGGTTACATTACCGACCGTCTCGGAGACTATACCTACCGCATATCGGCCAACTCATTTTTCCAGACGAATTCGGTACAGGCTGAAAAACTCTACAACCAGATTCTGGAATGTGCTCAGCTGAAACCAACCGACATTGTTTACGACCTGTTTTGCGGCACTGGATCGATCACCCTCTTTGCATCCGGCCATTGTAAAAAAGTGCTCGGCGTGGAATTGGTTGAAAGCTCAGTGAACGATGCGCGGGCAAATGCGGAGCGCCACGGAGTTGAAAACTGCGAATTCATCCGACTCGATCTGAAAGATATTAAAAATATCCGACAGGATATGGTCGATTTCGGAGCACCCGATGTCGTGATCACCGATCCGCCACGCGCCGGCATGAATCCTAAGGCTGTTAAAGCCCTGCTCGAAATTGTCCCGCCCGTCATCATCTATGTCAGTTGCAATCCCGCTTCATTAGCGCGCGATGGACAAATGCTTTGCGAAGAAGGCCAATACAAACTTATCAGCTGTCAGCCGATCGACATGTTCCCGCAAACCAACCATGTTGAAAGTGTCGCCCGTTTCGAGCGCGTAGACTAAGCGTATCCACCCCGTTTAATCACCACTCAACCGGAGTTCTTTCTGCACCAGCACGATTGAATTTTGGATAGACATACCTGTCTTTAATTATTATTGAATCAATTCGCCCCAAAAGGACTAATCCTGTATTGATTTCGTACTTTAACGCATGGAGCATTTTTTAATGAACAACTTTGAACTGGTACGCACGGAAGACATAACGGAACTCAACACTTTAGCAAAGGTCTACCGCCATATTCCGACGGGTGCTGAGATCCTTTCGATGGAGAATGACGATGAGAATAAATGCTTCGGCATTGCTTTCCGCACCCCGCCATCCGATTCCACCGGCGTGGCCCATATTCTGGAACATACGGTTTTATGCGGGTCGGATAAATATCCGGTAAAGGATCCCTTCGTACAGTTGCTCAAAGGGTCGTTGCAAACGTTCCTCAATGCGTTCACTTATCCCGATAAAACCTGCTATCCGGTAGCCAGCCAAAATCTTAAAGATTTCCACAACCTCGTAGACGTTTATTTGGATGCCGTATTCCACCCGCGTATCACGAAAGATTTCTTTATGCAGGAAGGTTGGCACTACGAGCTGGAATCGGCAGATGATCAGCTCAAATTTAAGGGTGTGGTTTATAACGAAATGAAGGGAGTTTATTCATCACCCGATTCATCCCTCATGGAAACATCGCAACAATCTCTGTTTCCCGATACGACCTATGGACTGGATTCCGGCGGCAGCCCTCCGAAAATTCCTGATTTGACGTATGAACAATTTAAAGCATTTCACGAATCCTTCTACCATCCCTCAAACTCGCGCATCTTTTTCTACGGAGACGATCCGGTTGAAGAACGATTTGCCTTATTGGAGAGCTATCTGAAGGAGTATAAAAAAATCGATCCAAAATCGGATATCAGCCTTCAGCCTACGCTGCCGGCACCTGTCCGCATTGAAAAACTCTATGCGGTTTCTGCCGAAGACGAAGATCCGCGGCCCATGTTTACCATCAACTGGGCATTACCGTCTCCAACGGATGCTGAGCTCGTTTTTGCGCTTAACCTGCTCGACTCTATTCTGCTCGGTTCGTCCGGTTCTCCGTTAAGGAAAGCGCTGATCGAATCGGGGCTCGGTGAGGACATTACCGGAGGCGGACTTGAAACCCATATGATTCAGATGTTCTTCTCGATTGGTCTTAAGGGTGTTGAAGACAAGGACCTCAAAGAAGCAGAAGCACTCGTTTTTGAAACCTTCCAAAAACTGGCAGATGACGGCATTGACCCTGAAGATATTGAGGCCGCGTTAAATACGCTTGAATTTGACCTGCGCGAAAACAACTCCGGTGGTTTCCCGCGCGGGTTGTCGCTTTGGCTGAAATCGCTCAATTCATGGATCTATGATTCCGATCCACTTGAACTCATTGCTTTTGAGCAACCGCTGCAGACCCTCAAAAAGAATGCCGCTAAAAAAGGTTATTTCGAACAGCTTATCCGTGAGTATTTCCTTGAAAACCTCCATCGTTCAACCGTTACGATGGTGCCGGATTCAAAACAGGCCGAACGAACCGAAGCCGAGGAAACCGACCGCCTGACTGCGATCCAGAAAGCCCTCTCTCCGACCGAAACAGAAGAAATAATAAGCAATACCCAACACCTGCTTAAGCTACAGGCAACGCCGGATTCAGAGGAAGCTCTGGCTACCATTCCCCTACTGAGCCGTGATGACCTAGATAAAAATGTGCGCATCGTGGAACGGAAGGTACAGGAGCTGCAGGGTTCAACTGTTGTTACACACAACCTGTTTACCAATGGCATTCTCTATCTCGATCTCGGTCTTGATTTGCACGGACTCGAACAGGACGATCTCCCGTATGCATCCCTGCTCGGTAGCATTCTCTTGGAAATGGGAACAACGGATGAGGACTATGTGTCCCTCTCGCAGCGCATCGCCATTAAAACCGGCGGCATCTATGGGACTCCTTTCCTATCAGCGCTCGAAGATTCCAAAAAAAGCGTTACTCGCTTTTTCCTGCGCGGCAAATGCATGGTGGATCAAACCGATGATCTTCTCTCTATTTTAAAAGACGTGTTGCTGAAACCTGACTTTAATAATAAAGAACGCTTTAAACAGATTGTGCTGGAACATAAATCGGAAATGGAAACGGCTATTGTTCCGCGAGGTCACTCCGCCGTTATGACCCGCCTAAAAGCGCAGCACCATGAAGGACACTGGGTCAGCGAGCAACTGGGCGGTGTTGAAGCTCTGTTCTTTATCCGCAAGCTGGCTGAGGATATGGATAAAGACTGGGATAGCGTTTTGCAACGCTTGGTAAAAATCCATCAGACCTTATTGAACCGGAATCAACTCATAATCAATATTACGGTAGATGCTGACAATATGCCTGCCATACTTAATTCCGTAGATGACTTGATTCTGGATATTCCAAATGAGGAAACTTTCGTCTCTAAGGACTGGAACCCCGGATCACTTCCAAAATCCGAAGCTTTGACGGCCCCCACGATGGTCAACTATGTGGGGTGCGCCGCTAATCTCTACGATACCGATTATAAAATGCATGGATCTGCACTGGTGATTACGCGCTATCTGCAAACAGCCTGGTTGTGGGAAAAGATCCGGGTTCAAGGCGGAGCTTATGGCGGTATGTGTTCTTTCGACCAGCGCTCCGGTGTATTTACTTTTGCCTCCTACCGCGACCCTAATCTGGAAGACTCCTTGGAGATCTACAAAGAAACCGGAAACTATCTGAAAAACCTAAAACTCAGCGAAGACGAATTAACTCGCGCATTGATCGGGGCCATCGGAACACTCGATGGTTACCAGCTACCGGATTCCAAAGGCTATTCCAGCTGCGCACGCTACCTGCTCGATTATACCGATGAAGAACGACAACAACTCCGAGATGAAGTGCTGGCCACCACACAGGCCCATTTTAATGCCTTTGGTGAAACACTGAACAAGGCCTTTGAGCAATCAGCGATCTCCGTACTCTGCTCACCGGAATCGGCCGCTAAATCCGGATTAAAAACCAAGACGAAGGTGCTTTAGTTTGTAAATAAAAAAGCCCGGGTATGGGCTTATCATTCGACCGGAGTCGGCGTACCCGTTGAGAGGTATGCTAGCCGAGCCGCATCCTGTCTCGAACAGATAAAGAAAATCCTCGATCGCTGGGACGCACTCAGCCATTACCTCGAACACGGTCTCGGCTCGAGATCGACAATATACGTCCTACCGCACTTTACAACATTGCTCCCCCACTCCATCAACGCCGATTTCCACAATATCACCGGCCATCATTAGAATCTGCGGATCACGGGCTGATCCAATTCCACAAGGCGTTCCTGTTGATATCACATCTCCTGGATACAGCGTTATTCCTTGTGAAACACGTTCAATAAGAAAAGGAATATTGAACATCATATCTTGCGTGTTCCCATCCTGTAGGATTTTACCGTTATGCTTTTGCCAAACCCGCAGGGAATTAACTTCGGTTACTTCATCGGGCGTCACCAAGAAAGGTCCCATGGGACAAAACATATCGAATCCTTTTCCTCGGAACCACTGCCCATTCGTTTTTTGAACGACACGCTCAGTTATATCGTTCATCACAGTATAACCTGCAATATATTTCAATGCGTCTTCCTTTTTTACCCCTTTCGCAACTGCACCTATTACGACGGCCAACTCAGCTTCACCGTCAACTACCTGCCCTTCTTCAGGAAGAGTGATTGAATCTCTTGGCCCAATAAGGGCCGATGTTGCTTTTGAAAAAGCCTCTTCCGCAGAATCGGTGGGTAGTATGCTGCCCTTTTATGCCCCTAACCCCTGAAAACAGGAGATTTTCCTTTAAAATAGACCCTTTCTTT
>JADGFE010000033.1 GCA_016744085.1 Kiritimatiellales bacterium | reverse complement strand
GTTCAACCCGGCACCTTCATGAATGCCGGTGTGAACGAGAGTTTTACCCCGAAAGGATGCTTTGGCAAGAGCCTGACGCGAAGCGGCTTAGTTCAACATCAATTATGTGGAGTGATCAGCATTTCTACATCGATCCATCCGGAATGGTTACGATTGGAAAGTTCGGACATACCGTGACCCGCAAAACAAACAATGTGTATACTGTAGTTCAATAGGAGGTTGAAAATGAAACAAGGAAATAAAATCATTGTAGCAACTGCTCTGGTATTCTTTTTCGTGCAAGGCTCTGTTTTTGCCAAACCAGGAAAAACAAACAACATACCTAGAGTAGAAACGGTATCTACAAACGTAGTGGTAATCGCGCGAGGCATGGCCGATGCGGAAAAGCTTTGGAAGGAGAAGCCCGAAGCTTATTTCCGTGCAATGCGTAAAAATGCAAAGCATCTTTGGCAGGTGGAGATTACATCGGACGAAGAGTATCAAGTCTTGTTTAGCTCGTTTACCAACATGATCAGAAAACCGATTTCGGCAGATGAAAAAAGATCATCCGAAATGCTGTCTCTCCAAAGCAATTCCGTTAAGGATTACATGCGGAATGATAGGGTAAGGAATGACAGGGATGCATGGATTGCCACGGCCAAATATATTGGAGCAATCCGCTCTCGGATCCCTTCCCATATATCCTCTTCCTGTTCATCGACAAACATTGTGATGCCCCCCTCCATGGAGGAATGGAGACGAGGACGAGCCAAAGCCAGCTACAATCTAACCCTCAAGCATGAAAACAAGTCTCTTACCTCAAGCCTCTTGATATACATGGAAAACTTATCTAACCGAGGTCTGAGAGATGAGGAATATTTTCAACAACTGGCGGATTTGGCCAACCTGACGGAAGAGGAGCGAAAAAAGTTGGGAAAACGATAGGGAAACCGTAGGTGCCAGTAAGTGATACTTCCGTTAGGGTGCAGGGCAGTGGCTCCGCCTGCCGATGAAATCAAAAAGGGGTTACTTCAGGTTGCCCCTGGATGTATGCGAGACCGCACAAATTATGAGCACCTTCGTTAATATCCTGTTTTGGATGGGAATTATCTGTCTGTTCGACGGCTCGCTTGGCATTTTGTTTCAGGAAAAATGGCAAAAGCTGGCTGGGAAACTGGATGTTCAGCGACTGGCTCTCATCGAAATCGGGGTGGCGCTGGTCTTGCTCGCGGGACATTACGCGTTGGTAATAGGCTTGTGATTCCGCCTTTAGGCGGTTTCGTTTGGGGGAGCTTTGCATGCGGGTCGCCTAAAGGCGGAACTCCGTACCTTTTCTTCCATTTGCCTGCTTGACTTATAACCGCCTGCTTCCTATGGTCTTCCGCTCTTTTGGAATCGAGATAGGATTAAAGCCGGTGCAGCAGCTTTATTTCCACGTTGTTTGTTGCCCGATAGTGTAATGGAAGCACATGTGACTTTGACTCACAGGGTCCAGGTTCGAACCCTGGTCGGGCAACCATTTGGTATTTAAGTAGTTAAATAATATGAAAATAATTTCAGGAACAGGACATCGAGCCCTCGCGGAACGCATAGCGACTTCCGCTGGCGTAGAGTTGTGTGATGTTGACATCACGCGCTTTCCTGATGGAGAGATTTTCGTCAAGATCGTGGACAATGTCCGCGGTGACGACCTCTTTATTGTTCAGTCCGTTTCTGTTGAGCCGAATAACTATCTGATGGAACTGCTGATCATGATCGATGCCGCCAAGCGCGCGTCTGCTGATCGGATTACAGCCGTTCTTCCCTATTATGGCTATGCACGTCAGGATCGTAAGGATCAGCCGCGTGTACCCATTACTGCAAAACTCGTTGCCAGCCTGCTCGAAGCGGCTGGTGCTGACCGCGTGATCTGTCTCGATCTGCATGCGCAGCAGATTCAGGGATTCTTTGATGTCCCAGTAGACCATCTTTATGCATCGCCCGTAGTAGTAAAGTACCTTCGTTCATTAGATCTGGATGATCTGGTGGTTGTTTCGCCGGATGCCGGTGGCCTGAAAATGGCAGACGCCTATTCGAAGTTGCTGGGAGCTGGTATTGCTCTGGTAGGCAAACAGCGGAAGAGTGCTACTGATGTTGAAGCCAATCATTTGGTTGGTGATGTTGAAGGGCGTAATACTTTACTGGTGGATGACATGACATCGACTGCCGGCACACTGACGGCAGCATCGGAACTACTGAAAAAAGCCGGCGCAAAATCAATTCGCGCTGCAGTAAGTCATTCGCTGTTAACACAAAAAGGAATCGATCGTCTGGCAGCATCGCCGATCGATGAGCTGGTGACCACCGACACGGTGCCTCAGCGCGAATGGAAAGATTTTAAAGTTACCGTACTGACGGTAGCTGACATATTGGCGGAAGCCATCTGCCGTATCCACAACGACCAATCTGTCAGCTCGCTGTTCAGGGTTGATAATTAGGAGAGAATCAATGGAAAACACAAAACTGATTGCAAAAAAAAGAAATCTCGAAGGTTCGAGCAATGCGCGTCGTTTGCGCAAGACCGGAGCCCTGCCTGCTGTAATTTTCGGTGCTGATAAAGAGCCGGTTTCGGTTGAAATCAATGCACATGATTTCGAGCAGATCCTGCACCACTCGGCCAGCGAAAGCATCCTGATCGAAATTGAAGTCGAAGGCGAAGGCAATACCCGCGTGCTGGTTAAAGATGTTCAGCATCATCCGGTTTCCACCGATCTGCTGCACGTTGACCTGATGCGCGTTACTGCCGGCAAGGCGATTAACGTTGAAATCCAACTCGAACTCGTTGGCGAAGCTGAAGGCGTTAAGACCGGTGGTAGTGTTGATCACGTTATGCATAGTATTTCTGTAGAATGTCTTCCGAAGGATCTCGTAGAAAAGATTGAAATCGATATTTCTGAAATGGAAATCGGTGATGCGCTATGCGTTTCTGATCTGGGTCTTGGAGCCAAGTTTAAAGCCCTTGTGGACGAAACTGCAATTGTTGCCACGATTGCTGCCCCTCGTGCTGAAGAAGAGGACGACGAGGTTGCTGACGCTTCTGCTGAACCTGAAGTGATTACCGAGAAGAAGGAAGACGAAGACTAGTCTTTGGCTTCGGTTCCGGGAGGATTATTTTGAAACTGGTCGTTGGACTGGGGAATCCCGGAATAGAATACGAGCGCACTCGCCACAACATTGGTTTTATGGTGGTGGAGGAAGTTGCCCGCAGGCAAGGTGTTGTATTCAAGAAAATGTTTTGGTTTCCCGCCAAACAGGCAAAGTGCCGGTTCGGGGAACACGAGGTGCGGCTGATTGAGCCAACCACGTATATGAACCGTAGTGGTAAAGCGGTTTGGGGCGCGATGAAGAAGTGGCGCGTTCCTGCGGTTGAAACCGTGGTGGTCTACGACGATGTCGACCTGGAACTTGGCAGTTTGCGGGTTCGGGGGAAGGGCAGCGGCGGCAGTCATAATGGAATGAAGTCCATTCTGGAATGGCTTCAGACTAAAGTATTTCCCCGCGTGCGGGTAGGAATCGGTCCTAAGCCGGCTGAAGCAGACATGATTGAGTTTGTTCTGGGCGGTTTTACCGAGGAAGAGTATTTGAAGTTGGAAAAGGTTGTCGAACGTGCCGCCGATGCGGTAGAAAGCATCTTTTCCATTGGAACTGAACGAACGATGAACCAGTTCAATCAGTTGCAAATAGATTAAGCTAAGGAGAAACACATTGAATACGTTGTATGAAGGATTGTTCATTTTTCCGGAAACGCTGGACGAGGAAGGTCTCGAACAGGCGATTGTCCGTGTAAAGGAAGAACTTGAAAAGCTGGGTGGCTCCATTGAAAGCACCACTCGTATTGGTAAAAAGACATTTGCGCGTCCGCTTCAGAAACAGAAAGCCGGTATTTACGTGGTTTTGATGTTTAAGGCCGATGGCGCTAAACTGGACGCGTTCAAAGCACGTCTTAAGCTGAGCACCAACGTGTTCCGCCACCAGTTCGTTGAGTCCGATGGAGTTGAGGAAGTCGCTCAGGAGGCTTAACAATGGCTAGCTACAATCGGGTCCTGTTGATGGGGAATCTTACGCGTAATCCGGAAATCCGGTATACGCCTTCAGGAACGGCGGTTGCCGATCTGGGATTGGCCGTTAACGAAACCTTCAAAAACAAGGCCGGCGAAACAGTTGAGCAAGCCTGCTTTGTGGATGTGGTTGTGTGGGGACGGCAGGCCGAAACATCGGCCGAGTTTCTGCAGAAAGGATCATCGGTATTTGTAGAAGGGCGTTTGCAGCTGGATAAATGGGAAACACAGGAAGGCGAGAAACGGAGCAAATTGCGTGTACGCGCAGATCGTGTTCAGTTCCTCGGCGGCTCTGGGAAAAGTACGGAGATTTCGGCAGCACCGGACGCATCTGCACCGCAGGAGGCCTCACAGCCTCCGGCAGCACCAGCAGATGACGATGATGTACCGTTTTAAGAAAGGATATAACTATGCGTCGTAATAATAGAGATAAAGATGAATACAAGCGCGATCCTGAAATCCTTCGCGGATTACACAAGGTCGATTATAAAGATGCCGAGCTGCTCAAGAAGTTTATGACGGATCGGGGCAAAATTCTGTCCGGTCGTCTGACAGGTGCCAATGCCCAGCAGCAGCGCCAGATCAAAAAAGCCATCCGTCGCGCTCGCGTGATGGGTTTGGTTCGCTAGATTTCAAAGGAGTTCGTAATGGCTACTGAAGTTTTATTGATGGACCAGGTAGAAGGCCTGGGTATTGAAGGTGATGTTGTAAAGGTTTCTGACGGCTACGCCCGTAACTTCCTTTTCCCAAGAGGGATTGCATCGGAAGTGACTGAAGGCAAAAAGCGTCAGATCGAGAAGAAACGCACAGAGCGTCTCGTTCAGCTCGAAAAGGAAAAAACTGCCTCAGAAGAATTGGCCAAGAAAATCGCAGGCATCGAATGCACGATTGAAGCCAAAGTTGCTGACGGTGGAAAAATGTTCGGCTCAGTCGGTATTCCGCAGATTCTCGAAAAGCTCGCCGAACAAGGCCTGGAAGTTGACCGTACTAAGGTTGCTCTCATAACGCCGTTGCACGAACTGGGTGTATTTGATGTTGCCATCAAACTGCATGCCGAAGTAACTGCCACGCTGAAGGTCTGGATTGTAGAAGAGAAATGATCCCAGGGGATCCAGGGACACTTAGAGTTCCCCCGCACAGTGAAGAAGCCGAGCGGGGAGTTCTAGGTTCAATTCTGCTGGACCCACAGGGAGCATTAGATAAATGCCTCGCAAAGCGTCTGGGAGCTGGTTGTTTTTACGACCGCCGCCACCAGGCGCTTTTTGAGAATTTAGTAGACATGAGCCTGGCCAATGCGCCCATGGACGCCATCACAATCGGCGAATGGCTCAAGGATAAGAACGCGCTCGATAAAGTCGGGGGCTACGATTATCTCATTCAGCTTCAGGATAGTACCCTGGTTCCGGCTCATGTTGAGTTCTATTGCGATATCGTAATGGAAAAACGGTTATACCGAATGCTCATCGAGCAATCTTCGGAAATAATCGATTCGGCATACAAGGGCGAGGAAGGGGCATCTGCACTGGTCGGCGAAGCCGAATCCAATCTCTTTAAAATGGGTGAGCATGGTGCTGAGCAAATTCCAGACTGGAAGGAATCGGTTCGCAATGCCTTCATCGAGATTGAGCAAACCGATCCTACTGATGTGGTGACCGGGGTTACGACAGGTCTGAACGATCTGAATAAACTCACGGGTGGCCTACAGAAAACCGACATGATCGTGCTCGCGGCCCGTCCGGCCATGGGTAAAACTTCGCTAGCGCTGAACATTGCTGAAAGTGCTGCGATCGGCGAAAAAGGCGATGCAGTTCCGGTTGGTGTATTCAGTTTGGAAATGTCGCGCGAACAGCTGGTGAAACGTATGCTGTTCAGTAACGCTAAAGTGGCTTCTTATAAATTGAAAGATGGTCGTGGATTGACGCCTGATGAGCACGGACGATTGACTCGTTCAGTTGATCGATTATCCAAAGCTGAAATCTATATCGATGATACGCCGGGCTTGGAAGCGGTTGAAATGCGATCTCGGGCCCGCCGGATGAAAAGTCGGTATGATATTAAACTGATTGTGATCGATTACCTGCAATTGATGAACTACTCGAAGTTTGCAAAAGACGGTCGACAACGTGAAACTATGGCGATTTCCGGTGCGGTAAAGGCCATGGCCAAGGAGCTCGATCTCCCGGTTATTGTACTCTCCCAGTTGAGTCGTGCTGCAGAAAGTACGGGCGACAATATTCCCAAACTTTCTCATCTACGTGATTCCGGGGCCATTGAGCAGGATGCGGATATGGTGTGGCTGCTTTATCGGCCGAGTTATTATAAGCAAGGCGACGACCGCAACAGCGATAATCTGGCGGTACTTGATGTTGCAAAGTATCGTCATGGTGCCACCGGGGATGTAAAACTGTCCTTCATGCGTGAATACACCCGATTTGAAGACCGCAAAGATTTTGAAGATGATTATTCTCCGGCAGATGAATAGTTTCCAACCCTTGGACGTTTAATGAAAAAAGTTTTAGCCATCCTTGTTTTGGTTCTGTCCTCAACGGTCGCAAACGCAGAAACGATCTCTGATATCCGGATCGTGAATCAGACCGGAACTTCTTATGACATCAGCTCCGTTTCTGCATTTACCTCTTTTCAGATAGGTGAGCAGGTCCCGGACCGTGAAACCATTCTTTCTTCCATTGGCGTTGATGTAAATCGAATGCGGGAGTCTGGCCGCTATTCTTATGTGAATGCCCGAATGGATGTGGATGGTAATAGCGTTGTTTTGATTTATACCGTGGTTTCTAAAAATAGATTGCGCCGGATTGAAATTAGCGGTGCGGATAAAATATCGAACCGGAAGGTACGTAAAAAATCAGAATTGAATCTGGGTTCTTTTTCTGACGACTCCACTTTTGAACAGGCAACCCGAAAAATTAAAGAAGCGTACAAGGATTATTGGTATCCGGATGCAGAGGTTACCTGGTCTTCTAAAACCAATGATGAGTTGGGAACAGTTGATGTTAAATTTGAAATCAAGGAAGGGAAAAAGCTCGGCATCAAGTACCTTGAGTTCGAAGGTAACGATCTTATTGATGATAAAAAGCTTCGGAAAATTATCCAGCAAAAAAAGAAAAACTGGCTCTCCTTTATTACCGGCGCGGGAAAATATAAAGATGAATTAGTTGATTCAGACGTATTTGCCATTAAGTCGTTCTACATGAACAATGGCTTTCTTGATATTCAAGTATCAGATCCTGAGATGGACGATGCCAAGCCGAAAAAAACGAAGCTCACGTTTGCAATCGTCGAGGGGCAAAGATACCGGCTGGGTCAGATTACACTGTCCGGTATGGAGACGTTTCCTGAGAATGAAATCCGGCGCGGCATTCGCTTGCGACCGGGTGATATTGCATCCTACGCAAATATTCAGGGCGGAAGTGAAGGTGTTCGTGCATTCTATGGCAATCGTGGTTATGTCCGAACAAACGTTCGCCCCGTGTATGATGCGAATGCCGATACGAGTATCGTTAATGTTGATTACGAAATCACGGAAGGAACTGTTGGATATATAAACAGCGTCAATATTAGTGGTAATGAGCGTACCATGGACAAGGTGATTCGCCGTGAACTGGTTATGTATCCTGGTGAAAAGTATAACCGCAGCCGGATCAAGACTTCGGAAAATCGCTTACGCAACCTGAACTATTTCGAAATCGTAACCATCAATCCTGAGCCCATCGGGGAAGGCGATAAATACGATCTGAATGTTCAGGTGAAAGAAAAACCGACCGGCCAGTTTTCTGCCGGCGTAGGGTTTTCAAGTGTTGACTCATTGGTGGGCTATATTGAGCTCTCTCAGGGTAACTTTAACTGGAAAACCTGGCCGCCGATTGGCGCGGGCCAAAAATTTAAAATCAGGGCGCAGCTGGGTACTGAGCGTAACGACCTCGAGATTTCATTTGTCGAACCGTGGTTTATGGATAGACAGCTGTCTTTCGGTATCGACCTTTTTCATCGAGAAGCCCGCTATTTCTCAGACTCCTATGATCAGAGCAACGATGGGATGCGTCTCTCGCTAGGCAAACCATTGTCGCGTTTTACGCGAGGTAGCCTGGCGTACACACTGGAGTCATTTAATGTATTTGATGTTGCCACATCGGCTTCCCAGGCCATTCAGAATGAGGAAGGCCGGCGTAGTAAAAGCAGTCTGGAATATACTTGGTCCTTTGATTCCCGCGATCGCTTTTTCAATTCAACACGGGGGAACAAAACAACCGTCAGTCCCTATATGGCCGGAGGCGCTTTGGGGGGGCAGACCGACCTTTATGGCGCACGTGTTCGATCAACGCATTACTGGCCGCTGGTCGGGAATATGATTTTCAATATCCGGGGCCAGGTGGAGTCAGTCGAGGCCTTTGGTGACAGCAAGACAGAGGCTGCGCAGAATCCAAACTCATATGGTGAAGGCGTACCGATTTTTGACCGACTGTTCCTGGGCGGTTCCTATAACCTGCGTGGTTATGAGTTTCGTGATGTTGGACCAACCGATCCTTCCACTGGCGATCCCGTTGGTGGTAACACATCAGCTTTTGCAACGGCTGAGCTGACGTACCCCATCTGGAATAAAATACGCGGTGCGGTCTTCTATGACTGGGGTTTCGTTAATGTCGATTCATGGGATTTTGACCCCAATCAATACCATGATAACTGGGGACTCGGTCTGCGACTTGACCTACCTGGATTCCCGTTGCATTTGGATTATGCGTGGCCGATGACATATGATGATGCTTTTCTTGAGGGAAGCGGCCGCTTTAACTTCCTGATTGGGCATACATTTTAGGCGTAACTAGTGGATTCGTGAACCGTGAATTTTATCACGCCTCACGCCCTAGCTCACCGCAACTTTTACTACGACCTTATGAATCGGGCCGTCGCCGATCATGGGAAGGTGTGCATCTGAAGGCAGAAAGATCGTAAAACTTCCCGGAGGTACATTGGTAATGCTCTGAGGCGCACCTTTGAAAAATTCTAGGTCATTCTCAGCATCATATTCAACGGAGTTTTCTAATCCTTCTCTGGGAGACCAGCCCATACTTTCATTGCCGCTGATTATATATTGGATATCGATGTATTTTCTATGTCCTTCCAGCATGCCGCTTTCAACGGTACGGCCTTTGCAGCGTTGAACGAGTGCAAAAACAAGATCGCCGGAAATCTCATAGGTTCCATCTTCCAGATCGGCCAGCCCGGGATGGTCCAAAAAGCCGAACCCTTCCGATAGCCCAGTTTTGAAACCTGCATATCGTGCTGCATTTTGTAATGTGTCCAGTATCATGATATTCCCTCGGTTGGTTAAAATCCGAATCCCATTTGTCCGGCTTTCTTATCTTTAAATTCATCATCCGATCCCAAGAGGGCAATCAGCTGTTCTTCACTCAAAATGGTGATGCCAATATTTTCGGCCTTAGTAAGTTTGGATCCCGCGCTTTCTCCAGCAACCAGATAGCTGGTTTTTTTGGAAACACTACCGCTGACTTTGCCACCACGCACCTTGATTTTGTCTCCGGCCTCGTCGCGCGTCATGGTCTCCATGGATCCGGTCAGTACAAAGGTAAGTCCTTCCAACTCGTTACTTCCGCTGGTTTCAGTTTGTTCAAAATTAACACCGGTAGCGCGTAGTTGATCAATTACCGCACGGGCTTCTTGTGATAGAAAATATTCGATAACCGTTTTTCCGACGATGGGACCAATATCATGAATCGCTTCTAAGGCGGAAATATCGGCGGCAATCAGTGCATCAATGGTTTTAAACTCGTTCGCCAGAATTGTAGCGGCACCTTTGCCGACATGGCGGATGCCTAGGCCGAAGATGACTTTATCGAATGGCCGCTTCTTGCTCTCTTCAATTCCTGTAATCAGATTGTCGGCTGATTTTTCGCCCATTCGTTCAAGACCCAGTACTTCAATCTTCTGAAGGGTATAGAGTTCGGCAGGGTTCTTTACGAGCCCGCCGTCAACCAACTGCTCAACCAGGGATTCGCCTAGACCGCTGATATCCATTGCGCCGCGCGAGGCAAAATGGGCAATCCAGTTTTTAACCTGTGCGGGACATTGGAAATTGATGCACCGCAATGCTACTTCTTCCTCGCGCTTTTCCACATCACTTCCGCAAACGGGGCAGGCAGTCGGCATGGTAAAATTGATTTCGGCACCGGTCCGTTTTTTATCAACCACTTTCACGATAGCCGGAATAATTTCACCAGCTTTTTCGATAATAACCCGGTCACCAATCTTAATGTCTTTGCGCCGGATCTCATCTTCGTTATGCAAGGTGGCACGTTTGACGGTCGTGCCGGCCAGCTGTACAGGTTCAAGCTCGGCAACGGGCGTAAGCACGCCGGTGCGGCCAACCTGAATGGAGATGGCATGCAGTGTGGTTTCGGCCTGCTCCGGTTCATATTTATAGGCGACTGCCCAGCGGGGGCTTTTTGCGGTATATCCTAGATCTTCATAAAGGCTGCGGTTATTTACCTTGATGACTCCGCCATCCATTTCGAAGGGGAATTCACTGCGCATACTTTCGAGGGTGTCGAGTTGGTCGAGGATTTCTTCGATGGTGCTGTTCAACCAATAGTTTGGTGTAATGCGCAACCCGTAGTTCTTCAGGGAAAGCAGCATTTTTTCGTGCGTATCGAAGGAGACACCGTCTAATGCGCCGGTCGCATAGAAAATAGCATCTAGTGGACGGGTCGCAACCTCGCGCGGGTCCAGCATCTTAAGGGATCCTGCACAGGCGTTCCGTGGATTGGCAAAAGGTTCAAGCCCAGCATCCTGTCGCTGTTCATTCAATTTGCTGAACCCTGCAATATCCATATAGATTTCTCCACGCACTTCCAGCACAGCGGGAGGCATCATGTCTGATAACTTAAGTGGAATCGATTTAATCGTGCGCACATTGGACGTTACATCATCACCAGTCGTTCCATCGCCGCGGGTAACCGCGTTGACTAATTCACCATTTTCATAGCGCAGGGAAATGGCCACTCCGTCAATCTTGGGCTCCAGAATATAATCGAAGGTGGCTTCAGGGATTAGTTTGCGGATACGGAGATCGAACTCAGCCAGCTCCTCTTTCGAATAAGTATTCGAGAGGCTCATCATTGGAACGGTATGTTGTACGCTGTTAAAACGGTCGAGCGGAGCACCGCCAACGCGCTGGGTGGGGGATGTGCTGCTGGCAAACTCGGGATGTGTAGTTTCCAGATCGTCTAATATTTGGAGTAACTCGTCGTATTTCCGGTCGGTAATTTCGGGAGAAGCCTCGATATAGTAGCGTCTATTATGTTGTTCAATCTCCGCTCTGAGATCATCAATCTGTTGCTTGGTTTCAGCTTTGTCAGTCATAGGTAAAAATTTACCTTTTACGGTAAACGTGGTCAATCAAGAGTAAGGGAATCTAGCATGGGCATTCTGCCCATGGGGCATAAGTAAAG
Organism: Kiritimatiellales bacterium; assembly: GCA_016744085.1. Classification (GTDB taxonomy): domain Bacteria; phylum Verrucomicrobiota; class Kiritimatiellia; order Kiritimatiellales; family Pontiellaceae; genus Pontiella. Next base: position 9,077 of record JADGFE010000033.1, on the reverse strand, counting down.
GAGATGTTCAGCAAGAAGATGCGGGGTTTTTATTTTTCTGGTTGTGAAACAAAATGCTGGGAGGTTACGTGTTGTTTTGAGTTGAATGCGCAAAAGGGGTGAGGCTAATCATGGGAGGTGAATATGTTACACGAAAACACTGTTGCAGCGCGCGTCCGGCCCGGACGATGCGCGGCGGGTGGTGGAATACACTCGGAAGCGATACGTTGATCGGAATGGGTATTAATGACGTCAGTATCAGCAGAGCAAAGGGAAAGAAAATCACATCGATGGGAAATCGACGCGGTCCGCAGTGAGCTCACCGAAAAAGTACTCGCCTACAACTTCTGCCGCGCCATCGAAATCCGTGCCCGGAAACAAGAGAATCTACAGCGAACGGGCTGACCGCTCAACACGTCACTCCAATCCAACATCAGCGTGCCTCCTCAGAAGAACTGTGCCCGCGTAGCGTGAAAAATTGAGTAAACAAAGAGTTTGATCCCTGATCTTCGACCAACTGTCGTTATGCCGCTTTTATTGCTCTGTTCGGACACCCTCAAGTTAGGGGAGGGAGAGCCGATGAGCACGCCCGTCTCTAGCTTAAATTCTCATCCCTTCCATTAATGGAAGGAGTTTGCTGCTTAATAGAAAAAATTGCTCTACAGAGGGCGTTGATCTTTGGAATTCTTTTGGAAGAGCCTTTTTTAAAGTATAGGGGGCAACGGCCTCTTCCCGGCAGTCAGACTTTGGTGTGCCCGGAACCCTAGGTAGATCCGGTTAATGACAATAAATTCATGCAATACTCCGTAGCTGTAGCCGTTAGACTCCCATAAGTTTTAAATAGGAGCAGAATCATGAAACTCAAATGGATAATTACTGCTACGATATTATTAAGTTTGGCTGCGCAGGCGCAGCAAACCAACGTATTGCTGATTATTGCGGATGATCTAGGCATTGATAGCCTGGCGGCCTTTAACGATGATCCGTTGGCCTCGCTTCCGCCGACGCCGATGATCGATAATATTCAGTCGAATGGAATTACGTTCAACCGTTTCTATGCCTATTCCACCTGTTCGCCGACACGCGGGTCCATGATGACCGGTCGCTACAGCTTTCGCACGGGGGTGCTTTCGCCCAATATGGGCGACTATAACCTGCAACTAAACGATTTTACTTTGCCCGAGGCATTGATTGAATCCGGAGTGATCTCTAACCGGCTCGTGCAGATTGGAAAGTGGCATCTCGGGCAGACGGCGGACTCACCGAATGTCGAAGGCGGCTGGCCCCATTTTTCCGGCGCACTCGGAGGCGGGATCAGTAACTATACCAATTGCAGAAAACGGTCAACGGAACGACCACGAGTGGAACAACAACCTATGCCACCACCGATAACGTGAACGACTCCATTGACTGGATTAATCTACAGAGCACCAACTCCTGGTTCCTGTGGCTGGCCTTCAACGCACCGCACACGCCTGTTCATCGTCCTCCTAATGATTTGCATTCGTATACTGGGCCGCTCAACAAACGCCGGAAGTATGAAGCCATGGTGGAAGCAATGGATACAGAAATGGATCGGCTGCTTGATGAGATTGATCTTTCAGTAACCACCATCATCTTTATGGGTGATAACGGGACGCCGGGCGGAGTGCTCCAGCCGCCACTATCTTCCGGCCATGGCAAAGGCGCCATTTATGATGGGGGCATTCGCGTTCCATTGCTGGTCTATGGTGCAGCCGTCAGCAATGGCCTTGAAGGAACAACGTATGACGGGGTTGTACATTCGGTCGATATGTATTCCACGATTCTCGATTTGTTTGGCGTGGAGACTGAAGGATTGGTGCCTGAAGAACTGTTGCTGGACTCCCGTTCGTTCGCCGGTGTGCTAAGAGGCGAATTCTATGCACGAGTTCCCGCCGACATCATGGCGTTGAATGCTTTGAGCGAACCTCAGCAACGGGCCATTGTGGAGAGTGACTATAAATTTATAGACTTTGGCGGCGGCACACAGGGTTTCTATAATGTTGGAATAGATCTTACGGAAACCAATAATCTGCTCGATGGCGCATTATCTCCTGTTGAACTGGCCACCTATGAAAGCCTGACCAACAAAGTGGAAACCTACATCAATATTCCGCATTGCTATTCTACCTACATGACGAATGGTAAATTCAACGTCGAAATCGGCTGGTTCGATAACGAAGGCTTCACGCTCGAACGGACTGAAAACCTCGCATCCAACACCTGGGCATCAGTCGCCGGACAGGAATTTGAGAATACGGGCGAAGCCGCCCTGGTTCTGCGAGATCCGTCTCCGCCGTCAAATAACGCCTATTATCGGGTCGCAATTCCCTAAAATCCCCTCCCATTTTTATTGGAAATAAGGGCGCATCTTTGCATGATGCGCTCTCCATTTTGAATGAAGCAACGATAGGGGAAAATCATGGATACTGCATTTCTGGACAACGCCGAGCTCGCAGACCTGAAGGCCAACTGGGATACTATTGCCGCAAATCAACAGGAACTGATCGCTTCGCTGGCTGCAGAGGGGCAGGTTGCTCTTTTTGCTGATTGGGATGCGCCCGGCACAAACGATGACGCCAAGACAACCTTCCTTGATTCATTGGTAAAGATCGACGGCAATTATCCAGGAGGACTGGTTGGATACATTCATAATGCACGCAAGTTGCTGGCCGAATCCAAAGCCGGAGCCAACCCCTTCGAAGGTCTATCACCCGAACAGCCGGAAAAGGTGGACCTGACCGAATTCACGACCGACTTTGAGAAGTATGAAGCCATCGGTGCCAGGCAATTTAATAAAGTCGGTATTGTACTCGTCGCCGGCGGGCTGGGGGAACGCCTCGGATATAACGGCATCAAACTCGATATTGCGGTCGAAGTTTTGGAATCCACCACTTACCTGAAACATTACGCCGATAACCTGCTGGCCCTGCAGGCGCGCTCCGAGTCCAAACGCCCGGTTCCATTTGTGATTATGGTTTCGCAAGACACCGGCCCTAAGACCATCGCCTCGCTGGAAACCAATAACTATTTTGGACTGAGCAAGGACCAGGTTCACATTCTTCAGCAGGAACTCGTTCCTGCCATTGCCGACAATGACGGTGCGCTGGCTCTCCAGGAAAAATATGAGCTGATCCTCAAGCCGCACGGTCACGGCGATATCCATATGCTGCTGCATACGAGTGGTGTTGCTGCCAAACTGAAAGCAGACGGTATAGAACATTTAATGTTTATTCAGGATACCAATGGCCCGAGCTTCAACACACTGCCTGCTGCAATTGGTGTTTCGGTTGAAAATGAATACGACTTCAACTCGCTGGCGATCCGCCGTAAGGCTGGGGAAGCGGTTGGCGGATTGGCTAAGCTGGTGGGCGACGGCAAGGAATTTACGCTTAACGTAGAATATAATCAGTTGGATCCGTTGCTTCGCGCCACGATTAATCCCGAGGGTGATGTGGCCGACGAAACCGGATTCTCACCATTCCCCGGAAACTGCAACACCCTCGTAATCCGCATGGAATCCTACGTCCGTATTCTCGAAGCCTCGCAGGGCATTATTGCCGAGTTTGTGAATCCGAAATACAGCGATGAAACCAAGAGCGCCTTCAAAAAACCGACCCGGCTCGAAACGATGATGCAGGATCTTCCAAAGTTGTTTGGAAAATCCGAAAAAGTCGGCGTAACGATCTTCAGTCGCATGTGGAGTTTTTCTCCAAATAAAAATAACGTCGTTGATGCTGCGGCCAAAATTGCATCCGGCGGGCCGGCCGATTCCAGCGCCACCGCGGAGAATGATTTCTATGCTGCCGGTCGCGCCCGTCTCGCGGTGGCCGGTATGAAGGTTGAAGAAGCCGCAGAGAAAATGATTCTTGGCGTTCCGTTCACCATAGGCCCAAAAGTAATTCTCCGTCCGTCATTTGCAGTTACGCTTGATGAAGGTTGCGACAAGGTTTCCGGCGGTTCTATCTCTGGAGAATCCACGCTGATTATTGACGGTTCTGATATCACACTCGATAACGTAGAACTGTCCGGCTCAACCGCATTGGTCGTGAAAGCCTGCGCAGGGGCCAAAGTAATCGTTAAAGGCGCGTTCGAGAATGCCGGCTTTGCCCTGATCGAGCTGACCGAGCAAGAGCGCTCTGCCGAGAGCGAAGTTTCGGAATACCTAAAAATCCGTGGCTACAAATTCGAAAACAAAGGCGCGGAAATTTTCGAGTTCAATGAGCCCGGCGATTACACCGTCGAAGCGTAAGAAAGTATGTAGTTCCGGCTTTAGCCGGTTTCCATTGGCTAAGTTGAAAAGGTTCGTAGAGTTAATTCTCCGCGAGCCTTTTTTGCTCCAGGAACGTGGAACGGGCGTCCCGCCCGTTAGCGGAGGACCGGTGCGACAGAGCAGTGCAACTGAGTGGTGCAGCAACATGGGCAAAATGCCCATGCCACGGTCAGCCTAATTCCTTCTCATATTTTTCAATCATCATTTGATAACGGGCCTCAAGATCGGGGCTGGCTTCGTTGGCTTTTTCATACGCTTCGGTCATGCGGGGACGGACAGTTTCGGGTAGAATCCGTTCGGCCAGTGGATAGAGGATTTCATCCTCTTTTTGAATATGCCCGCGCAACAAGGCGGCATAGCCCTTCGCATTAAGGACAATGGCTTCACGATGGCCGGAAAAGCCTGCGCGTGTTTTCAGCGTGGCGTCTTCGAGACGGCCGGTATTCTTTTCAACCAGCGTAATCATTCTGAGAATCAGCTGGTGCTCTTTCATCATCACCTGCGTAATATTTTCGTTCATAATAAGGCCCTTCATTTGATCGTTCTGGAGGGGCAGATGCTATCTGCCCAGTCGCACGGCGTGCGACCCTCCATGTTAGTGGTTATGCATCGATAGACTTCAGGTATGCGAGAATATCCGTTTCAATATTGGCTTCGACCTCATCGCCTAAGGCATGAATATTAACGACATCCTTCACAAGGCAAATGCCGACGCTGCAGGTGGTGCACCCAATTTCATATCGGGTCAAAATTTCCCCGATTTCTGGATGCTGCTCCATAACTTTATTAATGGCTTTTTCGCCGATTTCTGTTGGAAGGTTCATCGTCTAACTCCTGTAGTAATTGGAGCCACGATGCCTGAAATCGAAAAAATGAACCATGATTCAGGTCAAGATTTGGGAAAAAAGAAGGGGGAAGATTGAGGTGGGAATCGTTACCAAAATCACCTCACGACTAGGGCTGAACTCCATTCTAAACCACGCGGTAACAGCATAAACCATCCCCAAAATGAACCGCAAATTCGCCCGATATCCTCGAATCGCGATAAATTATTGCATCAGCCTACGTAACAGCAAATTACTGCGGAGAAACGAATGATCCTGGGGTTCACTCATTAGAGGTTCTGGTCAAACACCGCGAAGCATAATTTCCGAAGTAAATAGGCCGAAGGATGGTTCAAATACCCTTCCAGATCCGTTTTTTAACGATGGTTGATTTTTCTTTTTCTTGATCGGTTCTACGTTGTCTTCCATCGTTGCCTTCAGAGTCTTCATCGCAAGGTTTTTCAGTCACCCATCTGGATCTCGGATGCCGGCGACGGAGGCAACTGTCCCCGCGTTGTGCCGCATCCCCATTCCGCTATTGCGGAACCGGAAAAACTTTTGTGCCCGTCAACCGCCCATTCAGTCACTGTGGTTTCCCTTGGCTCCCGCGTTGCGGAGCCCGCCTTTTTTCGCTCAGGATTTACAGTCTTCATCTAGCCTATGAAGGCAGAATCGGGTGGGTTCTTTTGCTGAAATTCAAATTTTTTGAATTCAGATAGGGGAGAATTTTAGGTATGGGTTGAGTATGACTAAAACTAATGTTGCATTATGTTACGATTTCTTATATCCGTATATCCGCATAAGCAAATATAACATATGTCTGGAAACGGAATACGGTTAAAGTCCGTAGCGGTCGCGCCACTGTAACTGAGATTAATTGCCCTCCTATATGTCATGCGGGAAGGCTCAATAGAATCAGAAGCCAGGAGACGTCCAGATGCATTGAGCACGACAGTCTCGCGATTGGACTGGTACATAGCAACGTTGCCCACTCTTGATGAGTGAGACGTTTGTTGCTGCCTGAAAAAGTGAAATGTCGTTGCTCCTTAATAAAAACCAAGGAGTAATGAAATGAAGATACATAACCTGGGATTCCCTCGTATTGGAACCCAAAGAGAATTAAAACATGCACTGGAGCAATTCTGGTCTGGCCAATCATCATCTGAACTGTTGCGTTCAGTCGCCCACGAAATTCGTGCAAAAAACTGGAAAAGCCAATCATTTTTAGACTTGGTTCCTGTTGGCGATTTTTCGCTATATGATCAAGTCTTGGACATGAGTGTTATGCTGGGAAACCTCCCTGCCCGAGCAAAGGAAGTAGAAGGGGCTCCGTTAGATCATTATTTTCGTATGGCGCGAGGGCGTTCCGTAAACGACACGGAGGCTAGTGGTGTGCAGGCCGGAGAGATGACTAAATGGTTCGACACTAATTACCATTATATTGTTCCTGAGTTTTCTGCCGAAACGACTTTTGAATTAAACCCGTCGGCGCTATTGCGACAGATCAAGGAAGTGCGACAGCTAGGCCTTGCTGCGAAGCCTGTACTTATTGGCCCGCTAACCTACCTTTGGCTGGGTAAGGAAAAGGATGCTACGGATAAATGGGTGCTGTTTGAAAAAATCGTTCCCGTGTATAGCGAGCTACTGAATCTTCTTGTTGATTTGGGGGTGGAATGGGTTCAGCTGGATGAGCCAATCTTGTCGCTCGATTTGGATAACAGTCTTCACGAGATGCTCCAAACAGCATATAAGAAGTTGAGCGAAAGCAATATTAAAATAATCGTGGCCAATTATTTTGGTGAACTGCAAAACAATTTGGATTGTGCCTTGTCGCTCCCTATAGATATTTTACATGTGGATGCCGTGCGGGGTTGCTCAGAAGTTGAGACGCTTGTTGAAAAATTGCCGGATGCAATGAGTTTGTCGCTGGGCTGTATTGATGGGCGAAATGTTTGGAAGACTGACCTGAACCGAGTGCTCGACCTGTTAGATCCCCTTGCGCAAAAATTGGGAGACCGACTTTGGTTGGCACCTTCCTGTTCGTTGCTGCACGTTCCGGTTGACTTAGCCCAAGAAGAATCTATGGATGCTGAGATTAAATCTTGGCTCGCGTTTGCTGTTCAAAAACTGGACGAACTGCAGGTATTGTCTCGCGCAATAGCCGAGGGCCGTGAAGTCGTTGCGGTAGAGTTGGAAGAAAATCGCCAAGCGATCGAAAACCGCCGAACATCCACGCGTGTGAACAACCCAGTGGTAAAAGCGCGTCTAGGTACGCTCACTCCTGCGTTGGGAATGCGAAAAACCTCCTATGCCAATCGTATTCTTACTCAGCAAGAGCGTTTAAAATTGCCGCTATATCCAACCACCACGATTGGGTCATTTCCCCAGACCGCTGAAATTCGTTCCACTCGTTTAAAATACCGCAAAGGGGAACTTCCCCAAAATGACTATATTCAGAGGATGCAGGCAGAAATTAAACACATTGTGGCGGTTCAAGAAGAACTAGGATTGGATGTTTTGGTTCATGGAGAACCGGAGCGTAATGATATGGTTGAATATTTTGGTGAGCAGCTCGAAGGCTATGTGTTCAGTCGATTTGGTTGGGTTCAATCCTATGGGTCGCGTTGTGTAAAACCGCCGATTATTTTTGGCGATATCAGCCGCCCCAAACCCATGACAGTTCAATGGAGCGCTTACGCGCAATCCATTACGGATAAGCCGATGAAGGGAATGCTAACCGGCCCCGTGACGATTTTGAACTGGTCCTTTGTGCGCGACGATCAGCCTCGATCGATCACCTGTCAACAACTCGCTTTAGCCATTAGAGATGAGGTGCTGGACCTAGAAGCCGCAGGAATTCAAATTATTCAAATTGATGAAGCGGCCCTGAGAGAAGGACTTCCCTTGCGTCGTAGGGAATGGTCCGTCTATTTAGACTGGGCCGTTAATGCTTTCAAAATTACGGCCAATGGCGTGGCTGATACAACTCAGATTCATACACACATGTGTTATTCAGAGTTTAACGACATAATTGAGTCCATTGCCAAAATGGACACCGATGTGATCACCATTGAAACCTCGCGCTCCGACATGGAATTGCTTGATATCTTTGATGAGTTTGAATATCCAAATGAAATTGGTCCTGGCGTGTATGATATCCACTCTCCTAACATTCCAACCGAAGAATCGATGCTTGAACTCATCCAAAAAGCGGCGTTGCGTATTCCATCGAAGCGGCTCTGGGTAAATCCGGATTGTGGTTTAAAAACCCGAGCGTGGCCGGAAACAAAAGCGGCCCTGAAAAATATGGTACATGTTGCCCAAAAACTACGAGAAAACTAAAATTAATAAGGGGAACCGGCTCTTCACGGATGTGCGTTTTTTAGAGGAGCTCATGAAGTCCTTCTGAGATTGAATTAAGTAGCTGGTTGTCGTTTCCTTACATATCGCCAAACACGAAAGGAAACTCATGACAACCAGCTCTTTGTACCATACCCAAGGAATCCGCGGCTTCAAATGTCAAAAGACGGAGCGAACGAAGGATACCGAGATCTACTACCTGCATTCCACCGCCAAGAATCTGGCCTGCTCGCGTTGCCAATCAAAAGTAACTACGCTGGTTCGGACGGGAAAAACCCGCGAAATCCGGGGACTTTGCATCGGTTTAAAAAAATGATAATGCGAATCGCCACCCGCCGTATTCTTTGCAGGCAATGCGGAGCGTCGGTGCAGGAACCGATCGACTTCTGCCCCGATCCCTTATGCGCGCCATACCAAATGGGTTGCCCGCTTTGTGCTCGCGCTGCGTGCCGAGATGTCGATCAAGGCCGAGGCGCGCTTCTTGGAACCGCCTCGCTTATGAAGGAGTATCTGCGCAACATCTACAAGCTGGCCGATAGTTACGAACTCGCCCGCACCGCATTCCTGCTTTGGGCGGAAAAAGCCGAAACCTCCGGTATTCATTGCCTCAAACAGATGGC
>JADGFE010000032.1 GCA_016744085.1 Kiritimatiellales bacterium | reverse complement strand
GCAAGGAATCAACTTCTGCGGAAGTTTCCGCCAAAACCGAACACCCCATAATCAGAAAAAATACCACTACCCCAATTGATGCTTTCATTTTACTCCCCCTGAATAAACTTCATGATATGCATCCAGATATATCCCTCTTTTATAAAACACTCAAGATCATAATACTACTTATCCGCAATCTAACTACGTGGTCATGTATCTAAGTCCGGTCGTAGTCTGACTGCGTGATTAAAAAACGGTTAGGGCGACGACTCGCTTCCTTAAGAAAAGAGGCTGGACTCACGCAAGAGAAGTTGGCAGAGAAAGCCGATTATTCTGTTGAATTTATCAGCTTTGTTGAACGCGGCATCCACGCCCCCTCTATCGAAGGGTGTGAGCGTATTTCAAATGCGCTGGGAATCAGCTTGAAAGATTTTTTTGATCTTTAGCCACCCTCAATTTCTCCGCTATAAAAATATGATCGGAGCAGAAAGCTCATATCAGCCGAGCCCGATGCTCGAAAGGAATACGGTCTTGAGTTCGTGGTAGGCCTTTTCCAGATCATCGTTAATGATCTGAAAAGAATATTCCTTAGCACACGCCATTTCAGTGGCTGCATTCTCCAGCCGTTGTTTAATCACTTTATCTTCATCGGTTCCGCGTCCGCGCAACCGTGTTTCCAGCTCTTCCATCGAAGGAGGGGAAACAAAGATGTCGGTAAATCCTCTTCGTATCGGATGCTGGGGATCCATGCGGACCAGTGCTTCACGAAGTTGCTGTACACCCTGTACATCAATATCCAGCAACACATGGTTTCCCTCTTCCATTGCAAAAAGAACGCTATCTTCCAGCGTTCCGTAAAGGTTGCCGTGTACTTTTGCATGCTCAAGAAATTCGCCGTTTTTCGCGCGCTCTTTGAACTCTTTCTTTGCCATAAAAAAATAGTGAATTCCGTCTTTCTCGTCACCACGTGGCTCACGCGTAGTACACGATACCGAATAGGCCACGTTGGGAAACTCATCAACCAAACGATTGCATAACGTACTTTTCCCCGCACCGGAAGGAGCCGACACGACAATCATAAGCGGACGGGATGGGCGTGGGCGCGGCGGCTTTTCTTCTATTAGTTCATGCTTTTTTGATTCCACTGCATATTCCTCGCTACTCAATATTCTGAACCTGTTCCCGAATCCGCTCGAGCTCCGTTTTAAATGCCACTACTGATCGGGTGATTTCAACTTCGTTTGCTTTGGAACCCACCGTGTTGATTTCGCGGAACAGCTCCTGACAAAGAAAGTCGAGTGTCCGGCCAACCGGTTCTTTTGAACGGAACAGTTTGCGGGTTTGTACCAAATGACTTTTCAAACGAGTGAGCTCTTCACTGATATCGCAACGATCTGCAAAAATTGCCACTTCCTTTACAAGGCGATCATCGGAAGCAAGGTCTTCAAGTCCGGCTTCTTCCAGTCGAAGAAAAAGTTTTTCGCGATAACTCGCCGTAACCGTCGAGGCGAGTTTACTAATCACTTTCACCTCGTCCTCCAAAAGGCCGGTTCGCATGCGCAAATCCTGCTCTAAAGCTTTTCCTTCACTACTGCGCAAACGGGAAAGGCCGCGCAATGCTTTTGCCATGGCCTGGTCGAGCAATTCGGAAACGTGATCGGCATCCAGGGCATCCTGCTCAACCCCCACTACGCCGGGAAGGCGGACAATACAATCTGCACCGAGATCATCGGACAGTTTCAACTTTTTGGCCGTCTTACGGATTCCTTCTACATACTGTGCCGCAAGTTTCTCATCTATAGTCACTGAACCAGCCGCACTATCCGCTGTGGTTACACGCACAATTCCTGAAATACGGCCACGCGAGAATTCTTCCCGGATAAGCCGTTGCGCCTGCGCATCAAGCGTCACCAGGTTACGCGGAAGATTAATATTAATATCCAATTGTTTGCGGTTAACCGAACTCAGTTCGACTGTGATATGGATACCTGATCCCGCTGCCGAACCTTCGCCAAAACCTGTCATGCTTTTCAGTGCCATAATTATCCTTGTAACGTGAAAGCTGAAACGAGAAACTCTCTATTCAATAAAGGGATAAGATTTAGGATTTTCAGCTTTATGTCACGCATATTGATTAATGACGGAACGGTACTGATTGAGCAGGTTCTGCTCGCAGAAAGCACAGCAGATCGCATGCGCGGTTTACTTGGCCGTACCGAGCTGAAGCCGGAGTACGGCATGTTGATCCGTCCGTGCCGAAGCATTCATATGTGGTTTATGCGATTCCCAATTGATGTCGCATTTCTTGACCGCGAAATGCGTGTACTGAAAATCTGCCGGAACCTGAAACCATGGCAACTGGCTTTTGCACCCCAGAATACCTTCTGTGTACTTGAAACGGCGGTGGATGTACTGTCCGCTATTCAAAAGGGTTCCGTACTGATACTGGAACAATAGCTTGTCCTCGCAGATGCGACGTCGCATCTACGAATAAATCCCAATCTATTCGCCTTGCATCGTCTCACGGCTCTTTTCTATCAAGCGACGGGCATCCCGATTACTGGCATCTTCGAGCGAGATCGGCTGTACATCCAGAACGTCAGCGGCCCTAGCGGTGTTATAGACTCCGGGGAATCTTTCATAGTATAGGTTTCCGTTAGGAAGTTTGTATTCCAACCGGCAGGAGATCACTTCGGTTTTAGTCGTGATCCGAGTATCGTATACAAAGATCCGCTTTAAAATTTCATGTCGCGTAACTACCTGATCAATTTCTGTGCGAAGCTTTAATGAAGCAGAAGAGTGTCCTTCCCGCACCAACTGGATCTGGTGATCGATTCCTGCCTTCAGCGCAATGCGCACGGGCTGTGAAATGGAATCGGCTCCTTCCTTCGGCTGCGTAGTGGCAAATAGCGTTCCATCAACATAGACCTCCACCAGGGCGGGTTCGGTATCGAGCACCAACGTGCCGCTATTTTTTTCCAGATTAAATTCAACTGCATCGTTCAGCCCGGATACCAGGATGATTTTTTGTTCCTGACTGTCGTGCTGATCGAGTTGCGCCATCAGCACATGTTCACCCATTGGAATGTCTTCAAGTACGAGCGGTGCCAATCCTTTCATCTCACCGTCGACCAAAATCTCAGCACCCGGAGGATAACTGTTTACGGCGACTCGCGGTGCATGGCGCACTTCCAGCTGAACCGGTTTCCGATCGAGCAACTCGACTGGAATCTTACGTTCAGGCAGCCCTGCGGAGCGGATGGTAACTTCGTAGGTTCCCAACGGGAGTTCAGTCACTAACGCCGGTGTGGTTCCCATTAATTCACTGTTAATCACTACATCCGAACCGGCCGGATCGGATTTTACCAGCAACAGACCGGCAACCTGTACCAGCGGGATTTCCAGATTAACTTCCTGGCCTTCCAGCAATGCAATTTTTTCATAGGTTCGACCATAGCCTTCCTTCCGAAGCTCTACGGTATAGGCCCCTGGCGTCAGTTTAGAAAATTTTGCAGGCGTCTTTCCGGCCGGAGACCCATTCAACAAAATTTCTGCGCCAACCGGATCAGAGGTGATTGAGGCACCGCCCCCTCGGCCTTCTTCCTCAATGCAACCGGTCAGCAATATTACGAGGACGGTTAAAATTCCAACTATTCCATTTTGAAACTGTTTTATAAATCGGTTCATCGCAGGTGATCCTCTACTTCCAGCTGTTTAGAGCTGATGATTTCGTGGCGTTCGTCTTTGCGATCCGGGATCAGCTCCGCGAGAACACGCAGTTGTTTTTCGGCCTCGCGCCAATCACCCAGCCGCATGGCAGCCTCAGCGTTAAATTTATAATCTTTATATCGAAGATCCTGTTCCAATGTTGCTATCGACATACCCTGCTTAATCCGGTCGTAAAGATCGGGCTTTATGTCCAACGCTTCAAGATAGAGAACGGCTTCTTTATAGTGCTTAATCGCTTCCGCCAGATTACCCGGCCGGACATCTCGCTCTGAATAGCGGGCCTGGCCTAATTTATAGGATTCCGCTGCGAGGCGGAGCAGGGTTTCATCCGCTTCCAGTAAGGTGAAGGGAATATCCAATTCGCTGAAAATAAACTCTTCAAGGATTGAAGCTGTGTGCTCAAAATCCCGAGGAGCTTCTTTATTCAACACCCGAACCTGGTTGAAGCGTCCATTGCAATAAATGGCAATGTCGTTGTAGTTATACATATTCGGCTGTGCGGCAACATAATCGCGCTTAATGTCAAAAAATCCGCTGCCCGCCAAACGTCTGCTCAAGGTTTCCATTGCTTCGGCCGAGACTTCTGCAGATTTTGTATTATGGCGGCTATCCAAATTATCAATTGTGATGGTCGCTTGGCCGTCCGCAGTCAATTCCATGGAATAACGGAAAATATCCTTGTAGCTTCCACGCACACTTTCATAGGTGAAAGAAACACTCTTTTTCTGTTTAACCGCAGGCACCACGGTGGTCCCGCGCATATTCATGAACTCCGGAGCGGCAAGGGCAAGCACCAGCAAAATCAGCAGAACCACCGCCAACTGTAAAAACCGATGAACCAGCGACTGCGCCTTGGTTCGCTCTTTCTTTTCCTTGGAAGCAGGCTGTTGCTTAGAGACTTTGAATCCTAGATCAACTTCCTCAGCAGGAGCCTCCTCTACAGGAGCGGGGGCTGGAACCGGGGCACCTATCCCATCTTGTTTTACACTAATTACACGAAATGCAGATTCACCAACTTCCACGAGATCGCCCACTGTCAGAACATGCTCATCAATCGGCATGCCTCCTATCGTGGTTTTTTCAGCCGCACCGAAGTCCGTAACCCAAAGTGATCCATCGGATTTAAAGAAGAAGCGGCCATGGAAAAGCATGACGCCTTCATCCTCAATCACCAGGTTGTTCGCCGGCGACCGGCCAAACTTCATTCCGGCTGGCGGAACGGTTATCTCCGATCCGACCTCTTTTCCTTGTTCAATAATAAGATGAGACATAGTATACCTATTTTCGAATTTCGATTTTCGAATTTCGATTTGTTGGACGGCTCCGTCGGCACTCTTTTAGCGAGGCGTCGCAGACCCACAAATCAGTAATCTAAAATCAGCAATTTAAAATTCCTTAAAATCCTCCGCGGATCATCATTTGTAAAATGACCGGTCCCAATAGAACCAAAAATACGGAGGGGAAAATAAAAGCGGTAAGCGGAAACAGCAGTTTGGTCGGAGCCTCGTTGCCCAGTTTTTCCGCCCGTTGAAAACGTTTGGTTCGGACCTGATCCGCCTGAATGCGCAAAGCATGGGCGATCCCAGTTCCGAGTTCATCCGCTTGAATCAGCGCATTCGAAACCGACCGAATATCGGGGTGTCCAACCCGGATGGCCATATTCTGAAGCGCTTCTTTACGCGTGCGGCCCACCTGAATCTCACGGAATACCCGGACCAGCTCCTCGCCCAGCGGATCAATTTCGCGATGTTGGATGATGCGCTGAATACCGCTCATAAAATCGAGTCCCGACTCAACGGAGAGGGTCAACAGATCGAGCACAAACGGCAATGCTCGTTCGATGCTCGCATGACGCCTTTTCACGGATTTCTTCAGCCAGCTGTCGGGAAGAAAGCCGAACATCACAAGAATAATTGCGAAAAGAGCATATTGCCGGCGGGCTAAACCCTCGCCGATCGTGTCGGGCATATAGGGAAAAGAAAAATAAAGTAAAACGCAGCTGAGCACACCCAGTCCCAATGGCATCAGCACCCGTAGCGCAATAATTTCGTGCGGCTGAATCAGCCCTTCGTAGCCACCGGCCACCAGACGTCGGTTGATCCGATTGCGGCTTTCCTCAAAAGCGGGAGCTTGTGTTATGAAACGAGGAACCAGTGCACAAAACGGAAGCACCATGCGGATCGATACCGGCAAACTGCGTTCCTGCCGGCGACCGTCTGCCAGCGTAACGTAGCTCACGTGCTTGGCCGTCCTGATAACTACGCCGATGAATGCCAGCGAAGCCAGGAAGAACAACACACTGCTAACTATAATTTTCCAATCCATTTTCTATATATCAATATTCACAATGCGGTTGATGAAAAAGGCGCCCAGAATCTCCAGCACCACAACGATCCCGAGAATGACCATTCCCGCCGTCGAGCGGAAAAACGTCATCATCATTTGCTGATCAATAAAATACATGGCAACCCCCAGCACAAACGGCATGGCACTGACCACCCGCCCCTGAATCCGGCCCTGCGAAGTGAGTGCTTTAATCTTTCCTTCAATGCGGCGGCGCTCGCGGATCGTTTCGGCAATCCGATCAAAGACCTCCGTCAGGTTCCCCCCGGTTTGCCGGGCGATCTCGATCGATTGAATCATTAAGGTCAGATCATCGCTGCCCATGCGCTTATCCATATCTGCAAGTGCATCCTCGAAGGTCATGCCCACGCGCAGTTGCTGCAGGAACATTGCAAATTCCTGCGCAATGGGATTTTCTCCCTCCTCGACCACCGAATCAAATGCCTGTTGAATACTGAACCCAGCTTTAAGTGCGTTGCTCATCCCGTCGAGCGCATTGGCCAGCTGGGCATTGAACCGTTCCACACGGCGCTGCTTCATGATCCGCAGCACAAACCGCGGAATCAGATAAACCACTCCACCGGCCAGTAAACCGGAAACACCGCCGCGCAACACACCAAGCAGTGTGAAAGTATTCCCGGCAACCATGATAACGAGGATGAAGATAACCACCGCCACGATATGGGTCAGCCGTCTGATTTTTTCCGGGGGAATGAACAGGAACAGATCTTCGAACTGTTTGGCGGTGTCGGCGCTATATTCGCTGACGTAGGATTCCTCCGCTTCGCGCAACGAGGCCAGCAGTGCATAGACCAGCAGACCGGCGCAAAGGGCAAAGAGGGTTGGAACCAGCCAGAACATGAATCAGCCACCCACCTGGTTATTGAACATGGTGCGATCAAACTTGAGTCCCCGCAGGACAATTTCTTCAATGAATGTGGGAACCGCACCGGTTGGTTGCAAACGCCCCTGCACTTTTCCGTTGGGATCAACGCCGGTTTGCTTGAACTCGAACAAATCCTGAAGCGTGATGCGGTCCTGCTCAAGCCCGGAGACTTCGGTCACCCGACTGACCTTCCGCGTGCCATCGCTAAACCGTGAAATCTGAAAGATGAGGTGCACGGCGGAGCCAACCTGTTCGCGAATGGCCCGGATGGGCAAATCCAACCCGGCCATCAGCACCATCGTTTCCAGACGGGCCAGCGCATCGCGCGGGGAGTTGGCGTGAATGGTGGTCAGTGAACCTTCGTGACCGGTATTCATCGCCTGCAGCATATCGAGCGCCTCAGCACCACGACACTCCCCCACCACAATGCGGTCGGGGCGCATACGCAACGCATTGCGAACCAGATCGCGAATAGAAACGGCACCGCGGCCTTCAATATTTGCAGGTCGGGCTTCGAGCCGCACAATATGATCCTGCGTCAAACGCAGCTCGGCAGCGTCTTCGATCGTTAAAATTCGTTCCGTGCTGGGCAGATAGCTGGAAAGTACATTCAGCAACGTGGTTTTACCGGAACCGGTACCGCCCGACACAATAATATTTTTACGGAGCAAAACACAGACCTCCATAAATTCGGCAACTTCGGCGGACAACGTGCCGAAGCCAATCAGGTCTTTCACGGAAAAAGGATCCTTCGAAAATTTACGGATCGTGATGCAGGGGCCAATGAGCGACAGCGGATGGATGACGGCATTCACACGGGATCCATCGGCCAGGCGGGCATCCACATAGGGCTGGCTTTCGTCAATACGGCGGCCGATCGGCGAAACAATCCGTTCGATAATCGAGTTCACGGAGGCATCGTTAATAAAATTACAATCGGTCAGTTCCAGTTTGCCGGCGCGTTCCACATAGACCTGTCCCGGACCATTGACCATGATTTCCGTAATGGATTCATCTTCGAGCAGATCTTCCAGCGGGCCGAGGGCCACCGCTTCATCAAAAATTTCCTTGGCCAGCCTCTTCGGGTCGATCGAGGCCGGAAGTCGCGAGCTGATTTCGACGATGATTTCGTCCAGTGTTTTCCGGATCTTCGACTGCAGCTCATTTTCCTGCAGTTTACTCATGCTCAAGCGCTTGAGATCGAGCCGACCTACGAGCTCGGCATGGATCTGCTGCTTAACAAGTTGAGTCTGCGATACGTTTCGGGGCTGAACAATCGGCTTGAAAACTTCGGTGACCTTAGGACCCGGTGCGCTCCCCGATTCTTCCTGAAGCTCTTCTTCGGTGCCGAATAACAGCGTGTAATTACCGATCTGAATGGGGGAACCCTGAAACACCTGCTGCCGGGTTTCAACCTGCGCACCTTCCACAAAAACACCGGCATTCGTCAGATCTTCAATATACGACTCATCTTCCATCAACGTCAGCACCGCGTGGGCTTCGTCCACGCTGCCGTCATCGAGCACAATTCGGCACGAGGAATCGCCGCCAATCAGGAATACGCCGTAGGGTGCGTCCAATGATTGAAAGTCGCGATTAGGATGTGAAATGTGAATTTGCAGCATATCGTTAACTTGTTCTACAGCGTTGAGCGCAGGATTTCCTCCTGCCGTTTTTCGTTGAGTTCTTTAAGAACCGTCTCGATATAATCAAAGTTAACCGAAGGCAGTTCCTCTTCAAAATTACGGTCTTCCGGATGACGCAACGAAAGATAGAGCTGACCGCGGGTTTGCTGGGCAAAAACCAAAAGTTCGGCCTCGCGCGGCGTTACAGCAAACGTAACCGTGCTGTATCCTCCCTGCCCTTCGCGACGGCTGGACTCCTGTCCGGCAATTCGTGCTCCGGTTGCAATGACAGAAACATTCTGCATGAGGGTCAGTGTGACCGATTCCACCTGCTTCGGATTAATGCGCGAGGGAAATGTAAAGGTTCCGATAATATCCACGTTATCGTTCGGCTGAACCAGTCCCGATACGGCCGGAGCGCCGGCAATGGACAGCGAAACCGCGCGCTTCCCTTTTTCAATGGCTTGGGAAAGGCCGTTTCTGACCTGTCGAGGCATATCAACCTGCGACCATAGTAAAGGATCTAAGTGCTTCACCGGATACTTCAGCTTTTTACCCAGCAACGAATCCAGATCTTCTTCATAAAATGCGTTCCGGCCGACGGATGATTTAAATACATCATTCAATGCCAGATCCTCAATCATCAGCTCAGTCATGGCCGGCAGATTGCGCTTCGCCACAATGACTTTCACCTTTACGGCCCCTTCGTACAGCGCATCGCGCTCCTTGCGCAGATAGCTCCAGTTCATCAGGAAGGCCAATCCAGCCACGAGTACAGCAACTGCCATTATTAATTTATTCTTCATTCAAACCTCACAGTAACGCGAAAATTTATCAAAGCGACCCGCCTTTCACAAGTAAAGTAACTCGATTCGGCCCATCCGGCCGATGCGATGCAAGAACAGTACAAATCCGTTCCCGCTTTTGGTAAATCGCCATGCGTGATGAACCCGCCCCCGAAGGCAGCACCGCACACCATCCATCCGCCGTAAGGGCTCCCGCATAATACGCTAGAACCTGCTCGGGAGGATCTTCCGTATTCATAGTCGAGCAGATGGACCCCGTGCCTTCATTCGTCACCGTCTTTTTCGCCATGCCGCCGGGATATTCCGGAATCGGCATACGGGCTGGTGCTCTGGCTTTTCCGGGTTCAGGATAAAACAGGAAGACCATCTGGTTCGGTTGCGACGAGGGCGACAGCACCAGGATACGAGCTTCGCGATCTTCCCACCTAGCCAATCCCTGCGCACCATCCGTTGTTTCCGAAATTGTTACTTTGGCCCCCTGAGCCTCAAACTGATCCGTCAACTGAGCAACAATCGGCTCATTAAAGCGAGCCGCATAAACATGCAGATCGTTCTGCCGGCCATTCACATCCATCGTGGTGCGATAGGCAAATTCCCAGGGAAGCCCGACCGTATTCAACTGCCCTTCGACCGTACCGAGCACCTGAAAAACCTTACCCTGCACGGCACAGGTACCGAGGATCAGCATTAATCCTAAAATGGGAATTCGATTTTTCATGGCTCCTGTATCATCAGTCCTTTCCACGAAGGCATAAACATATCACGCTTAAGCTTCACCGAATCCCGGCCTAATGCCTTCCGCAAAACCGGAAGTAATTCAACCGGCTGAATATCGACCCCATAGTGCATAGAAAAACTTTCCGATAAAATGGAAAATGAAGAATCAGATAGACGGTAATAGGGATCATCGCGGTCATGGTTTAACAGGTAGTCTTTCATCTCTCCATAATCGACCGCGTGAAGGAAACCCTTCCCTTCCGTATAAAAGCTGTCATCGCCCGCCACGATCGTATCGTCGCCCGTATAGTTCTTTTGATCCACGCCTTGATTAACAGCATCCACAAATACAAAATCACCCGTATAATCGCCCCAAGTGGGATCCGCCAATTGTTCCGCCACCTGTGCACGGGCGGCTGTATGCGCCGCAAAACTTTTTCGGGACACAATGGAAATCTGCTGAAGACCGACTACCAATATCAGAATACCAACCAGGCCGACCAAAAACTCGGTCATCGCCTGCCCCGATCGGGAGCCGAATGAAAGCTGTAGGCTACGATCCACCGGTAGCACCTCCTCCATCATCTCCCCAAAATGGATTGTCTGTCGGCTCGGGATCGCAAGGATTATCGTTTTCATCGTTGTAAGCCCGATCCAGCCAGTCGATTCCTTCCTTACGATCCAGGTCGTCCCATTTACCCAGCAGGCGGCAATAGGGGCATTCGGAATCAACGGCTGAGGGTCCATCGTCCAGATACGGTTCGAGGTGGCGCGTAATGTGCCCATAAAAAATACCGCTCATCGCCCGTTCACCAATATCGGAATGGACGAAACGGACATCACGAAAGCAGGGAAACACAAAACCAAAATAGTATGGAGGTTCCTGACCATCCTCCAGATTCAAAAAGCCGAACGACTTGGCTTTTGCTTTATAGGATAGATCGACCGTCTCGTTATCCGAACTGGCTAAGATCCCCCGCCCCACTGTTGCCGACATACTGATGCCGGCCACCGCACCGAGATAGTTATATTTTTGTTTTACATGATCGCGGATCGCCAATCTTCTATTCAGATTCTGGAAAGTTATTTTGTCCCCATATTCTGCAGGTCGTGGCCACCGTTTTTCCCACGAACTATTGTATACGTGCCATTCCGCATCAATTGACGCATACATGGAGGGAACAACATAATCTGTTTCAGCATAATCCAGAATAATCGTCGTTTCCTCCATATATTCCTGAAGTTCCTCCAGAAAATCGTCATCCGATGGAATGGCGACATCCGGTTTAACCAGCTCACCACCTGGATCTACCGTTGTAAATTCATCCAGTTGCAGGTCAAACATGAATCGATAACGGAAGTTTTCGACACTCAGCTTACCCCAGCTCTCAAAATCCTCGTAGTCCTCCAGCTCATATTCATAATTCCGCATGGGGCACCACCAGCCAACCAGCGCCTCCGCAATAGCCGCATAAAATCCCTCTTGAACCAACGGGTGATTTCTCGGCAGATTTGCAATTCCATAGGAACTGACTGCTGCGCCCCGAAAAGCCAAATCCTGCAGCACATCGGCATATTCATCAAATGCTTCGGGATAAGGTTCGAGAGAAATTTCATCGCGCAGCCAATCAGCAAAAACAACCAGGTTGGTAGCTAATTCGGGATCAGGAAGCGCACCATTGTTAAAGGCCGTTTGCTGAGCCACAGCAAAAGCAGCCAGAGGGCCGACAAATTCCAACCGCTGTCGAAGTTCGTGGAGTTCAAATGCTTCATCCGGCGTAAAAAATTCAATCGCGCCGGTTAGAGGATCTTCGTCGTAACTGGTCGACATAATGGCTGCCTGAATCAAGTTCAGGTCACCGATCATGTTGAGGGTGTGCCCCTGCCAACGGGCGCCCGCCATTGCGGCGGCATCACCCGCATTGCGCATGCGCAGCTTGGCGGAAATTACCCGATGAAGATCAAAGTTCCAGACCACGGCCAACAAACCAATCACCATCACGACCATCAGGAAAATGATCGCCTGCCCGGATTTACGTGGATCGGGCTTCACCATTCGAAATCTTCCCGCTCGCCCAGATAGAGCTTGGAGTGGTCTTCAATCACGGTATTTGCTTCCATCCACTTGGCAGGATAGGTTGCAACATCCCCTCTGCCCCGCTCCGCTCTCACGGTTTGAAGATGGCTGAAAAATAGTTTTGAGAATGGCAGAACGAGCGGTATATTTTGCTCCACCGTCACATGCAGCATATCGAGCTTGTCGTCATTCTTCACCGAAAAATGGACATCGGTATCCTCGCGCTGCCAGTTGTCGTAGTCGAGAATCAGCATATAGTTTTGCGGGCCGGCCAAGTGATAGGCGTCTTTAACCGCAACTTCGTAGGCCCCCAGCGACGACCGTGGATTATTCTTGCGGGAAATGGAGTTTTGTAAAACAGATCCGGCGGATTCGCCCTCCGGCCGCTCACCACTGAAGCCCTGCGGCGTCTCAACGGGACCGGCGGCAGGAATACAGGTATAGCGGCTCACCTTGTGCAGCATAAAATCGTTCAGTCCCACCGAGGCGGCACGGGCCGTTGCCACGGCGGAATAATTGATTACATTTCGCGCCGCCACCAGATACGACACCTGAAGGATGCCGAATAGAATCAAACACAGAAGTGCCATGACAAGACATGACTCCACGATAGCAGATCCTTGTTTTTGGCCGAAATGATTACGCACCGGTTAAACCCTATTTATCGTCGTCCGAGCCCAGATCTTCAAGATAGCTCTTGGAAGAGCGGACTGCATCGCTTCCCGTAGAGTCGCCTTCAAGCTCATCCACTGCGCCGCCCAGCTTTTTCTGGATCGTATCGCCAAACAGACCGAAGATGACTAATGCGGCCATGGCCACCAAGACCACGATGATCAGATATTCTGTCATGGCCTGGCCTGCTTTTCTTTTTGGTACCAGCTTCATCCCGATTTCTCCTTAATTCGTTATTCCCGGCTATGAGACCGAAATAATATCCAACACACGGTTCCCGTAGGCCCGGAACACATAGATTAACGTCGCACTCACCCCAACCAATGCAAGAAAGATTCCCAAAGCAACCACATACTCCAGCATGATCTGGCCTTGCTTTAGTTTTTTACTTCCACGCAGCTTCACTGCAGCACCTCGCTCAACATTGGTATACATGGTTTAAATAGTACGTATTTCCGCCCTGTTTGAAACTCTAAACACCTTATGTTTTCTACCAATTAACCCAATTTTTATGACACGCACATGCACAATAAAATTAATTTATTGTCATCTAGAGGCGCTTGCAAAACTATTTGACATCGCACCGAACACTATATGTTGTGTACCTAAGTGTGGGTAGTGCACTTGATATTGATATGGTACTAAATTGGTGTAGAGGTTTTGCAAGCGGCTCATCTAGTGAAAAGATTGGTGTGATTCCGCTAATTGTAGATGCGACGTCCTCGTCGCGTTCAGCATGTGTAGCTCTTCCGACGGGCAAGCGACGGAGACGTCGCTTCTACGAAGCTAAACTCCGTGTATTAGGCTCTGAATAAAAAAAGGCCGCCTCACGGCGACCTTTTCCAACGCTTAGAAAAGCGGATAGATTACTGGTTTTTCTTTTTCCATTCGGCCAATTGCATCACATCCTTGTCGCCACGACCGGACACATTAATGATGAGCAGATCGTCTTTTGTGAATTGATCCGCATTTTTTAGAATCCATGCAACCGCGTGCGAACTTTCGAGCGCCGGCAGAATGCCCTCCCATTGCGAAAGCTTATCAAAGCCATCAACGGCCTCTTCGTCGGTAACGTAGGAATATTCTGCCCGGCCCAGATCGCGCAGCAAACTGTGCTCAGGACCAACAGCTGCATAATCGAGACCAGCGCTGATAGAATGCGTCAGCGCAATCTGACCATCGTCGTCCTGCAATACATAAGTTTTGGTTCCCTGCAGAATGCCGATTTTATCCTCAGCAAAACGTGCGGCATGCATGCCGCCTTCAATTCCAAATCCGCCGGCTTCGACCCCGATCATCCGGACATCGTCATCCTTAATGAACGGATGGAACAGGCCAATGGCATTACTGCCGCCGCCGATACAGGCAATAATTCCAGTCGGCAAGCGCCCTTCCGCTTTGAGAATCTGTTGACGAGCTTCCTTACCGATGACGCTCTGAAAATCACGGACCATCATGGGATACGGATGCGAGCCGAGGGCTGAGCCAAGAATATAGTGTGTTGAACGAATATTGGTAACCCAGTCGCGCATGGCCTCGTTCACCGCCTCTTTCAGCGTTTGCTGACCAACGGTTACGGCAACTACTTTGGCTCCAAGACTTTCCATCCGAAATACGTTGAGTGCCTGGCGCTCCATATCAACCGCGCCCATATAAATTACGCATTCCATATCAAACATGGCACAAACGGTGGCGGTTGCCACCCCATGCTGACCGGCGCCGGTTTCAGCAATAATGCGTTTTTTGCCCATACGCTTGGCGAGCAGGATCTGACCCATTGAGTTGTTAATCTTATGCGCACCGGTATGACAAAGATCTTCTCGTTTTAAGTAAATTTTTGCCGTGCCCAGTTGTTTGGTGAGGCGTTCCGCATAATAGAGCGGCGTCGGCCGGCCTACGTATTCCCGCAGATAATACTGAAGTTCTTTTTTAAACTCCGGATCCTTACGCACTTCCTTATAAAAACGAGTCAGCTCGTTGAGTGGCTCCATTAAAGTTTCCGGAACAAACATACCTCCGTATGCACCGAAGTGGCCGTGACTGTCAGGTTGAGTTGCTTTCATGATTAAATCCTCTGTAAAAATCGAGCTCGGATAATGTGATCGAAACCTTACTGATTCAAGGCAATTAAATGGCCAGGCTCAGCGCTTCGTTCTTGTTTATAGGCCCGAAATCCTCTGTTAATCCGCCCAAGGTTGCTGCTTTCCCTAAAATTTCTTCAGGCGTAGCTCCCGCCTCCCGCAGCTGACTGATGCTTTCAGCATGTTGCCGTTTGCTCAACTTCTGCCCCTGTTTATCGTACAGTAGCGGGTGATGATAAAATTGCGGGATCGTACATTCCAGTAGCTGGAATAGCTGAATCTGTCGGCCCGTACTCGAAAGAATATCTTCTCCGCGGATTACCAGATCCACGTTCTGACGAATGTCATCGCACACACAGCAAAACTGATAGGTCCATTGCCCAGTCCGATCTCGTAGCGAAAAGTCGCCACACTGTTCTGCAGGCGTCTGATGACATTCCCCAAGTTTTAGATCTTGAAATATCACCTCGTCGGACGGAATACGAAAACGAACCGTATTCCCTTCCAACGGCAGATCCTTTTCGGAACAGGTTCCGGAGTAGCAAAGCTCATCAGCCCTATCGCTCTGCGTTTCGGCGATTTCCCGGCGACTGCATTCACAACCATAGATCAGGCCTTGCTGATTGAGTCTATTCAGCACCTCGGTATAGTGTTCGGCACAATCACTTTGTCGATAAGCGGAAGCGGCTTCGGCCTGCTCCACTGAAATACCGAGATCCGGGGTGAAACCGAGCCATTCTATCGTATCAAGGATTGCAGATTCGTATTCCGGACGGGCGCGGCCCTGATCGTGGTCTTCGATACGGCAGATTACCTTCGCCCCTTTGGTATGAGCAATCCCCCAAACATAGATCATATGCAGCACATGCCCGAGATGTAGATATCCGGTCAGGCTGGGCGCAAAGCGGGTAATCATTATGCCCCTCGGCAGGCCGCAATAAAGGCTTTAACCTTGACGATGTCTTTCACTCCAGGCTCAAGTTCAACACCCGAACTGACGTCGACGCCCCAAGGATTTACTTCGCTAATCGCCTCAGCCACGTTGTCGGGCGCAAGACCGCCGGCAAGCAGAATCGGTTTGTCGACGACACAAACCAGCGTTTTCGCCATGTCCCAATCGCAGATCTTTCCGGTTCCGCCAATGGTTTTCGGATCGTAGGAATCGAGCAGGAAACGGTTATATTCGAACCAAGATTCGGAATGGTAGAGCTCAGCCGGGCCCAATGCCCGCCAGACTTCCAGTCTCTGAAATAATTCACGGTCCAGCTTCCAATGATCGGGTGCGCTGTGAATCTGAAGTACATCCAGCCGCGCGTGCTGTGCCGCGTGGGCCAGCTCCGCTTCCGTTGGGCATACAAATACGCCAACGCGCTTTATCCCTTCGGGAGTTTCCCATTGGCCCACGGTCTTGGGCTCAACATATCGCTTGGATTTCGGCCACTGAATGAAGCCAAGCGCATCGGGTTTTAACGCAGAAATCTGCCCAAGGTCTCCCTCTGAGCAGATTCCGCAGATCTTTACAAATACGCCCATAAGATCTAGTCGGCAGCAACCTCAGCCGGTGTCAGGTCGATTTCAGCAATGTCTTCTGCAATTTCAGCTGCGGCTTCAATCGCCATGGCTTTGTTTTCTTCCTGGTTGGTGAAGAAGAGTGGGCTTTGACCTTCCGCCCAAACGATTTCGATATCATCGATTCCGATGAAATCGAAGGAGTGACGAACCTGACGTGTCAACGCATCGCGATCATCGTCTTCTTTATAAACGCCGCCGGAAGCAACCAGCAGCACAACGCTCTTAATCTTGTGCAATCCCTTTACTCCGTCTTCCTTGCTGATGCTGAAGGTCAGGCCGGGGCTGAGAATCTGATCCATCCATGCCTTCATGATGGCGGGAACGGAAAAGTTCCACATCGGCATAGTCAGTACGAGCACGTCGGCTTCATTAAAGGCTTCGGCCTGTTTAGCAGCATAGTTCATCGCCATTTCTTCTACCTTAGAAGGCTCATAAGATTCATCAAAAACGGGATTCCACACGCGCTTATACAGCTCGTAGGAGTAGAACGGCGGTTTTTCGTCGTAGAGGTCAACATTGACCAGTTCAACTTCAGGCTTCAGTTCAATCAGCTTGCCGAAAAAGGCTGATGCGAGTTGTTTAGATACCGATTCTTCGGTCGGCTTCGGGTTGGCGCATACGTGCAAAACATTCATTTGTGATACTCCTATCTCTATCTTTTTAAAGGGGTTTTCCTAAATCGAAGTGGCGGTTATAGCCTAAAAGAGAAGTCCGGTACAACCAATAACCCTGAAAAGAGGCTCAACGTTTCAGTACTTTCAAAAAAGAGGCCCTCACGTTAAATGAAGGCCTTCCTATTTTGTTTCGATCCCCCGTTACGGCGACGCAATCTCGTCGTAGAAACCTAGGTAATCATCTTTCCGATCACTTCCACGAAGCGCAATGGCCGAGCGCGGATGCTCAGTGTAGTGCCCTGTGATCATATACGGGATACTATAGCCCCAATCCAGCTCCTGGCTGAGCGGATGCATGGTTTCCTGAACAAACTTCAGAATCGGACGTAGATCAAACTTAGGATTCTTCAAAGTTGTGGGCATTAATCAGGCCGCCGTCGCGTACCGTGCAATCAACAATTTTTAAATCCGGATCAAAAGTCACCCAACCCGCGCTCTTATCTACTGCTTCACCCATACCGTTGCTCCTGTCTATTTCCCCATAGTTAGTACGGGAATATAGCATTGGGCAACAAATGGGCGAATATTTTAACCCTTTATTTGCGATGCCGGAACCAAAACAACTTAAAGAATGGTTGAGGAAGTCAGCTCTTATTCCGCACAAAGAATATCGGCAACATTTTCGGCGGCCTTTTTTTCGCCTAGGAGCTGGCGAACCTCTTCATAGCCTTCCAGCATGGCACGGCGTTCAGGCGTATCAGCCATAAGCTTCCCGGCTTCGCAAGCAAGGGCCTGCGGAGATGCTTCCTGCTGAATCAGTTCGGGGCAGACCGTGCGGTCCGCCACAATGTTAACGAGTCCGATATGGGAAATTTTTACGACCGTGCGGGCAAACCAATAGGTGAAGGTGCTGGTTTTATACACCAGAATATGAGGAGTCCCGATCAGAGCAGTTTCAAGCGTTGCCGTACCCGATGTTACAATGGCGGCTTCAGCCTGACGCATCAGCTCCCGAGCATTACCGCAAATTACGTCCAGTCGAGCAGGCCTCGTTGAGCACTGATCAATTTGTTCTTTCACTAGAGTTTCTATGCGCTTATTCGGCGTCGCGATCATGAAGCACAGATCAGGAATCGTTGTTTCCAGTTTTTTGGCCGCCTCCAGCATCGTTGGTAAAATCCGCTCAATTTCCTGACGTCGGCTTCCCGGTAGCAAGGCAATACGACGCTCCGACTGCCAAGGTAAAAACAGGCCCTCTTCCGATATGAATTCGTCGATTTGATCCACCAGCGGGTTTCCGACAAAATCGACCTGCAAGCCGGAACCTTTAAAGACATCCACCTCGAAGGGGAAAATTACCATAAGGCGGTCAATGACCTTGCCCATTTTCGGAATACGTTTTTTATTCCAGGCCCAGACTTTCGGTGAAATATAATAATTAACCTTCACGCCGCGTTTTTTCAGTTCGGCGGCGAGGCGCAGGTTAAAACCAGGATAGTCTACGAGTAGTGCGGATTCAGGTTTACGTTTATCGACTTCATCGAGCACCTGTTTCAATACGCCTTTGAAAAAATTGTACTGTTTCAGCACTTCAACAATACCCATCACGCCCATTTGATCCGTATGCTGAAGCAGTTCGACATTTTGATCAGCAAGATGATCGCCGCCGATTCCCCAGAAGGTGGTCTCCGGAGATTTTGCCTTAACGGCCTGCACCACCTTTGCGGCATGCAGATCGCCGGAAACTTCGCCCGCTACGATGAGAATAGAGCTCTTCATTTTTATGAATCAGCCGTAAAATAATTTAGAGCAAAATGATTATCTCTCAGGATCCGGCGTTTAATTATTTTGTTCCTAATCATTTTTCCGGCCTAATCCTTCTCGGTTTCGACAGCTACGAAGGCCATATCAAATTTGTTCGCGAGTTCGATAAGTTTTTCTTGTTCCAGTAAAATCGTTTTACCGGTTTCAACTGCAAGACAGGATACTTTAGCCCGCTTCATCATCTTGAAGGTTTTGGCTCCTACCACCGGAATATCGAACCGCATGTCGTGACCAATTTTTGGGACTTTCACAATTACGGTTCCAGCCTTGCCGACTTTACCCGCACGCTTGATGGTTTGGTTGGTTCCTTCCCACGCCTCGACGGCAATGATAATGCCATCCTTAATGGCCACGGTCTGTCCAATTTCAAATTCGCTCGTGCCTTTCACCAACTTAAGTCCCAGCTCAATATCCGCCCGCTCCCGTTCGGTCGGCGCGCGCTTGCTGAGTTGTCCGGCTTCGGGGGTGTAGCATTCCATAAAGGTATTGCCGGGAAGCACCTCTATACCGAGCTTTTCAATTTCATCGGCAACTGCTCCATAAATGGTATGCGCATTGCGGGTTTCCAGCGATCGGTATATCTCTTTCGCCATGTTATCCAACCGCAGATGGAAAATATTATGCATTCCAATCTGACCAACCAGCACCGCATGCTTGATTCCTGTTGCGGCCAATGTATCGAGCAGGAGGCGCAGGTTGCCCAGAGGCAACCAGTGGCACTCGTCTGCCAGCGCAATCATTTCCCGATTGGTCTCACCCTTAAAGCCCACCACAACAATCCGCTGCACACCGGCTGCACGCGCCGCCTTCGCCAGCATACGTGGATAGGCATGCTGACCGGCAATAATGATTAGTGATTCTAGAACGGTGTTGTTCATATGTGATGCATACTGCCAAAAACTCCACCCGTTTGAAATCTCATTTTTCCAAGGTCTGAGAGGATTCTGGAGTCTCTACAGACTCTACGGCGTTAGTGACAGCATTAGGATTATCGCGGGCTTCAACAAGGTCGAGCAGGCCGCTGAGCTGTTTACGGCGCATAATGTCGTATGCAGTTTCCCCTTTGATATTTTCGAAGTTCACATCTGCACCTTGTCGAATGAGAAAACGTGCGGTGCGATAATCCCGGTTAAGAATGGACTGATGCAGTAAAGTATCACCATTACTCTGTATCCGGTTCACATCTGCTCCCTTGGCAATCAGCAGTTCGGCTGCTTCATATTTCCTATCCTTAAGCGCATGTTCAAATGGGGTGAGGCCGGTTTCCTGATATAATCCGATCATATTTGGAAGTTCCAAAAAGATGGATACAAGGTCGTCATGTCCCGAAGCTGCAACGACATGCAATGGTGTCATTTGAGAAAAATTAAAGATGCGGGGATTCGCATCATTGTCCAGCAGGAACCGAATGCTTTCCGCATTACGGCGGCGCGCGGCCTTATGCAGCGAAGTATCACCGCGCCGATCATATTCATCAACACTGGCGCCCTGCTGGAGTAAGGATGTGGCCATAGGAAGATCGTCTGTTTCAATCGCACGCATAAGTGCTGTCCGGAATAGCGGATCGCGGGCATCAATTTTTGCCCCCGCTTCCAGCAGAAGAGTCAGGGCCTCATCCGTGTGCAGCGTAATGGCATAATGAATAGGCGGAATGCCCGATTCATCCAACGATTAGGATTTTATCCCTCCTGCTTCCCCTAAACTCCAAAGCTCATCGCAGAAGATAAAAAGCAGGAGGATAAAATTTTGTTGGACTGAGCC
>JADGFE010000031.1 GCA_016744085.1 Kiritimatiellales bacterium | reverse complement strand
AGGCCGAAGCCGCCGACTGGACGCCTGCGCGATGGAAATCAACCCGCAGCAACGCCGACGCATAGTCCTGTCAAGGCGGTCGCCGAAGAGACGCATACAAAAGAATTCAATTCTATTATTAAAATATGATGTGCTTAGCATGCTTAAATCATGAGAAAGTCTTAAGCGTAATGAGGTTTCGAATTCATCACTATTGAAACCCATTCTAAAGAAGCCTTAGCCCCGTAAAGGGGATTGCAGTGTTTGGTTGCAAAGGTAGTATCGGCGTCTTTCTATTTAAGTTCATTAAGAAAGCAGGGGCAGGGAAGATATGTTGAATGAATTCCTCATGATTACCGTCGGCGCCATCCTTGTGAATAACTTCGTGTTATCGAAGTTTTTGGGGGTTTGTCCGTTTCTCGGTGTTTCAAAAAAACTGGATACTGCCCTTGGGATGTCGGGTGCTGTTGTTTTTGTAATGACGCTGGCATCGCTCGTCAGCTCCCTGATTAATTCCTTTTTGCTCGTTCCCATGAAGCTGGAATTTCTTCAGACGCTCGTGTTCATTGTGGTCATCGCCTCGCTCGTGCAGCTGGTGGAAATCATGTTGCAAAAGCTCAGTGCTAAACTTTATGACAGCCTGGGAATTTTTCTTCCCCTGATCACCACTAACTGCGCCGTTCTTGGTTGCGTGGTGCTCAATGCTAAATCGGCTCCGGAATCCATTCAGTCCACATGGTATGGTGCAACAATCTATGGATTTTGCTCAGCGCTTGGTTTTGCGCTGGCGTTGATTCTATTTTCAAGTCTTCGGGAAAAATTGGATTTGGCCAATGTGCCCAAAGCGTTTGAAGGAACCGCCATTTCACTGGTGACGGCGGGTATTCTTGCCATGGCCTTTATGGGGTTTTCGGGCCTCGTATGAGTATTTTATATTTAAGATTGCCGAATACCGATTTGTGGGGCTGCGACCCCTTTTGTTTTGAAAGCATCTCGGCGCAGTCGTTCCGAAAATCGGAAATCAAAATTTGGAAATCGGAAATGGAGTATCAATGAGTATTGCTTTAATTGCGATTATATCGGTCGGCGTGCTGGGGGGCTTTCTCGGAGTCATCATCGGGATTGTGGCCAAGGTATTTGCTGTAGAGGTTGATGAGCGGATTGAGGGGGTCAACGATCTTTTGCCGGGAGCCAACTGTGGTGGGTGTGGTTTTGCCGGTTGTACCGACTTTGCTAAAGGGATGGTTGCTGAATCAGCAACGCCCGACCAATGTCCGGTCTGTTCGTCGGAAGATGTTAAAAATATTGCGGACTATCTTGGTATTGTAGCCGAAGAAAAGGAAAAAAAAGTCGCCGTTGTTCGTTGCGTCGGTGATGCTAAAAATACCGTTCGTTCTCTTTACAATGGTGTGCGTGATTGTCGTTCCGCAGTACTGGTTGCCAGTGGTGCAAAAGGGTGCGACTACGGTTGTCTGGGATTCGGAAGTTGTGCTGATGCCTGTCCGTTTGGTGCCATTGAAATTCGTGATGCGCTCGCCGTCGTACATCCCGACTTATGTGTTGGTTGTGAAAACTGTGTGGCGGCATGCCCGAAAGATCTTATTATTATGGCACCTGCCTCCGCAGATGTTCATGTCTATTGCAATTCGCCTGAAAAGGGTGCGGCCAAACGTAAGGTTTGTAAAACCGCCTGTATTGCCTGTCGAAAATGTGTCAAGGCTTCTGGAGAGGAAGATCATATGCTCGTTGATGGCTTCCTGATTCGTACCAATTATGAAAATCCGCCAGCGGCCGAGTTGGTGGAAGCATCTGCCTGCCCGACTACGGCATTGCGTCAAGCATCCAAGCAGGCGGCAGGCGCGTATGAAGGAGTTTCTGAATGAGCGAAAAACCTCGTAAATTTAAAGGCGGCGTACATCCTAATGACAGTAAAGCGCTTTCGGCATTAAAGCCGATTCAAGATGCGCCGTTGCTCGAATCCTATAAAGTTATCATGCATCAGAATATTGGTGCACCGCCCGAACTGGTCGTGAAAAAAGGTGACGAAGTGAAAAAGGGCGATCTGCTTGCAAAAGCTTCGGGATTTGTTTCCGTACCCTTACACGCACCGACCAGCGGCACGATCAAGATGATCGACAAATGTCCCGGTCCGACCGGAATAAGCATTCCGTCGATTGAAATCACCGCCGATGGCGAAGATGAATGGGGTGATACTTTTGAGGTGATTAGGGACTGGAAAAACACCGGTTCCGAACAACTCAAGCAACGGGTTTGGGATGCGGGTATTGTGGGTATGGGTGGTGCCGGTTTTCCGGCACACGTAAAGCTGTCTCCTCCAGAAGGAAAGACTGTTGATACGCTTATTATCAATGGTGCCGAGTGCGAGCCCTATCTAACCGCTGATCATCGTTTAATGCTGGAGCAAGGTGAAGATGTTGTTCAGGGAACCGCCATATTGGCGCGAGCACTCGGATTGAAATCGGCCGTGATTGGTATTGAGGAAAATAAACCTGATGCGATTGCAGCGCTTCAGGAAATTGCCGCCAATTATGGCGTGGAGGTTCAGCCACTACCGGTTAACTATCCGCAGGGTGCTGAGCGCCAGCTGATTTATGCCATCACGGGTCGTGAGGTTCCAATTGGAAAGCTACCGATGGATGTTCATTGCGTGGTTCAGAATGTTGCCACAGCGGTTGCGGTGGCAGACGCGGTTGTAAAGGGGCGTCCATCCATTGAGCGGGTTACTACGGTGACGGGCAAATCAGTCGTTGAACCGGGTAACTGGCGGTTTCGTCTGGGTACGCCAGTTTCAAAAGCACTCGAATTAGTTGGGGGAGTAAGTGAACAACCAGCCAAACTGTTGCTTGGCGGGCCCATGATGGGTATCGCCCAGAGTTCGCTAGACGTTACTGTAATGAAAAATACGTCGGGCATTTTGTTGATTGCGAAAGACGAAGCATCTCTTTACACGTCAGAACCGTGCATACGTTGTGGGCGTTGTGTGGAATGCTGTCCCATGAACATTCTGCCGGCCACCATCAGCCAGGCCGTTGAAAATAAGCGTTTTGATTGGGCTGAAGATCTAAATGTATTGGCCTGCATTGAATGTGGTTCATGCAGTTATGTCTGCCCATCGCACCGTCCGTTGAACCAGCACTTCAAGCGCGCCAAGATTGAAATCCAGGCTCAGCTAAGAAAGAAGAAATAGAGATCCGATTTATGTCAGAAACAGATTCTAAACCAATTATTCAGATGCCTGATCCAGCAAAGCTGGTAGTCAGCAACTCGCCGCATATTCGGAGTGGAGAAAATATTTCGAAGATCATGTTTATCGTGGTCGGCGCCATGCTTCCTGCCTGTATTGCCGCTGTGCTGTTCTTTGGACTGGCCGCCATAAAAGTGCTGCTGTTCTGCGTTGTCTCCTGTGTGCTAATCGAAGAGGGCTGGAACAAACTCGTAAAACGCAGGCCCACCTGGAAAGATGGTTCGGCCATTTTGACCGGTATTCTATTGGGTATGAATCTAAATGCCGGTGCGCCATGGTGGATCTGTATTCTCGGCGGTTTTCTGGCCATTATTCTGGGCAAACAGCTTTATGGCGGACTGGGCTCAAACCCGTTTAACCCGGTTTTGGTAGCTCGTGTGGGGCTGCTGATCGGATTCCCAGAACTGATGACCACCTGGGATAAGCCTGCTTTGGGTATCATGAAAATAGATGTGCTGACAACGGCGACACCGCTTGGTCTTGCGCCGGGCGAAACCTTTGTGAAGGACGTGCTGCTCGGTAACACCGGCGGCTGTCTTGGGGAAACCTCCGCAATTGCATTGGTGGCTGGCGGCATCATTCTACTGGCCTTTAAGTTAATTAAATGGCAGGTGCCGGTTGCATTTCTCGGTTCGGTATTTGTCATCACCGGCATTGCGCACGTAATCAGCCCTGAAACCGTTCACTCGCCCTTCATTCATGTATGCACTGGCGGTTTGTTGCTGGGAGCGTTCTTCATGGCCACCGACATGGTAACATCACCCATGACCAGAAAGGGGGCGCTAATCTTCGGTTTGGGTTGCGGGGTTATTACCAGTGTGATTCGTCTTTGGGGTACCTATCCGGAAGGGGTCAGCTTTGCAATCCTCTTTATGAACGCACTGACGCCGCTTATTGACCGGGTAAGCATCAGCAAACCATTTGGCTATACAGTACTGGAAAAAGGAGGTGCGGTATAATGGGCGCACAAGAAATCAACATTCCCAAGCTCGGATTATTCCTTGGTGTGCTGGCCGCTCTGGCGGCGGGCCTGCTTTCATTTATTTCAACGTCCACCGCGTCGGCCATTAAGTTGAATTTGCAGGCTAAAACTAATAGGGCATTAGGGCAGGTATTGCCGGAATTCGATAATACCCCCGGGGAAGAAATCATCACGCTACGCTCAGACCTGGGTTGGCCTGTTAAATTTTATATTGGACGCAAGAGTGGCGAAATTATTGGTTATGCTGGTGAGGTCATCACACCGGAAGGGTTTTCCGGCGATATCACGGTTATGGTAGGGCTGGAACTCGACGGGTCAGTTAGAACCGTCATCGTTACGGCCAATACGGAAACGCCCGGGCTTGGAACAGCGATCACGGACCGTAAAGTACAGAAAACCATTATGGATCTGATCAAGGGCGGCGAACAGGTCGCGGGCCTTGCTCCAAATACCTACCTCGATTGGTATGCCGATAAAAAAGCTGGATCTGACCGGTGGAACATCGTCAAGGAAGGGAGCGCGGTTAATGGTAAAACCGGGGCAACCATCACCTCCAGGGCCGTTGGTGGTGCAGTCCATGCCATCGGAAAGACCTGCCTTGCTAATCTTATTCAGCTTTCAAAAGGAGCGGAATAATGTCTGCAACGAAAGAATTTACAAAGGGGCTTTGGAAAGACAATTCGGTGCTGGTGCTGTTGCTCGGCATGTGCCCAACTTTGGCGGTCACCTCAAGTGCAACCAACGGACTCGGCATGGGAGTGGCCACCATGTGTGTGCTGATGGGCAGCAACATTGTCGTTTCTTTTATCCGCAGTATTGTACCGAAAAAAATCCGTATTCCGGTTTACATCGTCATTATTGCAACGTTCGTGACGATCGTAGATTTGCTGATGCAGGCTTATGCGCCTACTGCACTTTACGATGCGCTCGGTATCTTTATTCCGCTCATCGTGGTGAACTGCATTGTGCT
The DNA here is from genome assembly GCA_016744085.1 of Kiritimatiellales bacterium. Lineage (GTDB taxonomy): Bacteria > Verrucomicrobiota > Kiritimatiellia > Kiritimatiellales > Pontiellaceae > Pontiella. The sequence continues at coordinate 15,881 of JADGFE010000031.1, read as the reverse complement.
GGGACGCGCAGAGGCCTTTGCTTCTAAAAACGGAGTAGGCAAATCCATTCTCGATGGACTGGGCATGGGGCTGGGTTTTACCTTCGCACTGGTTGCGCTCGGTGGTACCCGTGAATTTCTGGCTAGCGGATCGTTATTCGAAGTGAAATTGATTCCCGGATGGACGACTGATTTCATGCTCATGACTTCAGCTCCGGGAGCATTTATTATTCTGGGACTGTTTCTTGCCGGTATGAACGCGCTCAACATACGAAAGGCTAAAAGAGAGAGGACTTCCTACAAACCAGCCGGCCTTGATTGCAACTCGTGCAATATCTGCGATATGACCGAAAAATAGGTCCAGAAAGGACATTATTTTAAACCGGTTCGAACAATACGTTTTTTTGACTTTAGGACATTGACTAGCTGCGGAGGGATAGATACATTCCTCAACTTCATCGCACCCGTGGTGAAATTGGTAGACACGCAAGATTCAGGTTCTTGTGCCAGCAATGGCGTGATGGTTCGACTCCATTCGGGTGCACCATTTTTTATAAGCCACTTATAACAAGTTGGTTGCGCTAAAAATTCGCATCGCTTGCTTCGTATCTGCCACAAGTAGGTGGGAGATCTCGAAAATCCTCCGAACGATAGATCCTTTTGCCGCTTTCCGCTCAGGTGTGTGAGTTGCGGGGTCGGTAAAGAGGCCGTTTCATGCATTCAGGCACGGTTCAGCGATTCCGGCAGAGCAATGCATCCATCTGATTTCTTACTGCCGTTAAGCATTGCACAGCTTAAGCCATACGTTGCCCCCTTGGAAGGGGTCAATAATATGTTCCAGATGGTCAAGCGCCGTGCGCGCGGGTATCGAAACGATGAGAACTTCATTATGATGATTAGGTTGATTTCCCTATTTTCTCATTGCCATTCAATGCGGAAGCCTTATTGAGCGCAAGTGGTTGGCAATAGGTTAGTATTGCCGCCCAATCGGGTGCACCACTTTTAAAGCCCGTTCATTTGAACGGCTTTTTTGGTTTAGACCCCATGAAAATACTCCGAAAACGTTTTCCAGCATGCAGAAAAACCGCTATATTTTCGCGCTTATTTTAGGAGATTGATGTCATGGATTTAGATTCGATTAATGAAGAGTGGTTTTTAGAGCAAGCTGATGCGGCCGATTTTGATGCGGCCGAGCTGGTGGAAGTGTTAAACGGGCTGGTTGATGCCGAACGGGGCAACGAAGCTGATATGGGGGCCCAGGCCCTGTTTCAAAAATTGGTAGAAGCCGAAAAAGTAGATGAATCGCTGGATGTTCTGAGCTGGATGGCAGGGGTGCGGGGTTCCGTTAATGATTTGGTGGCAACCATTGAAAAATTAGTTTCTAAGGATCGTAATGCCTTGAAGATGATTCAACCTGCCGGCTTTGGCGGCAAAGTTCCGATTGTCGAATGTTTCCGTCGGTTGAGCCATCTGCGCTCACTGAAAAACGGTATGCTTTGCTATAACGACACCTGGGGATTCGGTATTATTGAAGATATCGACTTTTTCTACCAGACCCTCGAAGTTGATTTCGAACGCAAGGGTGAGCATGAAATGGCATTCAGCTATGCTGCAGAAGCATTGGACGTGCTGACAGATGACCATATTCTTGCGATGAAGCACAATAATCCTGATGAGATTGAACGGATGATTAAAGAAGATCCGGCCGAAGTGGTTCGGATTACTTTAAGAAGCTACGGCAATATGTCTGTCACTCGTTTGATTGAAAAAATGGTTCCTTCGATTATGCCGGAAGCCAAGTGGAAAAAATTCTGGGAAGGGGCGCGTCGCGGCTTGAAGACCGATGCATCGGTTGAAATTCCTAAGAAGCGCTCCGATAACATTGTATTTCATAAAACAGGCATGTCCTACGATGATGAGTGGTTTGGTCTCATTACTAAGGAACGTGATATTGAAGGTCTGTTTGATCGTTTTAAAGAAATTCTCGAAAAGAAAATTGATTTCAGCTCGGAAATTGCAAAAGAAGCATTGGCTAACCGACTTGCCCATATCATTAAAGGTGCGCCATCGGCCCGTCCTGAATGGAAGGCAGAAGGATTTATCTATGCTCGCATCTTAGATATCGAACCATCCGGTTTAGAAACCACTAAATTGATCCATGATTTAATCGAAAATGATTTGGTGACTACACTGGATCGTCTTCCTTCCCGTCAGTTGCAGACTCTGCTTACGATTCTGATCGAAAATGATAAAGAAGCTGTAGTAGCTACCTTGAGCCGGGTTATTCCGGTGGTAAGTCATCCGGTATTGAATGAAGTAATGAGTGCTCTGATTGAACACGGTGCAGAAGAGGATGTGCGGAAGATTATATCGGCTGCAGTTGCGCGTCGTGTTGCAAGTGCCCCAATGCTGTTGTGGTGCCAACGTTCAACTCCGTATATCGAAAAGTGGGAATTGATTTCCAAGGGCGATCTTGCTTTCCGCATTCAGGAAGTGCTCGAAGTCAGTCTGGCTGGAGCAATGCTTCGTGCGCAGAATCAACTGCGTGAGCGTTTTCAGCAGGAAGACTGGTTGCATGATGTGATGGGTGCAATGACTGAGCAGCAGCGTCGTGACTTCATGCGACGGATTAATGAAGGCCAAGGTTGGGATGCACTCGACCGGAAATCTGTTATTGCTAAAGTGCTTCGTAAGTTCCCGGAATTGCAGGACATCATTCTTCCATCAGCTTCCTCTGCACCTAGACGCGAAATTCCGATGACGTCGCAGCGAAGTTATACAGAGCGGCAGAAGCAACTTGAAAAAATCATGACGGTGGATATTCCTGAAAACTCGAAAGAGATTGAATTGGCCCGTAGTTATGGCGACCTTCGTGAAAATGCCGAGTTTAAATATGCCAAAGAACGTCAGGGCCTCCTGATGGCGCAAGGTGCACAGTTGGCCGATGATCTGGAAAGGATTAAACCAACTGATTATGCAGATATTGCCGCTGATCAGGTTGTCGCAGGTTGTGGTGTTGAATTGACGTATGGCGGTGGTCATACTGAAATCTATTATATCCTCGGCGCATGGGATCAGGATGAAGAGCTTTCAATTATTTCCAGTGCAACAGCGCTTGCAAAAGCATTGTATAATCATGTTCCCGGAGACGTTATTCAGGTTCCTGAAGGAGAGTGTACGTTGAAGACAATTCTTCCATTGTCAGATGAGATCAAGGCATGGATTAAAGGTTAGGTCTTGCAGGTCTTACGGTGGACTTAACCCCTAAGAAGTGGAGGAAGAAAGTAGACACGCGCCCTAAAAAGCGACGTGTCTCTTTTGGTATTGCCAAGCATTGGCGAAATCCATTTCAGAGAACCATTATAGTTGTTGCTCTTGCTTCGTTTGTTGTGTCTTTAGCGATAGACCGTGTAAAGCAACATCAGGTTTTTAAGGAAACTTTTGCGTACGCTAAGGAACTGCGTATGGAAATGGAACCGTTAGCTGCGCAAGCGCTTGCTGTCTACACGGATCTGCAGCTTAAATTTGGTAATTCGAACCGTAAAACGATATCCGAAGAAGAGCAGAATCTTCTAATTCAGCTTGATAAACTTTCCGGCGAGTTGGATCAGCGGGTTTCGAAAATAAATAATGGTTATACGGCGATAGCGTATCGATACCGCTCCAAAGACCTGACTCAGAATTGGTTTGTAGAAGCTGCCCGTTGGAGCATCGAGTCAGCATTGTCCCGTAAAAATCCTGAGCAGGCCCGACGCTGGTATAATAGTTTCCACGTCAATGCACTGCTTCTGGATATAAAGCCCCGTATTCTTGGCGAAGGAAGTCTGGAAGTTCTTGCGGGGGATGACGTTTGTGAAATATTTGTCTGGTCATTAAAGTCAGATGATTCAAGGCTGGTTGTCGCGAATCATGTGGGGCGCTCTAATACATTTCCTTACACCATTCCGAATATGGAAAAAGGATCATACGTAATTATGATCACGAAAGCCGATGGCGGATTTTTGCCGTATCCGGTTTATATAAGCCATGGCGAAACTAAGCAGGTAAAACTGGAAATTGTATCGGAAGTTCCAGAAGGACTTGTGTTTATTCCGGGCGGCGCATTTATTTGCGGTGGAGACGCATCCCCTTTATACCGTGAGCATCAAAGAACACTCCCCTCTTTTTATATCAAGAAGTACGAGGTAACGGTTGCCGAATATCTGGAATTCTGGAAAAACCTCTCCGATCCCAAACAAAAGATGCAGACGATGAGTCGACTATATTCATCGGATAGCAATGAAGTGAAGGATGCGTGGGATCTAGAGGGTATTATTGTTAATGACCGATTGATGCCTGAATATCCGGTGGTTGGTATTTCGTATGAAGCAGCTGTCGCATATTGTGAGTGGAAAAGTAGTCAGACCGGAGAATCGATCCGGTTGCCCACAGAGTTTGAGTGGGAAAAAGCGGCCCGCGGTGTGGATGGCAGGATGTACCCGTGGGGCTATGAATTTGATGCTTCAGAAAATCTAACGCTTACATTGGATGTTGTTAAAGGGAAGGGAAAATATCAATTCGGGGCTCTTCCTGGAAAATTTTACCGGGATATATCTGTCTATAACGTCAACGATATGGGCGGTAACGTTCGCGAGTATGTATCATCAGACAATGGTGGTTATCAAATTCGCGGCGGAAGCTTTGCCACACCGGTATCATTTTTGCCCTGCGCATCCATCTCTTTTGAGACAAACATTATCCCAAGTGATATAGGCTTCCGTTATATAATGGAAATTTCAGGAAAATAACGATTTTAAGATTAGCATTAACCGGCAACATCCTATTTTAAATCCGTGACCACCGGATTTCTTTTCCATACAGTTCGTATCAGGAGATTTTAAATGGACTCATCTGATACAAATAACAAGTTGCCTTCCGCTAAAAACACGGATAAAACTATGGGTTCCGGCTCATCGCTGGAACTGGGTAATGTTAAACAGATACTTTCTGTGAAGCTGGAGGATCCAGGTGCTCATTACACATCGGTCACCCCGTTGGGCAAAGGATCATTCGGCGAAGTTTTCAGTGCCCGCGATACGTTGCTCGGGCGTGAAGTTGCCATTAAATCGCTCAAGTCGCACTTTCGTGAGGAAGAGGAAGTTGTTGACCGATTTCTAAAGGAGGCGCGAGGAACGGCGCAGCTGGAACATCCAAACATTATGCCGGTGCATGAAATGGGCGTTACGGATGAGCAAGGCGTCTATTTTACGATGAAAAAAGTGCAGGGGGATAATCTAAAAGAGATTCTGGATCATCTTGAAGCGAATACAGCAGATTATCTGAAAAAGTATACACTGAATGCCTTACTCGATGTTTTTCTGGCGGTCTGTAATGGTGTGGCTTTTGCTCACAGCAAAGGCGTTATACATCGAGATTTAAAACCGGCAAATATTATGACCGGTGAATTCGGCGAGGTGCTGATTCTCGACTGGGGACTGGTAAAGCATCTGGATTCGGTTGAGGGGATGAGTAGTGGTGTTCAACTTCGAATGGAAGAGCTGGATGGCAGCATGCAAACGATGGATGGTGCCATTTCCGGAACGCCGAACTATATGTCGCCCGAACAGGCAAAGGGCACGATTGACCGTATCGATTTTCAAAGCGATATCTATAGTCTAGGCGCCATCCTATATCACTTCCTGACGCACCTGCCGCCGTTTGAAAAAACGCAGCTCAGAAAGCTTTTGGAAAATGTAAAATCAGGAAACTTTGATCCGCCGCGTAAACGCCGGCCTGAATTAAAAATTCCGAGGGAGCTGGAAGCGATCTGTCTAAAAGCCATGTCCTGCTCTCCAGAAAACCGGTATGTTTCGGTTAAACATTTAGCTGTAGATATTCGCAACTATATCAGCCACCGGGAAGTGAGTGCATACAAAGCACCTTTGCTTATTAGGCTGTGGAAAACCTGCCGAAGGAATCCAATCAAATCCAGTGTGGCCGCAGGTGTATTGGTTGCGTTGGTGCTTGGTTTTGGAATGCAACGAGCCATGTTGCTGGGAAGCTATCATGCCAGTCTGGATAGCGCGGAGGAACTATTCAATACCGCGAGACAGAATGCGCAAGAGGCAATGAAGTTGTATGCTGCAATGCAGCCTAAAGAGTATAAGCTCCGCCTTCATCAGGGAACACCCGAAGAAGATATAATGAAGGAAGAGCTCGTCGATCTGATTGGTCTGGTTGAGAATAACTTTAATATTGCTCAGAGTTATTACGAAGGTGTGCCGTTTCCTTTTCGCCGGAAGGCTGCAGTAACGCAAGGGCTTAAAGATATTCTGGAACACCGTATCGAATTGGATTTATACCTGAAACAATATGATGCGGCTCAGAGCAGGCTGAACGAGGTAAATACCCGGCTGGAACGATGGAATGGTAAAATACCGCAAAAGATTGCGGGGTATATGAACGACATACAGCATCGGGTAACAGGTAATGGTAGTCTCGAAATTACCGGATCCGATAGTATTCGGTCGTTCAAATTATTTGCCTATACGAATATTGCAGAGCGACTGATTCTTGATAAAAATAATCTGCTAACAAAGGGCAGGCTGCCGATTAAACTGGATGACGTAAGAAAGGGCAGTTATGGCGGCATAGTAACGTTGGCCAATGGAATGGTTGTTCCTTATCCAGTCCGAATAGCCCATGGAGAACACCGAGTTGTGGTGCTGCAGGAGCCCGACTCAGCTCCTGAGGGAATGTGTTTTGTGCCGGGTGGATCTTTTGTTTTTGGCGGAGCAGAATCCCGTTTTTATAGAGAGCAAATCCGAAAACTTGATTCATTTTTTATTAAGAAGGTAGAAGTTACATTTGCAGAGTATCTCGAATTCTGGGTGACCATCAAAGATTCTGATCTGAAAAAACAGTATCGAAGTCGCATTCAGTTTAATGAAAATGAACGTGTGTTTCATGATGCTTGGGATGCAGATGGTAACCTGAATTTTTCGGGGAAGCTTGATTCTTCACTTCCGGTGGTTGGCATTACGAAAGAGGCTGCTGAGGCTTATTGTAGCTGGCTGGGAAAGAAAATAAATCGTACGGTTCGTTTGCCTAGCGCGGAAGAATGGGAAAAGGCTGCACGTGGTGTCGATGGCCGGATTTATGTCTGGGGCAATGTACTGAACCTTCGGTTTTCTATGACCAAAAACAATACGGAAGCGAAAGCTGAATATTCCTTCACAACCCCGCCGGGCAGTTTTGATCAAACCGATATTTCGGTTTACAATGTACTGGATATGGCCGGTAATGTGCGGGAAATGACATCAACCTTGCTTCCTGCCAGTACAACGCTTTATCAACTTAAAGGCGGAAGCGGGGCCACTCCTGAAAATTTCCTGCCGTGCAGTAATTCATCCGACACGCCGGTTGTGCCGAGCGATGTCGGCTTTCGTTATATAATGGAAATATCTAAAAACCAATGACACGTACCTATGCATCATCAAATCAAGCGGCGCAGGCGCTAGACCTCGTCGAATCGCTACAATCCCGTTTTGTTCAGGCGCTGGAAAAACAGGCCCATCATCGCTTTGGCGCGTTGGAATGGTTTCGGGATGAAGGACTACACGGTGGAGGACAACGCTATGGCATAGCGGATAGCGATCTGTTGGGACGTGCATCGGTCAATGTGTCGCAGGTTCACTATAATGACGACCCTGATCGCAAGCTGGGTTCTGCTACAGCCATTTCTACCATTGTTCATCCTGCGCTCCCGCAGGCCCCATCGGTTCATATTCACATTAGTTGGACGGAAATGAAAGATGGCTCAGGCTACTGGCGTCTAATGGCGGATCTAAACCCTTCCGTTCCAAATTCGGTATATGCAGAACAGTTTTCGGAAGCATTAAAAGGCGCAGGTTACGGAGTTTTTGAGGAAGCTTCTGAACAGGGGGATCGGTATTTCTTTATTCCAGCTCTGGGAAGACACCGCGGTGTGGTTCACTTCTATCTAGAAAACTTTAATACAGGTGACTTTGCTGCCGACCTGGGCTTCGCCCAGAAGATCGGAGAAGCAGCGATAGATACCTATATCGGGTTGCTGGATCAATCGGTTAAGAACAGCGCGCCTGCAACGGATACCGTAAGGGCCTCTCAATTAGCGTACCACACGCTTTATTTCTTTCAGGTGTTAACGCTCGACCGCGGTACTACAACGGGATTATTGGTGCATAATCAGAACGACATTGGGATTTTGGGTTCACTGCCAGCGTGTATTGATAAAAATCTTTTATCCTCGTGGAAATCACGAGTGGTTGAGCCACAGGACCTTCTGCTGGATAAACTGCTGGCGGCATTGCCGAATGCAGGAACATGCATCATTGATGATGCGGTTAAACAGAAATTGGCTGATGCGGTGCGCGAACATTATAAAAAGTATCCTGAAGCACTTGAGTTACAGGCTTCAGGTAACACTATACCGCCAACTGTTAACAATCACCGTTAAGTGCTTGTATTACTCCTTAGAACTTAGATTCGGAGCAAGACGATCAGCCTTGCTCATTTTCTGAAGATCAATCAGGTCATAGAGAATATAGAGGGTTTCATCCAGGATGACATCGGCTTTTTTATCCTCATCTTCATCATCCAGAAACGCACCGCTTTGAATGTCGTCGAGCTCTTTCTCCGCTTCAGCTTCAACTAAGCGGTTCGTTAATGAAAGCGATACCGTTTTTGTGGCATACCGTTCTTCCAAGCGGGATCGCTTATGCAGATAAATCTGAAAATCATCACTGTTTTCAATACGCTCATTGGACTGTTCCGTTAGAAGGGGAACCAGTTCAGAAAATCCGGTTTGGGTACGATACATGGCTGGCCGAATCGTGTCCCAGGGTAGGGCATGCTCTAGCGAATCTTCCCCCACATCCATGACATCCAGATAGGAAGGAATAATGATATCCGGAGTAACTCCTTTCAGCTGGGTTGAACCTCCGTTAATGCGGTAGAAACCGGCAGTTGTGAGTTTGAGTGAGCCTTTGCGATCGCCTAGCGGCATCAGTGTTTGCACGGTGCCTTTTCCGTGCGTTTGTTTGTCGCCGACAATAATCGCTCGTTTATAATCCTGAAGTGCAGCGGCCAGAATTTCAGACGCGGAAGCACTCAGTCGGTTCACCAAAACAATCATGGGACCATCATAGTCAACTTCAGGGTCGGCATCGGGCAGAACCTGAACGCCTTGACGTTCCTTAACCTGAACGATCGGACCGGAAGAAATAAAGAGACCGGCGGTTTCGATGGATTCAACCAATGATCCTCCGCCATTATTTCTCAGATCAAGAACAAGTCCTTCAATGCCTTCCATCAGGAGTTCGTTAATAAGGCGGCGTACATCGGTAGAAGCTCGGCGCGCGTCTTTTTTATTTTTACTCGTCGCCGAAAAATCGGCGTAAAAATCGGGCAGGGTAATAATGCCCAATCGTTTGGATATTCCGTCTTCGAGTTCAATATCCTTCACTTCACTTTTGGCGGCCTGTTCCTCAAGTTTGACTTCATCACGAACGATATCGATTTTTTTAGTTCGGGTTCCTGATCGGTCGGAAGCCGGAATAACACTCAGAACAACAGTGGTATCGACTTCGCCGCGGATAAGGCGAACCGCCTTGTAAAGCGGCCAGTGAAGAATGCTGACCGGTTCTTCGTCGCCTTGCGCAACCGCCACAATTTTATCGCCGGCCTTGAGTCGACCATCCTGGTCGGCAGGGCCTCCGGGAATAATACGAACGATTTTAGCCGTTCCATCTTCAGGGCGAAGCATGGCGCCGATTCCGACAAGCGAAAGCTTCATATTGATATCAAAGTCTTCAACACTGCTTGGCGACATATAATCAGAGTGTGGATCATAGACGTGCGAAAATGCAGAAAGATACCGTTGCAGAATCATTTCTTCATCAAAAGATTCCATCGTGAGTTTAAACTGTTCGTAGCGTTCCAGCATAAACTCCTCATTTGTGAGTTTTGCATCTTCCGCTTCCTGGTCATATTCCTCTTCAATAGCTGCAACCGCATTCGTTGCTGCAGAATCAACAGTAACAACAACGTTCGTTTCTATGGAGGCAACGCTATTGGTTTCCGTTGGGTCATCCGCATAAACCTGTTGGGAAACAAGTCGGGCAATATATTCATTTTTAAGCCGCTTGCGCCAAAGGTCATCCCATGCTACCTGATCGGCTGGCCATGCCGCATCTTTCCGATCCCAAAGAAATGTTTCATCCGTTTCGGTATCAAAACCCTGTTCGAGTTGTTTTTTTATAAACTCAAGGCGGTCTTCAATGCGTTCCATTAAAATTTCATAAGCATTAATTGCAAAGGAAATATCACCCTTACGAATTCGTTTATGAAGTGTCTTTGCCTCTTCCTCGAAAGCGTCGATATCAGATTGAAGATAATAACTGCGCGCCGGATCAAGAGATCCAATAAATATATTAAAGGCATTGGTGGAAATATGGGTATCCAGCGGAAGCTGATTAAGATGAAAAACAGGAAGGGAATAGGCCACCGTCCGGCTTATTTTTTTAACATCAAGATCCGATTTATCCAGTACAGAAGAAGGTTTTTTCTGTACAGAAACTGGTTGCTCAAGAATTTTAAGCGAAGAGGCTTCTGCTGGAACATCGTTGGTTTGTATTTCTGTTGTTTCGACTGTGTTAGTTATTGTTTGCGATGTTTCTGTTCGTTGTTCCTCGGCGGGTTTTTCTTCAGGAGCATCAGTCGATGAACAACAAGTAACCAATACTGTAACCATTAATGACAGAAGAATGGCTGAAGTAATTACTAAGAAACGCTTAACTCTCATATAAATCCTTTATCTCAATTTAAGGGGCAAGATACTATAGAATCGCGATTTTCAAAACAAGCCTGCTTTAGGCCATAGATTCCTGCGTTTTAGCCTTCAACACGTACTCCATTGCCTGTATTTTTTGGCGCTCATACCTTGTTAAACAGGAGCATACATTAAATGACCGAGAAATTAACCGAACGTTCAGAATGGAAGGCCCTTGAGTCGCATTATGCAGAAACCAAGAATGCTCATCTCCGCGATCTCTTTGCAGACGAGGGGCGTGCCGCCCAGTTTACAATGAAAGCGGAAGACCTGCTCCTTGACTATTCCAAGAATCGGATTACGTCTGAAACGATGGACAAACTGGTTGCGCTGGCAGAATCTGCTGATTTGGAAAAGTGGATCGAAGCCATGTTTACCGGCGAAAAGATTAACGCCACCGAAGACCGCTCCGTATTGCATGTTGCATTGCGTTCCCCGAAAGATGCCGTAATTGAAGTCGATGGTGAAAACGTCGTTCCGGCGGTGCATGCCGTACTCGACCAGATGGCTGCTTTTTCCGATAAGATCCGTTCCGGCGAATGGAAGGGATACACCGGCAAGCCGATCAAAAATATCGTTAATGTCGGCATCGGCGGATCCGACCTCGGCCCGGTTATGGCCTACGAAGCGCTCAAGAGCTATTCCCAACGCGACCTGAATATGGTGTTTGTTTCCAATGTTGACGGAACACACATCGCTGAAGCCCTTCAGGGACTCGACGCCGACGAAACTCTTTTCATCGTGGCTTCAAAAACCTTCACCACCCAGGAAACCATGACCAATGCGCGCTCCGCGCGTTCATGGTGCCTCGAATCGTTGAAGGATGACGCGGCCGTCGCCAAACATTTTGTAGCGCTCTCCACCAACGCCGAAGCAGTTTCCGAATTTGGAATCGACACCGCCAATATGTTTGCCTTCTGGGACTGGGTAGGGGGGCGCTATTCTCTGACCTCCGCCATCGGCCTGCCAAATATGCTGGCCAACGGGCCGGAAAATTTCCGCGAGCTGCTCGACGGCTATCACAAAATGGACACCCACTTCCGCACCGCACCGCTTTCTGAAAATATGCCGGTAATCCTCGCGCTTCTGGGCATCTGGTATAACAACTTTTTCGGAACGGAGTCGCAGGCGATCCTGCCATACGACCAATACCTGTCCCGCTTCGCGGCCTATTTCCAGCAGGGCGATATGGAATCGAATGGAAAATACATCACCCGCTCCGGCGACAAGGTGGATTATCAGACCGGTCCAATCATCTGGGGAGAGCCCGGCACCAATGGGCAGCACGCGTTCTATCAGTTGATCCATCAGGGAACCAAATTGATCCCATGCGACTTTTTGGCATTCTGTAAATCACAGAACCCGATCGGCGATCATCACGTAAAACTAATGGCTAACTTCTTTGCGCAGACCGAAGCACTCGCCTTCGGTAAAAGCGCCGAGTCATTAAAAATCGATGGCGTACCTCTAGAGCTGATCCCGCATAAAACCTTCGAAGGCAATCGCCCGACCAATAGCATTATGGCCGAAACCCTGACGCCTTCCGTACTCGGTCAATTGATTGCACTCTACGAACATAAAATCTTCGCACAGGGCATTATCTGGGATATCTACTCCTTCGACCAATGGGGCGTCCAACTCGGTAAAGTCCTTGCGGCAGAAATTCTTCCGGAGCTAGAGGGCGACAGTGAACTCGATCACGATTCCTCCACCAACGCGCTCATCGAATACTTCCGCGCGAATAAGTAAAAGTAAATTCCCGGGAGCGCCGCTCTCCAGATCGGCGCAGATCGTTCAGGAGAACGAGGCGACGATGAAGGTTGGCGCGAATTTCACGGGATTTATGGGCGTCCTTTAAGCAATACATCCAGATGGATCTTGGACACATCCACTCTGCAATATACTTTTTCATTACAGTTCATGTTTACTCCTTCTTATTAATGAGAGCTCGCTTTAACGGATCATACAACGGTTCGAGCCTAACAGGGCAACCTCCCGGCGGATCATGGCTTCGTGATGTCCTGCCCAAAGGCGGCCCAGACTCGAATCGATCTCATCCGGGTGGAAACCGCTCCCGGTCTGCCAGCCGAGAGTGGCACTCCTCTACAAGGATTGCACCCCCATTTCCCCCTACATGCATTGAGTTGATTGGATGAGCATATAAGGCTCGAAGTACGCGAAGGATAGCGATCTTAAGAATTTGTGACCTTAGAGTCTTAGTGTTTAAAGTTGTTTCCAGTTTTGGATTATGGACGGTATAAAGGGTGCTCATGAAATGGCAAAGTTTAGTTTTTGGGTTAGTGGTGAGCTTGAGCGCTGCATTGGCAGATGAGCAGCAACGTTTTGAATATGCTCCTATTCATTATTATTCCCGACCACTGAGTAATGCGATGAGCCGGGTGTCGATGGATCAGCTGTCGTATGAGCCGGAGCAGGGCTATCTAAAGTCCGTGTTGAAGGCGTTGGATATTTTACCATCGAGCCAGGTGGTTGTTTTTAAATCCACCAGTTTCCAGAAAGATTTGATTAAGGAAGATAATCCGCGCGCGCTGTATTTTAATGATATGAATTATGTGGGCTGGATTCCCGGTTCAGACGTGCTTGAAATAATATCGGTCGATCCATTCCTCGGGCCTATTTTCTATACCATTAGTCAGGATCCTTCACGCGTACCTCAGATTAATCGGAATGATAAGGATTGTCTGGATTGTCATAGCGGAGCAAAAACGCAAAGTGTGCCTGGTTTGTTTGTATTCAGTTCATTCCCCAAAGGCGGTGGACGATACAATAATTTTAATGTTTACCATCAAACCCCAATGAAGGATCGGTGGGGCGGATGGTATGTAACAGGTGATCCCGGTTCCGCAACTCATCAGGGAAATCTACCGGAAGGTCATACCATTAAGTTTGGCGAAAATTTTGCTCTGACTGATTTGACCCGTTTCTTTGATACCAAGCAATATCTGCTCCCGCACAGCGACCTCATGGCGCTCATGGTGCTGGACCATCAATGCCATATGTTTAATCTGTTTATCCGGGCGAACTATCGAGTCCGCCTTATGATGCATGACGAAAAGATCGACCCTAATGATCTGAGAGCGCCCTTGCCTGAACGCGTGACTCGGGAAGTTGAAATGCATTCAAAAGTTGTTGCTCGATATCTACTGTATACCAAAGAGGCTGAACTCGAAGGAACCTTGTCGGGAACTTCGGAGTTTACCGAACGGTTTGCCGCTCAAGGGATCCGTGATGATCAGGGACGGTCTCTTCGTGATTTTGACGGAACAGATCGGTTATTTAAATATCCCTGCAGCTATCTGATCTATTCGGATACGTTCCAATCCCTTCCGGCCATCTTTCAAGAGGCAGTTTTCGAAAGGCTCTATACCGTTCTAACCACCAATGAATTGAACGAAGATTTTCTACATCTCTCCGCTAAAGATAAAAAAGCGGTCTATGAAATCCTTAAAGCAACGCTGCCAAATCTGCCGAATTTCTGGAACTGAGCATATTCAGTCCAGACCTTTCTTTGCGGCCGGAAAAAATTCTATGAATGATCAAATGACATGGGGAAAATTATTAAACGCGAACCGACTCGGAAAGAAGGAGTCGGAAAATCAGGGAATAACAGAACGCTCAGGCTTTCATCGAGATTATGATCGCATTGCTTTCAGCCATCCATTTCGCCGGCTGAATGATAAAACACAGGTGCATCCGCTTTCCCGCAATGACCATGTTCATTCGCGACTTACGCATAGTCTGGAAGTTTCGATTGTTGGGCGCAGTCTGGGCATGGCGGTTGGCGAAAAGCTTACCGGGTTGCCAGATACGGTTGGCCCAACGGATCTGGGGCAGATTCTGCAGGCGGCCTGTCTGATGCATGATCTTGGAAATCCGCCGTTTGGCCATGCCGGAGAAGATGCGATACAAATGTGGTTTTCTGACCCAAAGAATGCGCATTTTTTTAAAGGGCTCAGCTCCGCTGAATTGCAGGATTTTAAATCGTTCGAAGGAAATGCCCAGGCCTTTCGTTTGGTTGCCAACCTGGAGCATAACCCTAGGAAGGGCGGCATGCAGTTGACCTATGCCACGCTGGCTGCATTAATGAAATATCCATGGACCAGTCCATATGCCGGTGCGAAAAAAAAATTCTGCACCTTTCAGTCGGAGAAAGAATTGCTGCAAGAGGTTGCGGAACAGACCGGTTTGATTCTACAGGACGAAGGGCGTTACTGCCGCCATCCATTAGCCTTTCTCGCTGAAGCAGCCGATGATACGTGCTATCGGATTATTGATTTAGAAGATGCTGCAGAAATCGGATTACTCTCTTTTGAAACCGTTCAGGAAATATTTGAAGATATTTGTAAGACAAAGGCGGATGTCGAATTAAGCCCGCGCAATCAACTTTCCTACCTGCGGGCGCTATCCATCAATGCCTCCATTAAAGCGGTCGCCGCGGTTTTTGTGGAGAATGAGGAAAACCTGCTGGCAGGTGAAATTCCGTTTAATCAGGATTTGATCAGCCTCTGCCCAGCAGAGATTCAGGTTCCGTTAGATGCGGCCAAAAAACTGGCCCAGAGTCGGGTCTATACCGATCATCGAAAAATGGAACTGCAGATCGGAGGCTATGCCTTGTTGGGTAATCTGCTGGAGCTCTTTTGCTCCGCATTGCTTGAGCGGCTCTCCCTGAAAAAAGATTCTTACAAGACTGAGCAGGTAATGGCCTTGATGAAATTTGAAGAACCAAAATGTGGTGACGAACTTTATCCCTCATTACTAAAAGTGACTGATTATATTTCCGGCATGACCGATCACTATGCCTCCCGGATGGCCCGCCAGCTTTGCGGAATGGGAGAATGATTTTTGGTGGGGCTGGGTGTCTTCATCCCACCGTGCGGACGCCTGGGGTAGGGCGTCCCTGCCGCGTTTAAATCGCTAATTACAGCGTGTTATTTGTATACGCCTCTTCCCCGACCCCATAGGCAACCAGGCCAATGCCTGATAACGTTCGGGGCATGGATACGAATGAAAATAATACGCAGGGTCGGGCTTC
>JADGFE010000226.1 GCA_016744085.1 Kiritimatiellales bacterium | reverse complement strand
GAACCCTCGCTTTATGGCGCGGGTGGAAGCGGCTGACAGATCTAACCGAGGGCTGGTACTTGGCTAATCAATTATGAGACTTGTGGGTAATAGAAAGGATCTGTGCGGGGAGCGCCCGGCAACGGGCGTTCTTGCCGCGATAACTGAATTATTGAAGAAGCGCTTAATCGGATGATTTTCCGAGGTGCTATTTACTGAGTTCTGATTCGATTGCTGAAACGAGCTTTGTATCAGCTGGCTTGGTCCGGCTACCGAATCGTCCGGCTACACGGCCATCGCGGGATATAATAAACTTGTTAAAATTCCATGAAATTTTTCCAGCGAACTCCGGGTTGTATGTTTTCGAGGTCAGGTAGGTATATAGGGGATGCTGGTCAGCGCCTTTGACGGAAACCTTTTCAAATAGGGGAAATGTGACTCCATGGTGGAGCTTGCAGAACGATAGGATTTCTTCATTGCTTCCAGGCTCCTGTTTCAGGAAGTCGTTGGACGGGAATCCGAGCACAATAAGCCCTTGGTCTTTGTGTGTTTCATAGAGCTTCTGCAGTCCGTCATATTGTCCGGTAAACCCGCATTTACTTGCCGTGTTGACGATGAGCAGTACCGTCCCTTTGTAGCGATCCAACCGTATGGATTCCCCGTCGATGGTTTGAACTTCAAGATCGTAGATTCCTGTCATTGGAGACTCCATTTTATGCGCGACACATCCTGCAATAAGTAACGTGCATAGTATGCCGGCCATCGTTTGTCGTTTCATGCTTTCCTTTGCGGGTAGTTTACAACCACGCAGATAGTTTAGGCGAGCAGAGATCAATGACGCCGGTCCTCTTGCTAAAACGCTTGAAGGCATTCGGTGCTTGTTCCGTCCGTCTGCTTTCCCTGATAGTGTATGAATGGAATTTTCAAAGATAATGGATGTTTTGGTAATTTGTATTCCGGTTTTCGCCGTGCTGGGGCTCGGCAAGCTACTGGGGCTCAAAGGCAAGATCAAGGATGAGCATTGCTCGTTCATTAATTGGCTGGTTTATACTTTTTCTCTGCCAGCTCTTATTTTCAATGAAGTGGCTCAGCAGCGTTTTGAACTATTTCTGGATCCGGCATTGCTTCTGATGCCGATGTTGGGCTTGGTTGTTATGGCGCTGGTCACCATGACGATCGCCAAATTCAATGGCTATAAAGGAGGCTTTGCCGCCGCATTTGTATTTGGAACATTTTGGCCGAATGCAACCTATATTGGTTTGCCACTTTGTCAGAATGCATTTGGTTCAGAGGGCCTCGCAAAGGCCGCCATCTATAATGGAATTATCCTGCCGTTTGTCATTCTGTTCGGCTATCTGCTGATCGGATTCTATGGGGCCGGTTCGGGAGATGTAAAAATCGGAGCCCGTATCAAGAAAGCGTTCCTGAATCCTATTCTACTTTCTGCCCTTGCGGCGATTGGTGTGGCACTGATCATTGAGCAGTTCCGGACCGATAGTGGATCAGTTAACCTCCCAATGCCTTTAATCGCGTCAGCAACGCTACTGAGTACGTTTCTGAAAATGATCGGAGCGATGGGACTGCCGTTGGCATTGTTATCTATCGGATCCTCGCTACAGTGGGAGCAAACGAAAACACATCTGGGCGCATTGAGCTGGTCTGTCGGCTGTAAATTGATCGTGCATCCCTTGCTCACGATCCTGCTTATATTTGCGCTGTGTCCCGAGGCACCGCCGACCGCTTTGGGGGTTGCAGTGATACTCACAGGAACGCCGAGTGCGGTTGCAATGTATGTGATCAGCTGTCAGCTGGGGGTCGAGCGCGGGTTTGTTTCTTCGATGCTCGTGCTTAGCACGATACTGAGTGTGATTACCATTCCGGTCTGGGTCTATATTGTTAAGGCCTTTTAGCGGCAGCTGCGAGGTCCTCTTCGGTTTCAAGAGGTACGTCGATACAGTAAAATTCAGGAGTGGATGCTTCGGCCCACGAAAAGACCAGATGACCGGAATAAACAGTTATATAGCTTCCACTGGAGCGAACTAAATCACAGGGTGCAGCTTCCGGCATTTTCCCGCTTTTGCGGGAATTCTGAAGCATGTCCCTTGCGAAAGGTTGCATTTCCGGCGGTAGAATCAGCTCGACCAAATCCTGATTAATGGCTTCAGATTCCCGGTAACCATAAAGATCGGAAGAAGCAGTATTCCAAAAGAAAATTTTGCCAAAAATATTGTATCCCTGAATTGCGATATGGGAATTATCATCAACCATCGCCATGAATTTTTCGCGGGTATCATAATACCCCTCATCGGCCATCTGACAGATGGAATCGATCATATCTTGTGCGTTCTTATACGCATATCGTTTCATGATGTCCCCTCAGTTGAATATAACCTTTAAACTATAACATGCTATATAGTCAAAAAGTTTAATATCCTTATATTTTTTAAGCCTAAATATTCAGAGCAACAAATTGTTTACAATGAACCCACGCGCCAACCAACAGCAGCGGCGGCGGTGCCAACCTGTAAAATATGAAGTTAGGTAAAGCTTCTCGATACTCAACCCGAATCGGACAAGCTCGTTACATGATCTTGTACTTTCATTTTCACATGTTGACTATGACTGGAACTGCTGGGTTTTTCGGATTGATAAAAACCTACATCAGAGCCTCTTGCAAACCCCCTGAAACTGGGCTGATTTAACCAGGCTGGCATTCTGTCCCAAACGGAAAGCTGCTACTCTTCCTCCATCATAAAAACCACTAAACAAAGGAAGAAGAGTGAGCAAACTTTCCGGTATCAACCATACACATGCAACGAGCCCTTATATGTGATGCTTTCTTGATCTGCATTCCACCTTCCGGCGAAGTGCAGGAATTCTTCCTTTGGAAGAAATAAATTATTTATACAGACCAGTTCGCTCAGGTCGCACTTCCGGGAAGAAGCAAAAAGAGGGCTGAAATAGGCTGTTTCTTATATAAATCGGGATTTCAAGTGATACTCCCAGGGGTATGCTGCGACGATTTCTATAATTTCTGAGAATATTTTGAACCTTTTTGGACTGGAGATGACTAATCATATAACAACTCCCTGATGGCGTGCTTGCACGCCGAGGACGGCGCACGGTTCTTCCCCTTTCCGTGCGCCGTTTTTTTTATTTTTTTGACGGCTCCTTTTCAGTCATACTGGAAATATGCCTCAGAAACCGTTTACTACAGCAGTTATCGATATCATTCGTTCCATTCCGGCAGGGAAAATTGCCACGTATGGAGGTATTGCTTCAATGGCTGGTAACCCCCGCGCTGCGCGACAGGTTGCCCGTATATTACATTCCTGTTCAGAGAAAGAAGGCCTGCCTTGGTGGCGGGTGGTGAATCGGGAGGGTCGTATTGCCCTTAAGGAAGAATGGGCCTATTCCGAACAGGCCGAGCTACTTGAGGGTGAGGGCATCGAATTTAGCGCAGCAGATCGAATCGACATGAGTCGCTATGAGTGGCGCCCTGAATAGAATATGCCGACAGTGTTGTTCTTGAATGTGATAGAGTTTCGTTTTTTTACATAACTATCAGACGCATAAATTTAGCCTCATCCGCAGAATCGGTGGGCCGATTCCGGCTCGGGCAACCCTCCCATTGTGTGAAATAGGGCGATTTTCAGC
>JADGFE010000030.1 GCA_016744085.1 Kiritimatiellales bacterium | reverse complement strand
CATCGAGAGTACAAAAACAAACCGAGAGGGAATTGTCTACGAAAATCGGTTTTTCATACCCGCATTGCCTAAAGGGCCTGTAGATGAAAAGACCATGATGTATAGCCATCATTACTTCTGGAAAAGGCTTCGGCCAAAGCAGGCAGGTCACCTTGACGGATACAGGCACCCAAATGGTCACTGTTGAGCTCCCATGGAATATCGAGCCGGATGCCTCAAGCGTGATCAATATACAGCAAGGCGGTCATAAATGGACCGTGGTTAACAGTTGTTTCGATGGCACGCAACGGGTGGCAGACCCAGTCGCAACGAACCACAACCAGACTGCGGCCTGCGGGGTATCACATTATGGAGGGTTTCAATATTCCATCGTGCATAACAACCTGATGACGGATCTTCGCTATGGTTTGGATGTGTACAACTACGGGGACACGGAAAATGAACAACATTCTGATTTCGAGGAGCATGTCCAACCTGCATATTTTAATACCTATTCAGATAACATGATCCTAAATTCAACGTATGGAACCCACTTTTCAATAGCGGGCATAGACACGACAGATGTGGCCGATGTAGGGGCCTTTGGATCCATATTCCAGAACAACACAACCTCAAACATCAATGACACAGCCCATTGGAATGCAGGTCAGGATACTACGTTGCGCACCGAACTCCTGGTTTATGAGCACAATTTCGATTATGGAGCACCGGTTAATATTTCTGTAGACTTGGGGTACAATACATATACAAATGGGAATACTTCCGAGTAACCCACCTGGTAGTGGTACGATATGCGGAGAAACAAATGATGAAACAAGTTGTATACAGTCTTTCGGTGCTAAGTATGGTATCCCAGCTATTCGCTCAAACGTGGCCGGATATCCATTTGACCAATGGAACACACTACACCAGCTACGGGGTGGAGGCATATGATCCGGCGACTGCCAAAAATCTTTTTGTGGAGTCAAACTCGATCCTGAGGTTATCCGGCAATGAACTCGGAGTAATTCACAACGGGAATGAACTCTATTTAAATGGGGGGGGAATTGTGACACCCGTGTTGGATGGGAATGATTTTTCGTGGAATGAAGGTAAGCTTTATCTTTCAGGCGGGATGCATTCGGGTGGATATGGAGTTGAGACCGGAACTGGAAAAATCCTCTATATTTGGGAGGGTGCTGAGGTGGATTTAACTTCGTTAAATTCCATTTCGGCAAACAATCAGGTCTTTTTGGGAAGCCCAGACCTTGGGCCATTCGGCCAGGGACGATACGGCGGATTACTCCAGGTTGGTACATTTAACGCTTCGAATCTTAACATAAAAGAAGGGGGTACATTTAAGGTTACAGAGACGCTAACTGGGTTAAACCCGGAATTAGCTAATTATGGCCTCTTCAACCTTGTTCTGTCGGGACCGAATGCTAGATGGGACGCGGGGGGGAGAATAATATCCACGAGTCTTTACGAAGACACGACCATCATTTTGCAGGATGGTGCGCAAATGATATCTTCAGGAGCATCATTCGAAAATAATGGACTGGAGATCGATGTGGTAGGTGAAGGATCAAAATGGGTCAGCACCTCTACTTTAGCCCTTTATGGTGATCTAGATTGCCACCTTGCAATAAGAGATGGAGGGCATGTGTCGGCAACAAGTCTCAGTATTTCCTCAGCTGAAGGGCGAAACAACTATGTTGAAGTTGATGGGAATAATTCTGAATTAGACCTGTCTGGTGGTATTCGAATTGGCAATATTTTCGATCTTGGTCAAAGAGATTTTATGAGTATTTCTGGTGGCGGGCACGTATCGTCAGCAGGTGCAACACTTAGCGGCAGGGATGGGGCCGGGTCGCGTGTGGCGGGAGCTGGGTCGCGGTGGGACATCAATGGCAACCTGACGCTTTCGAGTGAACTAGGAGGAAATTATTTGGATATATCAAGTGGGGCAACTGTAACATGCAGCGGAGATACCGCAGCAGGATCATATGTTGATATCAGTGGGCCTTATAGCTCTTACGCTGATGGGATATATGTTTCAGGGACTGGAACCCTGTTCCATTGCAGTGGCCGAATTTCGATAGGGGCGGAACACAACAACCTCAGCAAATTGAACATAGGCGACGGAGCAACTGTGTACGCGGGCAACGGAGTGGATATCTACGAGAATGGCAGTGTTGCTTTAAACAGTAAGATCAATCTGAACGATGGCGGACGGCTGGAGATCGGAACGGATTTCAATGCTTCCATGACCGGGTTCAATTATAACTCAGGCAGTGAGCTTTCCGTTGAAGGGCAGCTTTCAGGCCTCTCGAATTTAGAATCCGGGCGCAGGTTGGAAACGCCTGACTTGCTGGGCGACTTAACCGTGCATGGTATCTTTGCTCCGGGTACGAGTCCGGCGGATAGTATCGTGGATGGGGCTTTAACCATCGCCTCCGACGGAACCCTTGAAATGGAGCTGGCCGGTTATGCTTTGAGTTCAGAATATGACCGCCTCACCATAACCGGATTTTCTACACTCGACGGCCTGCTCGACATTGTATCCCTTGGTGGCTTCACAGCAACTAATGGTGCCAGCTTCGATCTGTTTAACTGGGACGGAGGCGTCAGCGGCACGTTTTCATCCATCAGCACGACCGCCCTTTCCGGAGGGCAATACTGGGATACTTCTGAACTCTATACCACGGGCCAGCTCAGTGTAATCCCCGAACCCGGCAGCATTGGCCTGCTAGGTCTCGGCTCCGGCCTTCTTCTTTTTGCTCGTCGCCATCGTCGGCGCAGGGGAGCAGGCGGGACGCCTGCGGTACATTCAGCTAAGCCTGTGCCATGTGATTTATTCGATCCACCCACTGAAGTTATCGCCATGCACCGCCGCGACTTCTGGGATATGCTGATCGTATTCGACCATGTGAAGTTAAGAGTGAAAGCCTTGGCTAAGTCCAAGGCTCTGCATTGCCTTGATGGGTTCCTTTCACTGATCCTAAAGTAAGTAGAGTTTAAAATTATCCATATTTATCTGGATCAGATCAGGGACTATAGTTTTCTCGAAAACGCTCTAGTTTGTTGCGTCTGTGGTATTCGTGTAAATGTGAGGGTATGACCTGAGTCTATTGTGTTTCGGAAATCCCGATCACCTGCCGGAACTCGATGGCTTCGGCCGCGAGGACAAAGGCGATCGGCGGCATATCCTTTGACGCTTCCATTAAGTTGCCGTAGTACCGACCGTATTCTTCATCCTTTTCATCTTCATGCGGAGGACGCATGCCCATGAAAATAAGACCGGCGTCTGCAGATGATTGCCGGATGATGTCGTAAAAGCTGGGCAGCCGTTTAATGAGAATATCCGCTTCGGCCGGGATTCGTTGTTCCTCAATAAAATTATCCAGGCGTTCTTTCGCTGCTTCTCTTTCCTCTTCGGTGTCGACGATCGTTTTAAGAATCAGCTTAGACTGTTTCCATATTGGACTTTTTTGAATCTGGTAGGCGAGGGTGAGTATCAGTCCGATATTATCCCTGTTTCCTCCCCACCATACGTGAATTTCATCGGCTTCCTCAGGGGTTTCTACATCACTTTCGCGCAACATGATGAGGTTGCGCTGCGTGCGGTAGACGAGTTGAATCAACTCAGCGAAATCGTCGAAGTTCGAACGATTTTCTGTATCGCCGAGCAGAATGGTATTCGGCACCAACGGGCCATAACCATAGGCCCGCACCAGAGCTTTGGCTCCGGAAAGCATATCGGCAGACGGGAATATTTTCACCATGGCATCGACCTCTCGTTTTTCGAGATATTCGCGCATGGATATTTCCATGGAATGAACCTTTTCGGCCGACCAGTCTTCCACGGGTAGAATGCTGGCCACGGTGAGTGCACTGCTATGCCGTGTAAGTGAATGGGCCATTTCGACCAGATGCCATCTGGATTTTGGAGAACCACTCAGCGCAAGGATGTTCGGTTGCCAGGTCCGTTCGTCGGGTTTGAGTTTGTTCAGTTGCTGAATGGCGAAACGAACGAGCAGGGTAAGAATGCCGTAGCGCATATCGACCCAGTGAGCGTTGAGGCGTCGGCGTTTTACGAGATAGAATACGAGGGAGGTCACTACAGTCGCGGTAATCGTAGCTCCGGCATCAATCATGAGCATGACCAGAAAACAGGCGACCGCTCCAATCAGGGAGACGGCATAGTGGATCTTGAATTTGGGTCGCCAGGAGGGGCTTTCAATTAATCCTTCGAGACCAGCGGAAAGGTTCAGCAGGCCGTAGGAGGTAAGGAAAAACATAGAGAGAATCGGGGCAATCATGTTGAGGTCGCCGAGGAGTACTGCGATCAGGGCCACGCCGTAAGAAATTGCCGTGGCAATTCGGGGGTCGGCTTTATCAGGACCGTAGCCTCGGCCGATAAATCGCGGCAAAATCCGGTCGTTTGCCAGCGCCTGCAAGGTGCGTGGTGCACCGAGCAAAGCGCCGAGTGCGCTGGAGAGCGATGCGGCAAATACGCCGGCGATAATCAGGAATCCCCATTTTGCTACGGCCCGCATGGCATTTGGATTGAGTAGCAGTTCTGGATCGCTAACACTCGCGCTCAGGATGATGGGCATGGTCATGTAAATAATGTATCCAATGATCACTGCGCCCAGCGTGCCCAAAGGCAGCGCTTTAGCCGGATTCTTCAGATCGCCCGACATCGCAATGCCGGCTTCGATTCCAGTGACCGCCGGGAAAAAGACCGCAAAGACCATCCAGAAATTGGTCCCTTTTGGAATAAGCGTTTCGCCCATCACTTCGGTGGTGGGGGTGCCCATAAAAAAAGAACCCAGTGAAGCAATGATGATGGCGAAGATGAAAAACTGCGCCTTCATGGCCAAATCGGCGGAAAAATAGGCTAAAGCCGTCAGCAACGTCAGGGTTGAAACGGCAATGACTTTTGCGGTAAGAAAGTCCGGCAGCAGATGACCGAGGTTGCTAGTGAGCGCTTCCGTGAAACCGGCCACGTAGAATGCAATGCCCAGCGCTTGAGCAAAGAAGAGTGGCAGGCCGATGGCCGCACCGGCCTCCAGCCCGAGCGAGCGCGAAATAATATAATATGCTCCGCCACCGCCCACTTTCATATTGGTTGCCAATGCGGAGAGTGATAAGGCGGTGAGGAATGTGATCGAGGTGGCGAGTGTGACAATCAGCAACGTGCCACCCAGTCCGACGCTACCCAGCACCCAGCCAAAGCGCAGATACATGATCACGCCAAGGATTGTTAGAATACTAGGAGTAAAGACGCCCTTGAACGTTCCGAAAGAGTAACCCTTTTTTTCTGCCTGTTCGCTCATAGTATTTTCCCTTCAGAAGTTATCTGATCGGAATGTTTTCAGACCTTGGAAGAAAAGGAAAGCTCTATCATTTCATCGTAAAATGTGAGATTTAATCTGAATTGGCGAGATCGTTGGTGATGACCGTCTGAGATATTCCGTAACGATCGATGACCCGAACCATTCGTTCTTCCACGTCTTTCGAAATCCAGATGCCGCGATAGAGAGTTTTACCTTTTTCATTGGTATACTTTGATGCGGTGAGCAGGACATACTTTTTTTTCCGAAGTTCTTCATCTTTTTTCACAAACCCCTTCTCTCCGTAGATATACCAGAACTGATACAAAAAACCGTCGGGGTTATCTTCATAGAGGCGCCGTTCGCCTTGTTCTGAAGATTCGTGGTAGATGGGGAACTGACCTTTGCGTCGTAGCGCGCATATTCTTCATCCCGTGTTTTTTCTGCGACCCATTCAGTATAGTATCTTCGACATACTAACTTTCTTGGTTGAATGATGGGGTGTTGTTTTGTGAAAGGAGTCAACCTTGAGTCTATGGGGAATGCCTCCTGGAGTAGGCCTGAAGCTAAAACAGTTTAATCAGTCTGAATAGGATCACTTTTGAGATGATCTCCGCAACTATGATGGAGATGACAATTTTTTTCCGGCCTTATTGGAAGCGTGAACTGAGTCAGGTATTTTAGAACATTGCCTTTAAGCAACTGGCTCATGAACTTTCAACCTCTGGAAAACTACTCGGAGGCACGCCATGCCGAGAAGCGCTGGCGGAGGTGCCCCATATCTTCGAGGATCATCGTCAGCGACGGGATGAGCAGGAGTGTGATGCCGGTGGCAAACAGAATGCCGAAACCGAGCGAGATGGCCATTGGAATCAGGAAGCGGGCCTGTCGCGAAGTTTCAAAAATCATAGGGAGTAGTCCGCCGAAGGTGGTGAGCGTGGTCAGCACGATCGGTCGGAAGCGTTGGATGCCGGCCGTCATGACGGAGTCGTGCACACTCATGCCTTCGCGTCGCTTCTGGTTGAAGAAGTCGATCAAGACGAGCGAATCGTTCACCACCACGCCAGAGAGCGCAACAATGCCGAAGATACTGATCACACTGAGGCTGTAGCCCATGAGCAGATGGCCGATCACGGCCCCGACGATGCCGAACGGAATGCTGATCATAATAATCAACGGCTGGCTGTAGCTCTTGAACGGGATTGCGAGAATGACATAGATCAGCAGAATGGCGCCTAACAGCCCCTTGATTAATCCCTGAACGCTTTCACGCTGGTCGGCTTGCCGACCTTCGAAGGAGTAGGAGAGGCCCGGATATTTCGTCTTCAGGGAGGGGAGTATTTCGGACGTCATATCGGCGAGCACGAGGTCGGCTTTGCTTTTGGGAGTAACGTTGGCTGAAACCGTGACGGCACGCCGACCGTTGCGGCGGGAGATAGTCGTATAGGCGCGTCCGCGCTCCATGTTGACCACTTCGCTCAAGGGAACTTCAATGCCGCTCGGAGTTCGGATAATCATCGACTCCAGGCTGAACTCGGTTTCGCGCTCCTCTTTCGGCAGCCGCATCATGACTTTGATCTCGTTGCGGCCGCGTTGCTGACGGATGGCTTCGTTGCCATAGTAAGCATTACGGACCTGCCGGGCCACGCCGATCGAGGTGAGGCCAAGGCTCCGACCTTCAGCTTTGAGCGTAAAGTCGATTTGTGGTTTTCCGGGGGTAAAACCATCGTCGATATCGCTGACAATGGAGTACTCACCCAGTGCCTCAGCCAGGTCGGAACTGGCGAGTTCGAGCACATCGATGTTGCGATGCGAAAGTTCGACCGTCAGTGCATCAGAACCGCCTCCGGGGCCGCCACTGTCATCACGGAAACGGACGGTGTCGATTCCGGTTATGGGACCGGCTTTTTGGCGCCAGCGTTTAACAAAGTCAGCGGTGGAGACCGGACGTACATCGGCATCGACCAGGTCGAAGGTGATCGATCCGCTATGACCGCCGGTCACGCCGCGTCCGCCTGCGCCAACCTGAGAGATGCATCCCTTAATCTGATTCAGGCCGGTCTCTTCCTTGATTTCTTTAACCAGTTGGTTGCCGGCGTTAATGATCTGGTCATGAATGGCCTGCGTTTTATCCACGGGTGAACCATACGGAAGTTTGAAGCTACAGAGGGCCACATCGGACTCCACGCTGGGGAAGAGCTGAAAGCCCATGCGGCCACTTTTTACATAACCGAGTGTGATGATTAGAATGAACAGACCAATTGCCACTGTGAGATAGCGATTGCGCAAGGTGACGTCCAGGAACGGACCGTATTTTTCGCGAATGAAACGAGTGAAGGCCTTGCCAAAACGTTGCTGTAGGCGATGGATGGCATGCGGGTTTTTTAGGTTTTTTTGGTGGCCAAGATGGGCCGGTAGTACAAACAGCGCTTCTACCAGCGAAATGACAAACGTAGAGCAGACGACGAGCGGGATGGCGCTGAAAAATTTACCCATAACGCCCGGCACAAAATAGAGCGGCATAAACGCCACGATGTTTGTGAGAATACTGAACGTGACCGGCATGGCAATCTGGCGCGCGCCAACGATGGCCGCGCGCAGGAACGGCATGCCATTCTGATGGTTGTGATAGATGTTTTCTCCGACCACAATGGCATCGTCGACCACAATCCCGAGCGCGAGAATGAAGGCGAACATGGAAACCATACTGATGCTTACGCCCAGTGCAGGCATAATCAACAGGGTGCCTAGGAACGAGATCGGAATACCGATCATCACCCAGAAGGCCAGCCGCAGTTCGAGGAAGAACCCAAGAACGATGAAGACGAGCAATAGACCGATCATGCCGTTACGCATCAGTAAATTCATGCGTTGGCGGAACATATCCGCTCGGCTGTTCCATGTGGTCAACTCAATGCCTTCCGGGAGGCTCGCCTGCAGTTCTTCGAGGACTTCCTGCACCGACTCTTCGACTGTGATCGGAGTTTCTTTACCTACGCGGTAGACACTCATCATGAGCGCAGGTTTTCCATTGAAATAGGTGAACTTATCCGAGTCGTCAAAACTATCACGAATCGTGGCCACATCTTCGAGCAGCACCTGCGTGCCATCTGCTCCGGTAATCAGCGGAATCTTGCCGAACTGGTCGCCATAGTCGCGGCGATCGCGAACGCGGACAAGGATTTCACCACTGCTGGTTTTCATTCCACCACCTGGTGTTTCAACGGATGCCCGTGAAATCGTATTAGCAACATCTGCCAACGTAAGGTTGTAGGAACGCAAGGTAGCCTGCGGAATTTCAATGCCGATTTCATAACTTCGGACATTGGAAAGTTCCACCTGTGTAATGCCGGGGGAAACAATCAGGCTCTCGCGTACTTGCTCGGTTACTTCGCGTAAAACGGTATCGGCCGTATCGGCCGAAACAATCACGGAAAGCACTTCACGCCGTAGTGAACTGACGTTAATGATGGGTTCTTCCGCATCTTCCGGGAACGTCCGGATTCGGTCGATCTCGCCCTGCACATCCTGCGACATTCGGCTGAGATCGTAGCCTGGCATGACTTCAACTGTTACGGTGCCGGCGCCTTCGCTCGCTTTTCCCGATATTTCTTCCACGCCATCGAGCCCGCGGACGGCCTCTTCGACCGCGAGAACAATCGACTGTTCGACTTCTTCCGGACTTGCACCGGGATAGGGCACGGCAATCGTGACAAAGTCGAGGGTGGCATTCGGTAGGAACTCCTGCTTGATGTTAAAGGCTTGGAGAATTCCTCCGAGCACGAGGATGAGCATGATGATGTTGGCGGCAACAGGGTTGCGCGTCATCCAGGAAATGGGTCCGCGGCGATCCTTTCCGCGTAGACTGAGATTATTTTTCATCGGTTTTCATTCCTTTTCCGGTGCCCTTGCCTTCTGGAATCGGGTCTCCTTCGATGCGGAGCTTCATTCCGTTGATCGGGGTGGAGAGGTTGGTGAGGATCAGGCGGTCACCATCGTTGAGCCCATTGGAAACGATGACGTCGGTGGCATCGCGCCAGCTGACCACGACTTCGCGGACTTCTAACGCGCCCTTAAGTGATACGAGCCAGACAAACCGGTCGTTGTGTAGCGCTTCGCGTGGAATATGATAGGCGTTCTCTACGGCGGATCCCTCGATGGAGACGCGGACATATTCGTTCAGCAGCACGGGGCGATTGCCCTGTATCGGGTTGTCCACGGCAATAATCACGCGGGCCATGCGCCCCATCTTTTCGAGAGCACTTTCCACACGGATTACCCGGCCCAGGCGTACGTCACCGGTATTGCGGGTGATGGTGGCGAGCGAGCCGTTTTGCGGGTCGGGATTGATCCATTTCAACTGATCAACCGGAATGGAAGCTCGGACATAATATTGATCGGAGCCGGCTAATGTGGCGAGTGGTTCCTGCAGGGTTGCCTGTGTGCCGAGATCAGTTTTTCGTTCGACGATGACGGCGTTGAAGGGGGCGCGTACTTCGGTGCGGGCAATGTCGAGTTTTGCATTTTCAAGTTCGGCCTTGGCGGCTTCGAGCTTAGCGGCACGGTATTTCAGGTGCGGCACACGCAGAGCCAGTTCGCGATCGGCCTCGGTGGAGCCTTCGCCTGCTCCGAGAATTTCCCATTCCCTGGCGGCGATATCGCCCTGGCCCTTTTCGAGTTGGAGTTGGTATTCGGCCTCGGCCAGTGCTGCTTTTTTCTGTTCGAGTGCCAGTCGGTAATCGACTGGGTCGATCTTCAGCATGACCTCTCCTTGCTTAAAGGAACCACCATCGATGAACTCGGGGGCCACTTCGACGATTTCGCCGGCGACCCGGGCGCGTAATGTGATGCCGACGGCCGGGGATACTGTACCCGTGGCTTTCAGCTGCACCGCCTGTTTGCCGGCTTTGAGCGGAACCACTTCCACGGCATAGGCCGTGCGCTGCGGCCGCTTCTTTTCCGGCTTCTTGGTCGTTTTGATAATGGTTCGTCCAATGGTCAGGGCAACCAGGATGATCAGAATGGGAATAATGAATTTAATGAGTTTCTTTAACATGAATTAGTCCTCGTTTTTAAAAGGTGGGGTTGGGAGTTCATCGCTCCAGCTTCCGCCAAGTGCGCGGTAGAGATTGATGCGGTATTGCAACAGGGTGTATTGCGCTTCAATGCGGTCGCGTTCCAGTGTCTGGAAGCTGTTGAGCTGAATGAGTACGGTGGTGTATTCAATTAGCCCGCTGCGGTAGCGGTTGATCGACTCTTCGTAGGAGCGCTGTGAAGCTTCGAGGCGCTTCTCGAGCGAAGCAATATATTCATGCTGTTTTTGTTCGGAAATGAGTGCATCTTCCACCTCTTGAATGGCACCAATAACGGTTTCGCGGTAGGCGGCCAGCCGCTCATCAACCACGGCGCGGGTACGGGCCACTTCGGCTTTCCTCCTTCCACCATCGAAGATTGGGCCTGTCAGGCTACCGATCAGGTTGGCATACCAGTCGTCGAAAAGGTCGGAAAACTCCGCATTCTGATATTCAGCCGATGCTGTGAGGCGAATCGACGGGAGCCGGTCGGCGCGCGCGGCGCTAACCTGCCAGTCCGCGGCCTGCAGTTTCAGCCCGGCCTGGCGAATGTCGGGACGGTTGGCCAGAACATCAGCAGGGATTCCAACGGGTGGAAGTTTTCCAATGGCTGGAAGTTTGTGGTCAGCGACTTCCAGTGCCTGGAAATCAGTATAGCCTAGGAGGGTCGCAAGTGCGTTAAACAGGAGTTGCTCGCGCCGCTCTGCCAGTGGAATGCGGGATTCGGTTCCGGCCACGGTCTGTCGTTGCTGGTAGATATCGAGCGCGGTGGATTGCGATTTCATAAAGCGCAGTTCGATGAGCTCGAGCGCGGTTTTGTTTGATTCGAGCTGGCGTTCAATTACTTCGGTCTGAAGGCGTTGTGCAACCAGGCCAGTCCAGTTGAGCGCCACTTGCGAGGAGAGTGTGATGGCAGCGGTTTTGAGCTGTTCCCGCGAGGCTTCGCGGTCAAATGCGGCGGCTTCACTTTCGGATTTAACGCGACCCCATAAGTCTACTTCGTAAGAAGCATTCAGCCCAAGCGTGTGACGCTCGGTTGTAGTGTAAGGAGCGGTAGTTGCCGAACCGGCGCTATCTTTTTTTACGGATGCTGATCCATCGTATCCGACGGAAGGGACGCGAGCGGCACCGACTTTGATCGCAATAGCTTCGGCCTGTGCCAAGCGTGCCCACGCCTGCTGGAGGGAAGGACTGTTGGTTAGGGCTTCATTAATCAAACTATTGAGTTCATCAGACTGAAACTGTTCCCACCACCGGTTGGTTTGGTCCATTTCATTATTGGAATAGAGAGAAAACTGTTCGGGAATCTCGGCATTGAGATCGGTCCGCTCGTCGGGTGAAAAAATTGCGCATGAGGTCAGTAGTATAATCGGTAGTATGAAAATCGGAGAAAATGGTTTCATGAGGTATATTCCTGTTGTGTTGCTCCGAGCCCACCCATGGAAAATGATGCAATATGACGGGCGAGTTGTTCCTTCTCTTCTTCACTCATGGTCTTTTTACCTATTACGCGTTCCCGCAGAGGGCGGCTGAAATTAAAGAAGGCGCATTGGCCGATGATGCTGTGCATGCATAAACGTATCCGTTCTTCCGGTATCTTTTGTTCGAGAGAAGCACGCACAACCTTACCGAGAAATTGACTTTGAGGAAAAAGAACTTCCTGAGCAATGCGATCGAGTGCAAGGGTCGGGCGCGACATTTCCTGATGAAGCAGTTTGGGGAAGAGTCCTGCTTCTTCTTCGCAGAAGATACGATGAATTATAGCGAAGGCATAACTGTAAATATAATCCTTCAGCTCGGGCGCTTCTGGTAGAGATCTGTCGATAGGGTAGGTGGATGAGGTGATTGAAAACGCATGCCGCCAGACTTCGTCGTATAGGGATTCTTTGTCCCCGAAATGATAGTTTATCGCGGCAATATTGGCTTCGGCTAATTCGCATATTTCGGAAATCGTCGCGTCACGGTAGCCCTTTTCTGCAAAAATAGCGCAGCCGGCTTTAATCAGTTTTTCTTTAGTGGTTTGGTTATTGTTCATATTTCAAACAGTTATTTGAATTGTTCGTTTGAATAACGTATGGGGTATCCGAATTATTGTCAATGATTCAAATAAATATTTCAAATGACCATTTGAAATAAGGTAAAAGAAAAACTCCCCGATTCAGGCGTGGAGCTTTTTCCGGTTCTTCAGTTGTTTTGTCACCGAAAGATCAAATGCGCTGGCATCTTCTTCGGCACGCAACCGGCTATGGAATCCGGTAAGAAAAGCATCGGCAGAGCGTTCTGGCGCCACGTCCTGCGACCAAGCGTCCCGAATCAGCAGTTCTTTGGCTTGCCGACCTTCCTGATAGTTCCTGCACGCACTTTTTTATGGTGTCTACTGCTTTTACACGGCTGGGTTCGGGCTCCTGTTTTTCTATATCCAGACTCAGCATAATATCGGTGATGCCATCGTGCATGATCCGATACCGTCGAGCGGGTTTAGTGCGTTCGCCCATGATCTTCCGTCGGGCAATGCCGCGTAGCCATTTACCAAAATCCTCATCTGCCGAAACTGCTCTCGTTTGCGGTAGGCGATAATGAATACCTCCTGGGCCAGATCATCGACCCAGGTTTCATTCGTACCCAGCGCACGGATAAATGCGCGTAAACCTCCTTGGTGTTCCCGCACAAGTTCTTCGAAATTTAATTGTTGATGTTCTTCATATCTAATGTTGGTGCGTATTCGGCGAATGTGACAGGTTTTTGTACGATTACATCGTGATTCAATATTCATAACTTTGGCTGCGATGTAAGCGGACGTCGGTTTTTCTTTTGATCCTGATGCTTTATGCGTACATTCCGGCCTCTATGCAAACTGCCGAACCAGAGCCACGCCCATTTGGCGGTTGGAGAGAATTGATGAAGGTGGCCTGGCCGCTGATTGTCAATTCCGCGACGTTTGCCGTATTGAATTTCAGCGATCGACTATTTCTTTCCAACTATGGCGAGGACGAGTTCCGCGCATCCTTGCCGGCCGGCATTCTGTTTTTTACCTTGGTGTGCGGGTTTATGGCGATGTCGGGATTTGTCAGCACCTTTGTGGCGCAGATGTGGGGCGCCGGCGATAAGGAAGGCTGTGCCAAAGCTACCGCACAGGGAATTATTTTTTCTTTGATCTCTATACCGCTGATCATGCTGGTGGCCCCGGTCGGTTTATGGCTTCTGCAACTCAGTGCGCATGGACCCGAGGTGCTGGTTTTAGAGAAACAATATTTCTCTATCCTGATGTGGTGCGGCGGAGGCATGACCTTGAGTTCTGCTTTAAGTGGATTCTTTTCCGGGCGGGGGCAGACCTCGATCATCATGATCTGTAACATTATTGCCAATGGGCTCAATGTGCTCCTCAACTATGTCATGATATTTGGGAAATGGGGCTGCCCTGAAATGGGCATTGCCGGAGCAGGATGGGCCACGGTGATCGGTTCCTGGATCAGCCCGCTTATTTTTGCGGCACTCTATTTTTCTAAATCGATAAATGCGGAATTCAGGACGCGGCGCAATCTGAGGTATGACAGCTGGTTGTTCCGGCGCATGGTCCGTTTTGGCCTGCCTTCGGGGTTGCACTGGTTTCTCGATGTGGCAGCCTTCACTGTTTTTGTGCTGCTCATCGGACGGTTGGGGCCGATCGCGCATATTGCCAGTAATATTGCGTTGAGCATTAACTTGATCGCCTTCATGCCCATGATCGGCATGGGTATTGCCGCCTCCATTCTGGTGGGACAATATCTAGGGCGTAATCAGCCGGATTATGCAGAACGGGTCGGGTGGTTGGCTTTGAAGATCGGCGCGGCTTACATTCTCGTGATCGGGCTTAGCTTTTTACTGTTCCCCGGGTTTTATACCCAGATTTTCGAAAATAAAACTGCGGCGAGTGTCCCTTTTGATGAACTGCTGAAATCCGTTCGGATTTTATTAGTCATGCTGGCGGTTTGGGGCGCGGCAGATGCATCGGCTCTTATTCTTTCCGGCGCATTAAAAGGCGCAGGGGACACCCATTTTGTCATGTATTTTCAATCTGCTGTAGCGTGGGGTTTTCTGGTGGCTGGCCAACTTGTACTGGTGCTGGTTCTCAAGGTAAATTTTTATGTCAGCTGGGCTTGGACCCTATTGTATATCGTTATTCTCGGTATTGGATTTATGCTACGTTTCCGATCCAACCGCTGGAAACGGATCGACCTGTTGGAGCGGCGCGCAACGGTTGTTGCCGATGAGGATCAAGGGCTGGCAACACGGCAATAGACCGTTGTTAATCCACAATATATTTTTCAAGTCGGGTTTCGTCGGCCAGGAATTCTGGGATCAGCTTTTTACGAGCGGAGGCGCCATGGGCGTGGACGGATGACGGATCGCCTGTGATTAAAGGATGCCACTCCGGTAGCGGTTTACCTTCGTGCAGTAGACGATAAGCACAGGTTTCGGGCATCCATTCAAAATGCTCGGGATGATCGGCAGACAAGGCCGCGCAGTCGGGGACGAGCTCGTGGCGATTTTGATAGTTAGTGCATCGGCAGGTATTAACGTCGAGCAGGCGGCAGGCCACACAGGTGTAATGAATGTCGCCGGTCTCTTCGACTTCGAGCTTATGTACGCAGCATTTTGCGCAACCATCGCAGAGTGATTCCCACTCCAGTTTGTTCATTACCGCGAGTGATTTGGTTTCCCAGAAAGGTTTCATGAATTACCGGTATATTTATTAATGAGGTCGATCAGTATCTGTCGGTTAACGGGTTTCGGAATATAATCATCCATACCGCCGTCTAAGCATTTTTGTCGATCGTCTTTCATTGCGTGAGCGGTGATCGCAATGATTGAGATGGAGCGAAGGGGCTCCTGCATGGCGCGAATTCTGGCCGTTGCTTCGAAGCCGTCCATTATGGGCATTTGGCAGTCCATCAGCACTACGTCATATTTCTTTTTAACGATTTGCTGAATGGCATCCTGACCATTATCAGCAGCGTCGACTTCGCATCCGGCTTTTTTGAGAATGGCGATGGCAACCTTTTGATTTACTTTATTGTCTTCAACAAGCAGTACTTTGACATTGGTTCGGCATATGCGTTTCGAGGTTTTAATTTCTGCAAGTGAACTGGGTTGTGATGCTTGTGGGAGTGTTAGATTAAAGAAGAATGATGATCCTTTTCCAATTGAACTGATCAACTCAATTTTCCCTCCCATCAGTTCGATGAGCTGTTCGCAGATGGCCAGTCCCAGACCGGTACCGCCGTAAAGCCTTTTGGCAGAACCATCGGCCTGGGTGAATTTATCAAAGATCGTGGCCTGAGTCGTTTTATTGATTCCGATGCCGGTATCGATGACTTGGAAATATAGTTCTGCCCCTCTCGGTTTTATTTCATGACACTCAATGTTCAAGTTGATGGAACCCGTGTGAGTGAATTTAAGTGCATTTCCAAGCAGGTTAACCAGCACCTGCTCAATAAGGCCTTCATCGCCAATGAGGTAGGGCGGCACATTATCCTGACATTCACATTTTAATTCTACACCCGCTTGATCTGCCTGAGGGTTGAACATGTAAAACAAGTTGTCGCACATATTGCGGAGACTGAATGTTGATTCGCGGACATCCATTTGACCGGCTTCAATTTTAGAAATATCCAGCACATGGTTAATGATTTTAAGCAGTCCAGAGGTAGACTGGAGAATAGTTTCCAGACAGTTGTTCTGTTCGCTGCTGAGCTGGGTGTCGGACATCAGCTGAGCCATGCCGACAATGCCGTTAAGCGGCGTCCGGATCTCATGACTCATGTTGGCCAGAAACTCACTTTTTGCCTGACTGGCATTCTCAGCAAGTTCGCGCGATACGTCGGCCATTTCTTTGGCTTCTTCCGCCATCTCCCGGGCAGCATTAATTTTTTCTTCGGCCTCTTTACGAGGGGTGATATCGCGGACATGCAACTGTAAAACCTGTTCGCCGCTAATGTGTTGAAGACTGCCGGTCATGTCGATGGGTTTAATGGAACCGTCGGAAGCCAGGGAAACACCTTCGCACTGTTCCAGATTTCCCAAAAACCACTCTTCCATATTAGAATCAACATCATCGCGGAAGACTTCGGGGGCAAAATCATGAATTCGTTTGGTCAGCAATTCCTGCTTAGGCATTTTTACCAGTTTGCAGGCACATGAGTTGGCAGAAATAATATTCGCTTCGCGGTCGAGTACAAATACAGCATCCGGCGAGTTTTCGAAGATTTGCCGCAGGCGTTCTTCACTTTCTGAAAATTGTCGGGTGCGCACTTCGACCATTCTTTGCAGCTTACGGTTCCATAGAAGGATCAGGGCAAGAATGAGTACGATGACGGCCGCCGCGGCGGAGACAAACATGAGAATGGTTTTAATCGGTAAGACGCGGCGGGCATATTCAGATCCGAGCCATTTGGTCTGAATACGGTTCAGCGTACCGCCTTTTTGGGCATGGGCGATGCCTTTATTGAGAATAGTGAGCAGATCGTGATCCCCATTGCGCATGGCCATGCTTAGACGCGCGGTAAAAAGTGGATTTCCTGCGATTTTAAGGTCTGCCTTTCCTGTGGAGTACATGTAGTGCTGGGTGACTAGTTCGTTGCCAATCATCGCATCTACTTTTCCATTGGAAACTAGGTCCACACATTGCTGAATGGTGGGCATAAAGTTTATCTGGCACAGAATTCCACGGTTTTGAAGCACTTCGATGGCTCGGCTGGATGCGAGAACCGCTACCTTTTGGCCTTCAAGATCATAGATATTATAAATATCATCCCGATCATTTCTGACATAAAGCGTTACTGGCATTGTTTTTATGGTGCTCGAAAAAACAAACTCATCTTCACGGGCATCTGAATAAAGTAGGCTGGTCATGACATCCGCTTTGCCGGAACGCAACATTTGCATGGCATCTTTCAGCGGTGCGGTTTCAAAGCGCGCCTTAAAGCCCATATCGGCAGCCATCCATTGAACGAGTTCCACATTCATGCCGCTGACTTGTTTTTTTTCTAGAAACTCAAAGGGGGCATGGTGCGGCTGGGAAACAAAGACGATTTCTTCTTTCTGTTTGAGATAGGCTAGATCTCGCTCGCTTAATGACACAGCATATGACGCAACCGTGGAAGCGGTAACGCAGGCATATAACAATAGTCGATAAGAGAAATTTACCATATATAACCAGAAGAAAGTTACTATAGAGATTGGCGTATCATCGGTAAATAAAAACAGCGATCCAATCGCTAATGCTAAGTTGGTCTTTCCTGTGCCAGAAATATAATCTACGGTTAGTCCCATATGCAGGATATACGAAAGGTTGTTCATGTGATGCGCCGGTTCGCGCCCGAGAAATGGGGAGGAACCGAAAGTGTTGTTTTTCATCTCTCATCTGAGCTTGAACACGCCGGAGTTGAAAGTCCTGTATTTTGCACCGACATGTTATCGGAAGCGGGGACACAGCTGCAGGAACCGGTTCGCATTAGCCGCTTTAAATATGTTTTCCCCTGGCTGAATTTATCGGCTTCGGCAAAAAAGAAACTTGAGCTTAAGGGGGGGAGTCCGCTTTCGCTTTCGTTGTTTTATGCCTTGTTGCGTGAAAAAGACATCTCGATTATCCAT
The DNA here is from genome assembly GCA_016744085.1 of Kiritimatiellales bacterium. GTDB lineage: Bacteria > Verrucomicrobiota > Kiritimatiellia > Kiritimatiellales > Pontiellaceae > Pontiella. Next base: position 3,113 of record JADGFE010000030.1, on the reverse strand, counting down.
ACGCATGTTCAGCATCGACTGGGCGGTATCGCCAGAACAGTCGCTCGAATAAAAAAAATTCCCTATGTGGTAAGCCTGCATGGTGGTCATTTTACGTTGCCTCAGCAGCAGGTCGATAAGATGACTGAACCGTTTCGCGGAAAACCGGAGTGGGGTAAAGCCTTTGGTGCACTATTTGGTGCGCGCCGTGTGCTTCAGGATGCCGATGCATTGATTTGCGTTGGAAAGAGTGAGTTTGATGAAGTTCAAAGGCAGTATCCGGATAAACAGGTATTTTATGTGCCGAATGGTGTGGATGTTGAAAAATATTCTTTAGCTGACGGAGGCCCTTTCCGTAAGGAATACAACTTTCACCCGTCTGAAAAACTTATACTTTGTGTCTCCCGCATTGATTATCAGAAAAATCAAATTGGGCTGGTGCGAGCATTTGCTGACTTTTTCAAAGCGCATCCCTCGCACCGACTGGTGCTCATCGGAGCAGTTACGGTTGAGGCCTATCATAAAGAAATTATGGATGAGATCGATCGGCTTGGGTTAGCGGGAAAGGTTACCGTTATCGAGGGCTTGCGACCGGATGATCCTCTTTTGCCGAGTGCCTATTGTGCGGCGGAGGTGTTTGTGCTGCCTTCCATTCATGAGCCTTTTGGAATTGTGGTTCTGGAAGCTTGGGCGGCGGGCTTGCCCGTGGTGGCAAACCGAGTGGGGGGCATTCCCGGGTTTACAACAGATCGAGAAAATATTCTTTTGGCTGAAATGGGAAATGAAGCTGAGCTGTCAGAACGAATGGCCGAACTGGCTGATGATGTGGCTCTGCGGGGGAACCTTTCAAGGCGAGCCTTTGGCGAAGCGGCATCTCATTATGACTGGAAAAAAATAAGCGTTCGTTTTCTGGAAATATATGAGCAGGTCGTTTAATTGCGAGGCACCTCGGAACACGTAAAATTGCTGATAATGTCTGGTTAAGGGGTTCTGAATTACGCATATTCATGGTTTCAGACTTATAGTGATAAAAGGGATATGATGCCGCAAAACGTTAAAAAATCGATTGAAGATCTAAAGCTTGAGCTTGAGCAGACGCCGAAAGAAACTACTGCATTTGAAGAAATGCTGGAAGCGGCCAAAAACGGGGTAGAGCGCTTTACACCGGAGGCGGTTCAGGAGTTGGTACAAATCTTGCAAAGAGAATCGAAAGAATTTGAAGTTGAGCATCCGAGAATCACGGCGTTAATTAACAACGTCATGATCTCGCTCAGCAATTTAGGAATATAAACGGAGTTATGAGCATGACTAAAATTTGTTGTATTGGAGCCGGCTATGTCGGTGGTCCCACCATGGCAATGATCGCCAAGCAATGTCCTCACGTTCAAGTGAACGTTGTTGATATCAACGAAAAGCGCATCGAAGCATGGAAAACCGACGAGCTTCCCATCTACGAACCGGGCCTGTTGGAAGTGGTGCAGGAAGCTCGTGGACGTAATCTCTTTTTCTCAACGGATGTAGATCAGGCGATTCGCGATGCTGACATCGTGTTTGTAAGCGTGAATACACCAACAAAAACGTTCGGAGAAGGAGCCGGTTGCGCTTCTGACCTTCAGTATTGGGAACTTTGCGCCCGTCGTATTAAAGAGGTTTCCACAACCGATAAAATTATTGTTGAAAAGAGTACGCTGCCGGTTCGTACGGCAGAAGCGATGGAGCGTGTGCTGCACGCCGGCGATAATCCGGTACATTTTGAGGTGCTTTCCAATCCGGAATTCCTGGCCGAAGGAACGGCCATTGAAGATCTGTCGAATCCCGACCGTGTTCTGATTGGCGGTCATCAAACAGAATCCGGGCTGAAAGCGATAGAGACCCTTGCCGATATTTATGCAACGTGGATTTCCCGCGAACAGATTTTGACCACCAACCTTTGGTCTGCAGAACTTTCGAAATTGACCGCTAATGCCTTTTTGGCCCAACGCGTCAGTTCCATTAACGCCATCTCGGCGCTTTGCGAGGCGACAGAGGCAGACGTTGGAGAAGTGGCCCATGCCATCGGAACCGATAGTCGTATTGGTCCTAAGTTTCTTAACGCTTCGATCGGTTTCGGCGGTTCGTGTTTTAAGAAAGATATTCTCAACTTGGTATATCTCTGCGAGACCTATGGTCTTCAGGAGCCGGCCGATTACTGGCGCCAGGTGGTAACCATGAACGAATATCAGGAGCGCCGGTTCGTCACCAACATGCTTCATAACATGTTTAATACCATCGCGAACAAGCGCATCGCTGTTCTCGGATTTGCATTTAAAGCAGATACCGGCGATACCCGCGAAAGCCCGGCGATTAAGGTCTGCCGCGAGCTGGCCGCAGAGCATGCCACTATCGTTGTGTCAGATCCGGAAGCCATGGAAAATGCAAAACTGGAGATGCCTGAACTGGCTGACCAGATTGAGTTTGAAGAAGATCCTTATAAGGCTGCCGAAGGCGCTCATGCCGTGGCCGTACTTACGGATTGGAACCTTTATAAGACACTCGATTACCAACGTATTTTCGACAACATGCAAAAACCGGCCTTCCTCTTCGATGGCCGCAATATGCTGGATCATGATGCGCTGTTTGAAATGGGATTTGAGGTCTATTCAATTGGAAAAGGGCTGAAGACGCACCTGAAATAAGTGGTTAGCATCCGAAACGAAAAAAGGGCTTCCTGTACTGGGAATGCCCTTTTTTCGTTATCAGATTCTTACATCATAGTTGTTCAGCCAATCACTTCATAAGCTTGGCCCCATGTACACCTAGGCATCTTGCCTGCTCTTCTGCGGCGGCGGTAACAGTATGCCAAGACCCAATAAGCCGATGCTGCCGGGGTCCGGAATCAATCAAACTGTCGTCGTTCTCCAATTCACCAGAGTACAAAGAATCAGCTACAAATGTAACGCTGTTTGATCCTTCACCTCTTATTCAGATGTTGTCTGAAATATCATTTGCAGCATTATTCGACGAATACGGATAAATTAACTCCTGTGTAAAGTAATAGTATGCGTCTCTTCGGCGACCGCCTTGACAGGACTACGCGTTCTGAGTTTCGCGGGATGTTTTCCACTGAGCTGGCGTCCAACTGGCAGCCTCCGCCT
>JADGFE010000029.1 GCA_016744085.1 Kiritimatiellales bacterium | reverse complement strand
CCTCACGTGCACCCACTGATTTGGCGGAAGACCCTTGAAAAAAGGATGGGGGCAGAAGGAATTTCATGACCGAATTCCTTCGCATGATCCGCATAATTAGCTCCCACACAGATAATTTTTGAGGGACAAGCAACAGGTGCTCCCAAGCGAATACCAACAGCATCAATAAATTTTGCCCCCGGATCACTCAATAAAGCCTTAAGTTGCGCCATTCCATGATTAACGAAAAAGTGCGCGTCATAATCTTCGATGTGAAAAGCCAATGCACGCACATCGAGAATCCGACCGTCGCCCATCCAGATACCTGGTTGCTCTTTTCCCTTTTCACCAAACCGCACCAGTTTCATAATGCCTCCATAAATTGAAGGAAGAACCTAGAATGTGCGGACGCTTTACACAAACCAAAAGCCGGAAGGAAGTCCTTGAAGCCATGGACGACATTGAACTTCCACCCTTATTTCATGGCCGCTATAATGTGGCTCCAACGCAGGAAGTCGCGGTTATTAAACAATCGACGACCCTGCACTCTCAAAAATGCCTCTGGGGGTTTGATAATCCGCATAATACTTCAACTGTAATTAATGCCAGATCTGAAACGCTGCTTGAACGCCCTATGTTTAAGGATCTTCTTACAACAAATCGTTGCCTGATTCCTGCTGATGGATTCTATGAATGGAAAGGTAAACAACCGTATTATCTTCAGACAACAGGCAAAATCCTATTTGCATTTGCTGGATTGTGGCGCAATGACCGCTGTGTGATTTTAACACGTAAGGCAGACTCAAATATGCAGGGGATCCATGACCGGATGCCCATTATTTTTACCCCTGCGCTCTGGGAGGAATGGCTGAGCGGATATCTTCTCCCTGATCCTATAGACTTAAACGCCCGACCGGTCTCGCGCCTTGTAAACAAGGTCACTAATGATAACCTTGGCTGTCTCGATTCGGGTGAGGTGCAGACCGATCTATCCTTGTTTCCTGAGGATGGTTAATTTACCTTTTCATTTAACGGAGCGTGTTATGAAAATTTTAGTACTGAACGGACCCAATCTAAATCTTCTCGGAACCAGAGAACCCGAAATCTATGGCTTTGAAACACTGGCCGATATAGAAGTGGAAATGAATACGATTTTCTCAGAGGTTAAATTGGATTGTCGGCAATCTAATTCGGAAGCAGAACTGATTACATGGATTGGTGAAAGCCGAGGCCAGTACGATGGAATTATTATCAACCCGGCGGCACTAACCCATACAAGCCTCGGACTCTGCGATGCGCTAAAGGCAGTCGCGGATGTCGTTCCTGCTGTTGAAATTCATCTCAGCAATACACATACGCGTGAAGAAATTCGTCACAAAAGTCTGACAGCCCCAGCCTGCATTGGCCAGATAATGGGGTTCCAGGGATTTGGCTACACGCTCGCTTTGCGTGCTTTGGTGAATAAACTTAGCGCGTAAGCGTTCGGAACGCTTCATCGAAAATTTGTAAGTCAGGAATATTGCGTTCCAATCGCCGGGCCATACCTTCAATAACCTGCATTGATTTCAATGCCGATCCTTGAGTATGTAGTACTGCCTGCTCACGTAAACTTTCCAACTCATCAGGAAATATAAGGCGTTGCTCATCAATTCCTGAAGCCAGCAAAAGCACGTCTCGATGCCAATCCAATATAACCCGGAACACCTCCGCCTGAACCTCTTTAAGAAGAGAGTTAATACGGGCATCAATAATATCTTTCAGCTTGGACCCATCCAAGGCTTCATCCGCTTGATCCAAGTCACCTCCAACGGCATCTGCAATACCAGCCTTAACGATCTCAAACAAGGCCTTCAACGAGCTGGCAAGCCGAGCGGCATCCAAGCCGCTTGCAGGCGGCAATGCTCGAAGAATATTCATCAGCGGCGCCTGCCACACTGAATCGGGCATTTCAGCAGAATTATCCGATAATACAACTTTTTGACAGCGAGAAATAATTGTAGGAAGCAAGGCTTGGGGGGAGTTCGTAACGATCAGCAGAATAGTTTTCGACGGGGGCTCTTCCAATGTTTTCAGAAGTATATTAGCGGAATTTGTATTCATGCAGTCGGCAGCAAGAATTACTCCAGCCTTCCAGCCACCCTCAAAGGAAGTTTGTGTAATGCGATGAACCAATGCTCGCACTTCATCCGCTTTGATCTGACGAGATTTACTCTGCGGCTCGATCCAAAGCGTATCGACATGTTTATGCGCCTCAATACGACGACATGAAGGACATTCATTGCATGGTTTATCTGTGTTCTCACAAAAAAGAAGCTTAAGAAAGGACTCCGCAAACTGCAACGCATTGCCCCGTGGAGAACCAACAATTACATAGGCATGCGCCAAACGGTCCGATTCGAATCCATTTCGAATGCCTTGCCAAGCTTCTGCATGCATATCAATCGCGTCCATGATTACAGCACAGCCTCTTCCACGACATTCCAAATAGTGGATGCTACCGCATCAACAGAGTCCGCCGCATCGAGTATGCGAAAACGCTCAGGTTCACGTTCAGCCAGTTTATGATAACCTTCCCTGACACGCCGATGAAAATCGCGCGCTTCACGCTCAAAGCGGTCATGTGTTTCGGCTCCTTCGGAATAACGCTGTTCCAGTCGTCGAAAACCCTCTTCTACATCAAGGTCCAGTAAAATAGTTAGGTCGGGCTTCCGTTCGTACGTTGCAAAAGCATTAACGGCATCGAGCGTATTGATATCCATCCCTCGTGCAAACCCCTGATACGCCATGGTGGAGTCAATAAAGCGGTCACATAAAACCCAGACACCCTTGTCCAGGGAGGGAATGATCATCTGATTCATCAGCTGGGCCCGGCTGGCAGTAAAGAGTAATAATTCAGCACGGTCGCCAAGCACCTCGCCTACCTCATCGTGTTGCAGGATATTTCGAATTGCCTCTCCCGTTTTGGTCCCGCCGGGTTCTCGTGTGCATAGAATTTCGATCCCACGTTCTTTTAGTTTTTCGGAAAGCAACCGAATCTGAGTGGATTTCCCACTACCCTCCGGTCCTTCAAACGTAATCAGTATGCCTGGCATATCAAAGCTTTCTAAGTTTAGGGCCCTCGGGAGTGTCCTTTACTGTCCATCCCTGTTCAGCCAACGCATCACGAATTCGATCAGATTCTGCCCAGTCTTTAGCATCGCGAGCGCTAGTGCGGGCCTTCAGCAATTCACTAACTTCTGCAGGCACTTCCTCTTCCTTTGAAATAAGAAGTCCAAGGACGGTATCTAATTCAGCCCAGAGGTTGGTAATCGCCCTGGCCTGCGGAGGCGTTAGAGGAGCTTCAAGCATTGCTTTATTCCCAGCATGAACCGCATCAAAAATTGCAGCCATTGCTCCGGAAATATTCATATCATCATCCATGGCACCAGCAAATTGATCCCGAGTGCCCGATGCCCACTCCGGAAGGTCCCCGACTTTAGAACCTGTTCCAGCAACCTCTTGGATCGTAGTATAAAATTCATCCAAACGTTTGAGGGCCGATCGATTGGAATCGAGTGATTTAAAAGCAAAATTTAGTGATTGCCGATAGTGCGATGACAATAATTCATAACGAACTTCTCGTCCTGTATAACCCATTTCCAGAATTTCACGTAACGTATAAAAATTCCCGAGGGATTTACTCATTTTTTTGCCATCAACAATCAGGTATCCGCAATGCATCCAATATTTGGAATATATTTTCCCCGTAGCGGCCTCCGACTGAGCAATTTCATCTTCATGGTGAGGGAAAATATTATCAACACCACCGGTGTGAATATCAAAGCTGTCCCCCAACAGTTTCATGCTCATCGCCGAACATTCAATGTGCCACCCCGGACGACCTTTCCCCCATGGCGAATCCCAGACGACATCGCCGTCTTCTGGCACATAAGCTTTCCACAGCGCAAAATCGGCAGCGTTGTCTTTATCGTATTCATCCTGATCAACCCGCGCGCCGGACCGCATTCCCTCACGATCAAGTCGAGCCAACTTTCCATAGCCTTCAAATTTATCAATACTGTAATAGACTGAGCCATCGTCTGATTGATACGCATAACCTTTCTCAAAAAGAGTCTTAATAATCGCTATCATTTCCGGGATAAAATCTGTTGCTGCCGGATAGTGCTCTGCCGGTTCAATATTGAGCTTTGCTAGGTCTACAAAAAAAGCATCAATATATTTCTTGGTGAAGTCCTTCAGCGGCAAGCCCTGCTCAATTGACGAACGAATGGTCTTATCGTCCACATCGGTCAGATTCTGCACCTGAGTCACTCCAAAACCACAGAATTTAATATAGCGACGAAGTAAATCCTCAAACATATAGGCTCGGTAGTTACCAATATGAGCATAGTTATAAACGGTTGGCCCGCAGGTATACATTCGAACGTGTTTACCATCGCTAGGCAACAGCTCCTCCTTGGAGCGACTCATGGTATTATAAATCTTGAATGCCATTCCTACTGATCTCCCAATTTTACAATTGGTGCATCTTTCCACAATTTTTCCAGATCATAAAAATCGCGTAATTCGCGCTCAAAAATATGCACCATCACGCCGTGATAATCCATAATCATCCAACCGCTATCGGGCACCCCTTCTTTATGATAGCCTTTAAATCCAGCATCTTTAAACAAACGCTGCAAACCATCAAAAAGCGACTTCAAATGCGGCTTATTGGCTCCTGTCGCAATAATAAAGTAATCGGCTATATTTGCGTGTTCACGCAAATCTAAAATTACAATGTCCTCGGCCTTCCGGTCCTCAAGAAAATTGAACATGCTCGTAATAATTTCTAAATCTTTATCCATAGCTACTCTCAAGCCTGATATAGGCTGTTATCATATATAAATTCTTCAACAGCAGGAGGAACCAAATAACATATCCCAAGCCCCCCCTTAACCCGCTCACGAATCTCAGTGGAAGAAATCTCAATTAGGTGCGTCTTGAATATCTGAGATATTAACCGTTCCTTCAAATCAGTCGGTAACTTAATCTTTTTCTCGATATGATCAATACTGATTTCCCCTGGCCTCATAAAGGAGGCAACACTACAAAAAGAAAATAATTCATTAATTTTGCGCCAATTATGAAGATCAACCAAAGTGTCACTGCCAATAACTAATATCAGTTCGTCATCCTCATGAGCCGATTTAATTTCCCTTACAGTGTCAATTGTATAAGAAATTCCACCCCGCAAAATTTCAATATCGGACACTGAAAATGAACTATTTAAACTCACCGCAAGTTGAAGCATTTTCAGCCTATAGCATGCGTCTACTTTCTTAAAATGTTGTTTATGAGGAGGAGTTGACGCCGGGATAAAAACTATTTCGTCGAGGTTAAGCTTTTCAACAGCATCCTGCGCGATGATTAAATGACCATAATGAACAGGATCAAACGATCCCCCTATAAGGCCAACCCGTCGACTCACAGAGCGGGAGTTCATTTAAATTACACCGACCATTTAGAGGTCTCTTTAATACCACTTCTGCCAGACTTTAATAACATCGCCCGCATAGATTTTCACATCTTTAGAAGGATCTCGTTCCAAGTTCTTAAGATTATAGGTATAAATTTTACCCTGCCTGCTTATCGTAACTTTTTTCATGTTCGCAAATGCAGTAGGACCCCGTGCTCCTGCTACTGCCTGAAGTAATGTTGTTCCACTCGACAAAGGAAATTGCCCTGGCTGATTGACTTCACCCTGCATATAAAAAACCTTGGCAGTCATTGTCACATTGACAGATACATTTTTATAAATTCCACCTTCGACATACATGCGCTCGATCTTATCTTCCAATGCAGAAGTCGTCAGACCTGCGGCTTTAATCGGCACTTCCATATGCAATAAGCTTATTTCACCATTTTCATCTATAACAAGCTCTAAAACCTGTTGTTCAGTAATTCCACTAAAACGAATAAAAACAGGATCCAAAGGTTTGAGCCTATAAGCTCCTATACTAGTTACTGATTTAGCAGAATCAGCACTTATATTCGGAGCAGAAAAATCGACATCCGATTGAGAGGAATTCACTGGCTGAATTACGCATCCAGAGACAAATATTGTAACGAATAGATATATGTAAAGTGGCACCTTGCAAATCATTATTACTCCTCTAAAAAAATCTAAATGTTGTCGTCTTCAGGAGCATCACCCTGAGTACTCTGATAGTAATCTGAATAGTAGTAGTAATAATCATCCCGCATGACGTTGATGTTATTCAATACCGCTCCAACAACAGTAACTCCCAGCGTTTCAATCACCTGCTTCGCTTTCACCAGCATTTCACGTGGGTATTTACGATACTGCACAACAATGATCGCTCCATCCGTTTCCTTAGCAATAATTGAAGAGTCACTAATACCTACCAAAGGAGGTGTATCGATAAGAACAACATCATATTTTGTTTTCAAACTAGCAATTAGCTCTCCAATCCTCTTTGGATCCAACACCCCTAAAGAAGTCCTTGGCAATCTACCACTAGGAAGAAAATGAAGATTAGGAACACTGGTTGCTTTAATTGCTTCCTCGACTGGAACATCACGTAACAGCACATTCGTTAAACCAAACCGGTTTGATACACCCAAAATCGAATGTTGAACTGGACGACGTAAGTCGGCGTCAATAAGTAAAACCTTCTCACCTTGTTGCGCACTAACAAACGCCAGGTTGAATACAGTAGTTGATTTACCTTCACCAGCACCACCGGACAGCACAGCAAAAGCCCCTCGATGAGAACCGCCCTCGGTGAAAGCAAGATTAGTACGCAACACCCGATATGCTTCAGCATGCTCACTATCTGGGCCTTCTTCAATCAATGGTCTAACTTTCTGAGGAATTAATCCAAGTACAGGCAAACCAAGAATGCGTTCAACATCATCAGCTGTCTTAATGGAAGTATCCAAATACTCAATGAAGTATGCAAGGCCAACACCAGCACCTAAGCCAACAAAAATACTAAGAAGTACATTCATAAACAGGTTGGGACTTACTGGCCGACGATTAGGTTCAGCTACGTCAATAATCTCAACAGGATTACGAGGTACCTGCAGTGTGATAATTTCCTGACGGTGCTTGGCCTTAAGTTGGTTATAAATAAAGCGCTCGGTTTCGAGGTCAGCCAATGCATTCCGGAACGGTCTAAACTTTTCCCCCTGAGATTCGATCGTATCCGACCGAACACTTGCCAAAACCTTTTCTTGGATTTCAAAATTATTCTTAGCAATCATGTATTCAGTCATCAGACCGTTACGCAAAGCCTTTAGTCGCTTCTTGAGCGTTTCCTCCAGCGTAATCTGCTGCAATTTCATCCGTTTCACTTCTGGATGGTTTTCGCCAAAATCCGCATTTAGGGAACTCAGCTGCACCTCGATATCCTGAATCTGCTGCATCGTATTCGCAACGAACTGATCAAACGTAATATAGGATGCTTGTTCCATCAAATCTTTATCATCAAGATTGTCGAGGATTTTAAGCAGACCTTCTTTTTCAACCATTTCCTTTTGAGCCATTAGGCGATCACCTTCAAGCTGTTGCATCCGAATATCGCCAACATCGATATTTCCTTCTCCACCCATCGTCGCAATATCTAATTCAGTTCTCAAATTCTGAATTTTTTCTTCGGCCTGATCAACCCGGATTGCCTGATCCTTTAATGCTTCTGCAATCTTATCAATAGCACCACGAGCATTTTTTACCGCAATATCCAAACGAGAATCACGATATACCTCCGCGAGTTCATTCGCTACCTCAGCGGCTTCATCAGGATTGTCCCGATTAACACTTATTACGATCAGCGAGGTATCCCGTTGCTGAAAAACACTAAGACTGTTCTTTAATATTTTATAAGCAACTTCACGCGGCAGTTTGTCTGCACCCCGTCCCCATTTCTGCTGGAGGTTCAATCGATTTACTATTTCATAGAGAATGGGTGTAGACTGTAGAATTTCAAACTGGGTTTTAAGGAAATAGGGGTCATATGCAGAATAGTAATTCTGAGGACCACCAGCAAATGGATTGATTTCGGGGGCGTCATTCGATACCGCAATACGAACAGAAGAGGAATAAATATTAGGCAACATCAGAGTATAAACGGTACCGGTCAACACAACCAAAACAGCAACCGCAAGAACAATTTCTTTTCTCGACCGAATTACTCGCCAATAATCTAGAAAATGAAGGGCACTCGACTCTTGCGTTGTCTCATTACTCATTTACTGTACTCCCTCAAAAATTAAGATGGTGAAGATAAACTTCACCACCTTGACATTCAAATAAAAATTTAAAGAATCAACTAGCTTACAGGCGTAAACGCCAACCCGCATCAATTCGATTCCCATCCCACTCACTCTTCAAGATGCTGTCAGCAGAACGAGATCTAAACCTATAACCGAGTTCCACGAAATTATTTCGATTAATTTGATAGGACGAACGCAGATTAAAGGTAAAGTAATCGTCTTTAGCATCTGGAATAGTCGAAATGGCGTCGTATTGACTATGGATAAAGGATATAGTGGAAGCTAAATTAATTTTAGCCGTGATATCATGTCGCCCTCCTAACGTGATGCTAAACTGATCTTGAACGCTAAATATTGAGTTATCAGATCGCCGATTGGAATACCCTATCATACCATTAAGAGATGTGCGCGCTGAAGGTTTATAATCAAGCCCACAACTTAGATATGGCGAGGTGGAATCGTCAGATACACCTCGATTATCTGAAGAAACAGCAGATAAACCAGCTCGAACAAAACCAACAGACTCTGGGTTAAAAATTTGGTCAACTCCAATTAAACCCGTAATAGAGTCATAACCACCCCTGGAACCCGAATACTCTAAATCAGCTAGATTTAGCCCCAGTACAAGGTCAGTCTTATTTGGGTTTATATCCCGGATGTATGTCCCACTTGCAGTGAATTCTTCAAAGTCATTATTAGCAGTTCCTTTGCCATATGATTTTTCATCCCAAACACGAAATAAATAAGCACCACCCAGCTTGAAGGTACTCGAGCTATTGATGGTGTAATCGATAGCTCCATTTAAATCATTTTCAAAATAGTTTTGATTATCTGAGGCGGGCCCACCGAGTCCCCCACCTGTTTGTCCGTCTTTTAACTGATATCTAAATCGATCAGCAAGCGTAATAAAAACTCGACTAGACCATGCGTGATTTAATTTTGCGTAAATATCCTGATAAGATATAAACTCAGGATCTGCATCGAAGCGATATTGAAATTCAGGTTGCCAATATATCAGCCCGTCAGTTCGGGTACTAAAGTTAAATTTACTAGTAATGTTAACAATATCAGTTATAAAACCAGAACCCTTCTCGGAATCAGAATTATAGATATTATCATCATAACCCATACGAACCGTATTCTGAAAACGCAACGTTTTTTCTTTAGCTCCGAAACAGGTCACACTGAAAAACGAAACCCCAACAACCACACAAGTAACCCAGCACTTCATAACGCAAATCTCCCTTAAATAAATCATATTTACTGAATAAAAAACGAACGACTTGATTATTCAGGCGTAGCATCCCGATCCGATGTGCCACGGGTAACACCAGAAGAAAACAGCGTGCTAAATAAATTTTGGGCAGTCTGCTGCTGAACGGAAGTCTGCGTTGGCTTATTATAAATATTAGGAGGATCATAAGAACTAGTCGGACCACCTGAACCAGAATTTTTCTGGGTCGTGGATACTGCAGGAGTAGCTCGTACCGTTGGCATACGAGGGCCATAGCTTATACTATATGATCTATACGAAAAGCTTCTAAATCTTGAAGAACTCCGACAACTACATGAACTACGCCATGCATTCGCCATACCAGCTGAAAGTAAAAAACAAATAACCATCAATATATTGATTTTGTAATACATATTCTTTTTCATGATACCACTCCAGTTCTAACCCTAATCTAATTTACGCAGTATACGATTAAAAACCTGCGTTATACTCTTGTCTTGCCTCAGCTAATACCGCATCCAACGCATCTGATCTTTTTTGAGCATCCGCTAAAACTTCTAAATCCCCCTGCAATGCTGCCTTGGAAAGATTCAGCTTCGACAGAATAAACAAAGAATATAGTTCGGTCATTATCCCATCACCCTCTGCCTTATCATGGTTGTCCCCAACCAAAGCAACTTTAACACCATCATAATGAAAACTTAACTGCTCGAACGCTACCATAGAATCCTGTAACGCCAAACCAATTATACCTACAGATTCTGCCTTGTCAGTAGCAACCGCCTCAACAAAAAGCAATCCAACCTGAACCATATTAGCACCTGAAAAAGAAATGAAAGAACTGGACATAGCCAACACTTCATAATTAACAGACATGGCATCAGACGGTGCCGCCTGCATTTTTTCTGCACTTATCTCTGCCCATTCGAGCGCATTAATTGCCAGCTTCCATTTTTCTGATGTGGTCACAAGCATTTCTTTAACATCACACATTAGGTCTGAATCTTCAGGAATTTGTCCTACAAAACCCTTACCTCTTTCAATCGAAACACGGGCAGCATCCACCGCATCTTCTGCCAAACTAATGGCTTGCTGCGCGGTCTCCACCTGAGGAACCTCCTCACCTGCAAAAACCCAGCTCACAGCTCCAACACATACACTACATGCAACAATTACTAGAAAAAATTTACTACTCATAACGTCTTCCTCAATATTTAATTAACACGCCGCACATCCCAAATATCAAAATCTCAGAAGCGATAACTCAATAAACACAATCACTGTTGATATTTATGAACATACTATATCCCTTCTTATAATTAACTCCAGACATAATACAAAACTCTTTCCATGAATCAATGTTTTTAGGCAACTTTACTTTTCCAACGAAATACTCAGCTTCCCCCGAGAAAATCAATTCAATTTGCCCCATCACCCTTGCACAATCATTTAAAGTAAACTCCTTTCCATTAACAACTTCTAATAGTCCGAAATAAATTCCGTGTTTATTCAAAAAAACTACACATTCATTGAGGGTTGCATCTGACTCTATGTAGTGATCAAATAAACCGGTGTGTTTTGCAATAATAATTGCCGCATCGGCATGAGTAGGAATCGAATTTTTCTGATTATTCAGGTCGGCTTCTGAAAAACCCGAAAGGGTTAAAATACAAGTTAGCAGTGCCAATCTTATCGCCTTTTGTAAAACCATGGTATTTCCCAATGCTTACTGATCTAGCAAAATGAATCTTTGTCATCTCTCCAGCATCTGATATGAACTGAATCTCTATTTTTTAGCATGGATATATTTATGAAAACGAATTCTTTTACCTTCAAACTCGATGATGAACAACAGAGCACTTTAAAGCGCTTACTAGCCAACTCGAAATATCATTGTGAGAATGTGCCACATACACAAATCGCAGTCTCCATACCCGACTGCAGAATAAACCTTTATAAATCCGGAAAATTGCTGATTCAGGGAAAAGCTGCGCAGGAATGGATTACCTTCACACTGGAAACTGAAATCCTTAAAGAAGCAGCTCTAGGTTACGAAGAGTTGAGCGACCCCGAAGCATTCAAACCTCATATGGGAATTGATGAAAGTGGTAAGGGTGATTTTTTCGGCCCCTTAGTAATAGCCTCTGCTTATGTTGACGAAAAGCTTGTCGAACGGCTTCGAGACATGGGCGTGCGTGATTCAAAAAAAATATCTTCCGACAACGTGGCATTAAACATGGCACGGGATATTCGAAAATTACTCGGGGATCGTTGCGCAATGGTCACCATTGGACCTCGATCCTATAATCGTATGTATTCAACGATTCGAAACGTGAATAAGATGCTTGCCTGGGGCCACGCTCGGGCTATCGAAGACTTATTAGGAAAAGTTCCAGAATGCCCGCGCGCACTCTCCGACAAATTTGGCCCGACCCATCAAATTGAACGTGCATTACTTGAGAAAGGGAAGAAAATTAAATTAGATCAACGTACAAAAGCGGAATCAGACCCCGCCGTTGCGGCGGCATCCATTCTTGCAAGAGCCGGGTTTCTATATGCCCTGAGAAAAATGGGGAAAGAGTATGCCTTCGAAGTTCCGAAAGGCGCCTCAGAAAAGGTACGTCGTGAAGCGGAAAAGTTAGTCGCTTACAAGGGGCCCGGCATTCTACTCGACACTGCAAAATGTCACTTCCAAACAACGGATAAAGTACTCGCAGAGGTTGGGTATTCACGAAAAGATTTGCCAACGCCCACCTAGAGCGAATAAATCCGCTTATCTAGCAAGCTACTGCACTGAACCAAACGTGACATTCTTGATTCCCGCACCGGCACAGGCATTAAGTACATCAACAACACGCTCATGCACCGCATTATCATCAGCCGCAATAGTGATCATTGCTTTGGTTTTAGAAAGCTGCGCAGCCTGTCGATACCGTAGCAAGGTATATTCAAGACCCGCCAAATCCGACTTGTCCTGAGCAGCATAAACCTTATTATTTAATACTATTGTCCCATCTGATGTAACCTCAATGATCTGCTCATCCGGCATTTCCAGCTGTGTTGACGCCGAAACTGCTCCGGGCAAAGCCAGCGTTAAATCCGCCTCCGGTCGCTTAAGCCGAGCACTTACCATGAAGTAAATGAGTAGCAAAAAAACCACGTCAATAAGCGGAGCAATCTGCAACTCGCTCTTTTCATTAATCAATTCATCGACCCAGGATTTCATAATTAGTTCCCCGACTCGAATGTGGCAAAGATTACATTCACAACCCCGCCCTCAGCACAAGCCGCCATCACATCTTTCACATGCTTATGTTTTGCATAACGATCAGCACGAAGATAAATCTCGGCATCTTCGTTTTCTGCTAAAAGTTTTTCAACAAGTGGCCTGATCGCCTCCACCTCAACCTTGTTCAGATTCATCAGGATATCAACCTCTTCACCGGTTGCATCCAGCGAGCGGATCGTAATCAGCTGCCGGCCCAATGCTGTATCGGGAACCAGCGACTTATTAGCAACTGGAAGTTCTACAGGTATGCGATCCATCTTCGACATATGAGATGCCACCATAAAGAAGATCAACAGCAGGAAGACCATATCAATCATGGGAGCCATATTGATCTCGTCGTCGCCACCTTCAATTGGAATCCTGAATTTCACGGATTATCCCCGAGGTTTAACCATCGTTTTTTGCGTAGCGATAAATATTAAGGTAGTGCCCAACCAAACGTCCCATGGTCGACATACTCTTGATGAAGTTATTTTTGAAAATGAAATAAGCAATCATGGCTGGAATCGCAATAATCAATCCCGTGGCTGTGGTAATCAGTGCTTCCCCAATATCACCTGCAAGTCTTTCAGGATTCCCCATATTACCGGCAGCAATGGTTTGAAATGCCTTAATCATACCCGACACCGTTCCCAGCAATCCCAACATCGGCGCTGTTCCTCCAATAATGGAAAGAACATTAATCGGTTTCATAAAGGTAACCATTTGCTCATTACCCGCTTCTTCGATGGCTTCCATAACATGTGCCGCATCATAGTCATGCTCGTCAGAAATCCGCTCCATACCCGCATCAAGCACGGCAGTTAGCAGACTATCATTATCTGCGCAAAGCTGGCGAACTCCCGAAACATCACGCTTCTTCATCAGGTCCTCAATATCCGACTTGAGATCTTCTCGAAGCATATTTTTTTCGCGCAACAACATGGCATTACGAATGATGAAATAAAACATTGCCACAGAAAACAGTCCCAAAGGATACATAAAAGGTCCGCCTTGCTTAATCAGCGAGCCTAGTGTAATTGATCGAGCAACTTCCATTTGCTCGCCTCCCCCAGCTCCGATTTCCTGCGCGAGAGAATTGGCAATCGGCATTAAAAACCCAATGCACAGCACAATCATGGCGATAATTCCTAAATATCCTTTTTTCATCGACCTAACCTCCTAACCTTCCTGTTGATTCCTGCTTGATCTGTTTCCCCAGTTTGCTCCACTGCGTATCTGGGTACGCGATAATTAATTCATTTGCAACAGCATCAGCTTTTTTCGGTTGCCCTAAATACTGGTAGATCCGAGCTTCAAGAACCGTAGCCGGCGGCATCCACTCAGCATCTCGGCTATGGAAAGCGACAATTCTGGCGACGTGCTGCATGGCTTCACGGGGATCATCCTGTTCTAAAGCAATCTTACCTCGGATATATTCTACCATGGGAACTGAAAAATTATTCGAATGAGCCACGCTTCCAAAAACGGTTGCGGCATCAGCTATTTTTTCCTGATCTAAAAGCATCATGACAAAATAAAGACTGGCAATATCCGCATTTTCCGGATCGTCTGTTTGCCGCATAAAACCGATCGTCTTAGCCGCTCCCGTCGTATTCTTGTTCCAATATTGCGTTCGAAGCAGGCAAACCAGGTAATCGTCCAGATTGGTCGGCAAATAACTATATTGCGCAACCGGTCCTACATACTGATCCAACAGTCCTTCCAATGACTTACGATCCCCTAACCGGAACATTGAATCACACATAGACAGACTCAACCCTGAAAAGCGAAACTCAATTTTCTGAATCATTGAAAGCGCCGTTGATGAAGTTCCTCCATCACGAAATAGTCGATCACCTTTGATGTTAAGTTTCTTGGCAACAAATGAGTTTCCCCCATTCAAAGTAATCTTAGCAGCATACTGCTGAGCAAAAACGCCAGAGGAAAGGCTCAGCACAAGACAACAACTATAGAATTTTATTACTGAAAACCTCATAACACCTGCCCCGCCGGCTCCAACTCACGAAGCCGCTTGGTGGCTTCAATTCCTTCCGGAGTTGAAGCAACCGACTCGTTATTCAACATTTCCCGATAGGTCTTTATGATATCCTGATCGTATCCACCCAGCTCTTCCATGCATTGAATGCTCTTCGCATACGCCGGCGCAACCCACTCCGTATACTCCTCATACAAAACATAAATTCGTTGAAAATAAGCAAAGGCATCCTGAATATTCCCTAACTTCATATTGGAAACCCCGGAGCAATAGAGCGCTTCCGGCGTGAGAGCTCCTCGCCATTCACGAATCGACAAAACTTCTTTATACGCTTCCAGAGCCTGCTCATGATTGCCCTGCAAACGAAAAATATCTCCGCGACGCTTCCGTGCATAGCCAACCGACTTACTGGCATAGCCGAATTTCAGAAGAATCGTCTCCGTCAGCTCCAATGCTTCGCCATAACTTTCATCGCCAATCAGAGCATCCAGGTCAGCCAACATGATATAAAGCATGTTGTTTGAAATCGGAAATGTTGACATAAATCGGCGCGTGGCATCATGTACCATTTCAAATTCCTTTCTTTTCACGCCCTCTCTGGCAATAAGAACCAACGTGCTCGGCCCGGAAGCAGGGACATTCTTAGCCTGCACAATCGAATTAACATATACTTCTCGCTCATCACCCTCTGTAATTGAAGCCAAAACAGTCTCATACTGAAGCTCCAGTGTGCGCCGACCTTTATCCTTCGCACTCTTCAGATGAGCATCTAAATATTCCCTGATTACCGACTGATAAGCTGCCCATTCTTCACCATTATAATCGCCAATAATTTCACGTAATACTAAATCGATTCCTCCCAAATCAGCATCAGCCCCATAGGTGTCTACGATTTCGAGATAGGCATTCAGCGCGCGCGGGTATTCATCCATCGCTTTATACGCTTTTCCTGACCAATTCGCCGCATTGGCAAAATCGCCCTGAGCCCCCCACTGAGTTTGATACTCCGCCAGCAACTCAATAACTTCGGAATATCTATTCAATCGTATGAGCACATCAGCCGCCTGAAATACAGGATAGTTCATCTGAGTCATATTAAGTGCCTTCTCCTGAGCCAATGTATAAAAATCTAATGCAAGCTCCATGCCCCCTTCAGCACCGCGCAGATCGCCCAGCATTGCATATGCTTCTGAAACCATTTTGCTATCAGGATACTCGTCAACAAAGCCCCGCAAAGTCCCCTCCGACTCTTCATATTTTTCCGCGCCATACTGAGCAACACCCAAGCGATAGGAGGAATCCTCGGCATAAACGCGCGGGGCATACTTTGGATTGCTTAAATAGGCCGTGAAAGCAGACTCGGCTTCAAAGAAATTCCCAAGGAACAACTGCGACATCGCCCTCCAATATTCGGCGGATTCATAATATCGACTCTCCGGCCAGCGACGCAGAATTTCGGAGAAAAAGTCGCTCGAAATTTCATAATCCAACCGCATAAAGCGGATATAACCCATTAAATATTTCACTTGATCGATATGTTTATGGTCTGGAGAAAGTTCGAGTCCTTTCGTTCCCATATCAAAGGCCAGATCAAATTGCTCCTGCTGCATATGCACCTGCATCAGGTTCAAGGTGATATCATCAATAAACTCCCCCTCGGGTAGCATCTCGATGTATTCATACCCCTCAGTCATTGCAAACGCCCATTCGCGCTCATCGAGCATCACGGCAAATCCAGAAAATCGCGATTGGTCAGCTAGCTCACTTTCAGGATTTTCTGTATAGATCCGCTTATAAATTGCATGGGCAGGCCAATTACGCTCCAAGTCGTTGTAGCACTGAGCGGTACGCAAGGCCACATCCATATCGTAGTCCTGAAAATCCTTGATCACGCTGTATTGCTTTAATAGACGATCAAAGAGCAATTCCTGTTTTCGCTGCAGCTCCTTGAACTCAGTCAGCGTCTGCGATGTTCCCGCAACAAAAGGTTTCATAGCCGCCTTCAGATTACGCAAACGATTTTCATAATGCGTAATTAAATCGGCTTTCAGCAAAACCAGACGATACAACAAGAGCGCTTTCTGAAATTCTCCCCTGTTATAATGAGAGTCTCCGGCTTCCAGCAGCGCAACATTCAGGCCCACATCATGCCGAGCCGCCTCATCACAATGCGGAAGAAACTTAAAGAGATTACCAAAATCATTGAGCCGAACATAACAGGTAACCATCATCACGGCCGCTCCGGCCCGCACGGTATCTTTTTTTGCAATCCGGAAAAGTGATCCAAGTGGTTTAATGGCTTCGCTCCACTTTTCCTGTTGATAACGTGATTCTGCCAGCAATTGAGTTGCCGGAACCTTTAATTCATCGCTCAGGCGCACATTCTTCAATACGATAGACACTTGCTCTTCGACACTCGGCCATTGCTGAACCATAGTCAGACATTGCGCTGCCAGCACACGTGCCGACTCTTGCTGAGGATCGTCAGGGAACTCATCGGAAAACCAAATAAAATTTCTGGCACCCGACACATACTCGCCCAATTTCATCTGGCAGTACGCCAACTGATAGAGCGTAAACGCGAGAGTCTGACGGGCTTTTTTCTCGTCATCCCCTTCCAAACGAACAAGTACCTCTTCCAAAAAAGGCAAGGCATCTTCAAGTTGTTCGTTTTTCAGTAGTTCCTTGGAGGTTTCAAGCAGAACACTCGTTGATTCCGATGTAGGATCTAATCGTGACAGCTGACTTTGCGTCACACCTTTGGCTTGTACAACCGGCGAGGAGTAAGCAATAAATACCATCGACGCAAGCATTAGCCAATGAACAGCCCCATTAAAAGATGAAAACACATTCCACATAGATGGAAAACTGTACGCAAGGGATATATAATCGGGAAGATTAAACTTCCAAAAAAACTAAACTTTACCTTGCCTAGCAACCACAGTTTGTTTAAAAACCACGCTCCCAATTGAAACGAGGATTTTTTAAATGAAAACAGACATTCACCCGAATTATGAAGAAGCAACCGTCCGTTGCGCTTGCGGTAACGAAATGAACACTCGTTCCACCGTAAAGGAAATGCACGTAAACACATGCTCGAGCTGCCACCCATTCTTTACCGGCAGCGCGAAATTGATCGATACAGAAGGCCGTGTTGACCGCTTCAAGAAGCGATTCGCACAAGGCTCTTACTAGTCGAGCAAGCTCTGAGGGCCGAACCTGCGAAAGCACGTTCGGCCTTTTTGTGTCCGCACCCTGCCAACTCTTAACCGGTATTTTTCATGATCGACCACGCCTATCTCGACCAACTCCAGTCCAAGCTCAGCGAACTCGAAACCCGCATGTCCCAGCCAGAGGTTTCATCTGACCCTAAGAAGATGCAAGAATGTATGCGCGAATACGGACATCATAAAATGCTAGCCGAATGCGCAAAAAAAGTGATCGATCTGACCGATGCTAAAGCAGAAAGCGAAGCCATACTGTCTGACTCAGACTCCGACGATGAGCTTCGAGAGATGGCTGAGATGGAGCGGGCCGATATCGCAGAAAAACTTCCCCTGGCTGAACGCAACATGGAAATTGCGCTCATTCCACCCGACCCCACCGATTCCCGCAATGTGATTATCGAAATCCGCGCTGGAATCGGCGGCGACGAAGCCGGCCTCTTCTGCGGCGACCTTTACCGCATGTACACACGCTACTTCGATGTAAAAGGCTGGAAGCACCGTATGATGGACGTCAGCCCTTCCGAATCAGGCGGCTATAAGGAAGTCTCCTTCTCCGTTGAAGGTGAAAACGTCTACAAAGCCCTTAAACACGAAGGCGGAACCCACCGCGTACAGCGCGTCCCGCAGACTGAAACGCAGGGCCGCGTCCATACCTCCGCAGCAACAGTTGCTATTTTAGCCGAAGCTGAAGATGTCGACATCGAAGTACGTACCGAAGACCTCCGTATCGATACCTACCGTGCACAGGGTGCCGGCGGACAGCACGTAAACACCACCGATTCCGCCATCCGCATCACCCATGTCCCCTCCGGTGTGGTCGTTCAATGCCAGGACGAACGCTCTCAGCATAAAAACAAAGCCTCCGCCATGAAAATGTTGCGCGCCAAACTATTCGACAACCAGCAGCGTAAAGCCGCGGAAGAACAGGCCTCCGAGCGAAAATCCATGGTAGGATCCGGTGATCGATCCGAAAAAATACGCACCTACAACTATCCCCAGAATCGCCTCACCGACCACCGCATCAACCTCACGCTCTACAAACTCGACCGGGTAATGGAAGGTTCGCTCGACGAAATTCTAACCGCCCTCTATGAGCACGACATCGCACTGCGTATCGAATCGCAGATGAATGACTAGCCGAAATCAATATTTTTACGTTTATTCGCGGTTTCATTTCCTTTAATTGGTCCGTATATTTCGTCCAAAAGGATGTTTACTCATGAGCGGAATGAAAAGTGCATACGAACTGGCGATGGAACGCTCTAGCGGTCCTTCAGTAAAACTGACCGACGAACAGAAAGCGGCTATTGCTGAAATAGAATCAAAGATGAAAGCAAAGCTTGCCGAAACTGAAATCATGTTCGATCAGCAACTGGCCTCTGAAGCAGATCCTGCCAAACTGGCCTTTGCCCAGCAGACCCGACAGCAGCAGCTCGCAAAGATCAAGCGGGACGCCGAAGAAGAAAAGGAAGGCGTGAGGAGTGGCGTTTGAGGCGTTATTTCTGAGTCTCCATCACGCCTCACGGTTCAATCGTCACGCAAACCACCCATGAAAACTAACTCATACGACTTCTTAGTAATTGGATCCGGGCTCGCCGGGCTCACCGCCGCCATGGAGCTGAGCAAGCATGGGCATGTATTGGTAGCCAGCAAAGTCAATGCCTCCGAGTGCAACAGTTTCTATGCTCAGGGCGGCATTGCCTGTGTGGTTGACCCGGAAGACACCATTGAAGCCCACGTGGCCGATACCCTTTCAACCGGGAGCGGGCTGAGCGATCCGAAAATTGTTGAACAAATTATACAGGATGGCTATGCACGCATAGCCGAACTCGAAAACCTCGGCATCGAATTTGATCAGCGAAAACTTAAAGGCAAGAAAACCGTATACGATCTTGGCCAGGAAGGCGGTCACTCGCACAGACGCGTGTTACACGCTGGCGACATTACCGGTCAATCGATGATGAAGGTTTTGATAAAACGGGCGTTGGAAAATAGTAACATAACTATCCGCGAAAATCTGATGGCGATCGATCTGATTACAACGGACTGGATTGGCCATCCGGGGAAAAACCGATGCGTTGGCGCTTATTTTCTTGATAAAAAAAGTGATGAAATTTTTCCGATTCACGCGGCCTGCACCATTTTGGCATCGGGCGGATTAGGAAAAGTATACCCTTATACTTCCAATCCCGATGTTGCAACCGGCGATGGCGTTGCCATGGCATGGCGCGCAGGACTGCCGATCCGTAACATGGAATTTGTTCAGTTTCACCCCACCTGCCTGTATCACCCCGATGCAAAATCATTTTTGATCTCCGAAGCCGTGCGCGGCGAAGGGGCCGAACTGAAGGATATCCGCGGTAGATCCTTCATGGAAGATTTTGACGCCCGCGGATCACTGGCAACCCGCGATGTTACCGCCCGCGCTATCGACTTTATTATGAAAAAGCACGGTGATCCATATGTCTATCTCGACATTTCTCACCGTTCTGAATCTTTTCTACGAGAACGCTTTCCGAATCTGTATGCTGCCTGCCTTCGCTATGGTATTAACATGGCCACGGATCCCATTCCGATTGTCCCTGCAGCCCATTATTCTTGTGGTGGCGTTGTGGCCGAAGTCAACGGGACTACCGACCTTCCTGGTTTCTATGCCTGCGGCGAAGTAGCAAGTACAGGCCTTCATGGAGCGAATCGGTTGGCCAGCAACTCGCTGCTGGAAGCATTAGTTTGCGGTTATGCCACGGCTACTGAGATTTCCAATGTATGGGAACAGTTTAAAGAATCTGTATCCATTCCTGACTGGAAATGCGGAGAAGCGGTTTCATCGGATGAGGCCGTTGTGGTTGAGCATAACTGGAATGAAGTCCGTACCGCAATGTGGGACTATGTAGGGATCGTTCGCACAGAACGACGCCTCGCCCGCGCCCGGGCACGTATTCGTAATCTACGGCAGGAAATCAAACAATACTATGGCGATTATTTAGTGACTTCCGATCTACTGGAACTGCGTAATATTGCGGACGTTGCGGAACTGATTATCCGTTCTGCGGAGCAACGAAAAGAAAGTCGAGGCCTGCACTACATGGCCGACCATCCGGACGCGACGGAGAATACCACAGACACCATTATACACGACAAGCCCGGCGGGCCACTTACTTAGAAAAAGTGGGTCTTCCGCCAAATCAGTGGGTGCACGTGAGGTTTTCGCTTTGCCTGAAAGTTTGAAATGGCCTGAAATCAGGATGGCATACAAGTAATAT
>JADGFE010000225.1 GCA_016744085.1 Kiritimatiellales bacterium | reverse complement strand
GGGTACATATCTTTAAAAAACCGACCGCCCTTGTTCTCTTACTTATTGATTTTGAAAGGGTTGCGGCGCAAGGCGGGCAATATTTGCTCAGAAGTTCGGTATAAAGAGCTGCAACTTGAAGAACGCCTCAAGGGTTTTGATTTCGGAGGCATGACAAGGATCACATTGCGAGATGGCAAGGAGATCAAAAAGCGCACCAAGGAGCTAATGACCAGCCTTATCAACGGGGCATTGCAACGCAAACAGCTTATCTTTCCAGCGGACGATCTGGAAATTGAAGACCAGTTCACCACACAGACCTACACATTGCGCGACGGAAAGATCATCTATTCCAAAGGTAACGATCACGTTATTGATGCTGTCCGTTGCGCCATGTTGATTCGTGAACTCGAAGACCTTGGTGCCGGAACCGAAGAAACGGTCTTCATCAAGCCCGTTCTTACCGATCCGATTTTTTTGTAGCTACCGGGCCTTTGTGTTTACGCCTGCCGCCGTTAATGCGGCATCCCATGTCCCGAAAAACTTCTTCCCCCATATCAGCAGAGAAGGATCTCTGTGTTCACCCCTGTGAACTTGTTCCGCAACTAGAGATAAAGAATTATTCCATCTGACCTGAATGGATTTCAACACCGACGCCTCATCTGGATATTTTCGGCGGGGATCACATGGTTTAACGCCTGCTGCATTCAGAGCTTCTCGCCATGAACCAAAATACTCCCTACCGCATTTCAAAAGGGATCGTGCTCTTGGTGCATTGTTGTAAAGCTCGTTGTAGGTTACAGCCATTCCCTGCTTGTGCCGCCGTTTAATCTCGGCAACGACATCTGCCTTTGTCGGATATTTTCGCCGAACATTTCCTTGGTTGATGCCAGCGGCAATCAACGCGTTATCCCACGCCCCCCAAAGGTCTCGGCCTCTTTTCAGAAGCATGGGATCCAGATGTTCCCCCGAATCCACGTCACTAAATCTCAATGAATACCCTGCACATTTACGCTCTTTGATTCCCTGAATGACTGCGGTTTTGTCCGGATATTTCTGAGGTGTTTTCCTTATGGGGTGCTTTTTCGAGACTTTCGCATCATCACACGCATGCCCCCAACAACGATTGTACCATCTAGAAATTTCACCTGCATATTTGGCTTTAAACTCCACCATCACTGCATAAGTTCTGGAATCCTTATGCGAGCAAAACGCTTTCAGCGTTTTTAGAAACTCCAGCCGTTCAGGTTTGTCTTTTTTATATCCAGCCACATACACGGCAGTAGGGTTCAACCCAGCGGATTCCAGTGCATTGGCATATCCATCGAAGAGACGGGAAGCCGCAGAATAAAGATGAACATCATGTTTTTCCAAAGAACCAGGAGCCAGATCTATTCCCGCTGTGTGTAATTCCCTCAATTGATCAATCACCAGATCGGTATTCCAGCTCGTTCGTTGAACCAGACAATGTTCACGATAGTCCAGACCGATTTGTTCAAATGCATTACTGAAGGATCCAAACCGGCGGGTTAATTGAAGATACATCGCATTATCACGTTCTTGAATAAAACTCTCGTTCATCTGGAACCCCTGCCGATGATAAGCCGCCAGTCTATCCAAGGCATATTCATCAGTCCAAAGAGGTTCCCAGTGTGGAATAAGAGTATTTCGTGTGCTTGAAAAGTCACACTGCTGCGCTCGGAGCTGTTCGCTCAGCTTAGTAGCATCTGGATACTCCGCCTTATAGTCGTCAAAACCGAATCCGTGCTTTAGCCGCACATGATTAGCCAAATGCTTAAATGTCTTTCCACAAATCTCACAGAGCACGTAATCCAATAATTCGATCCTAATTCCCCGATAATCGAGCCCGGCATCGGTTACAGCCTGATACCATCCCCAGTACGGATTTTCAGAAAATACGTATTCCATAAGCACGGGTGAATCCCGTTTCACCGCAGTGATATTTAACGGCTCATTGGACTCATATCTTCTCAAAATCTGTTCTTTGACGGTCTCTCTATTCATTGCTAACTAAAACCTCTCTATAGACTCAGGAATACTATTCATTCTTTTAGATTTTCCAAGCATCGATCTCTGAGCTCAATCCATAATGATCCCGACACTTTTCCCTCCGCTCCGGTAAGTAACCGACCAAGGCATTGTTTCGCCCGTACGGGGCAAATGTGCGCGATGAACCCCGCGATGGAGAGCAGGATGGAATCAACAGCAGAACTGGAATCAAATGGCGACGTGTTAACGCCGATGGCAACGGCGGCGGCGCTGGATAGCTCAGCATTCAGTACGGTCAGTGCCAACAATGCGGTTCCGGCTTCATGGGAGGAGCGGGCGCGAAAGGCTTGGGAATACTATCTGGAAGAGCCGCTGGTGAAGAACTGTGTCAACTCATGGCGCACCTTTGCTGTGGGTGATGAAATTAAAATCTCCAGTGATGATGAGAAGCTGAAGACTGCCGCGTTAGACGCCGCAGGAAAGCTGGGAATAACGGAATTCATCAAAGATATGATTCTGCAATTGCTAGTCAAAGGGGATGCGGTCGGTTTCAAGCGATACGGCGAAACGGGCAAAGATACGGAAGAGCTGGTTTGCGTTAACCCGGTATCTGTGAAGGTTAAATATGCCCAAGGCGAACTGATTGAAGCCAAACAACAGCCGGACAATAGCGGCGGTGAAGCGATTGAACTGCCGGTTGATCAGACCATCCACCTGAAATGGGATGCGCCTGCCTTTTCACCCCGGGGCAATTCGCTGGTCCTACCGGCGTTCCAATCCATCGAACTGCTCCGGGATTATCGCAAGGCCGAACAGGCGATTGCCAAACGATGGACAACCCCGTTCCGGATGTTGAAAGTCGGTGGCGCATTCGGCCAGAAGATGGTGATGCCCGATCAACGCATGCTCGAACAGGTACGCGACATGGTCAACAAGATGGATATGAAAAGCGGCCTCGTCGTTCCATTTTACGTCAACGTCGAAACCCACGGCACCGACGGACAGGTGCTGAATGTCGAAGACAAGGTGAAGGAAGTCAAAGAGGATATTATCGTCGCTCTCGGGTTGGCTCGTTCGCTTGTAACTGGTGACGGGCCGAACTTCGCCACGGCCTCCATCAGCATGCAGAAAATGATGGTGATGATCCGGGAAATTAAACAGGCAGCCCGGAAGCTGCTGGATTGGGTTTTCGACGACTGGATGGAGCAGAATGGATATGATGACAAATCGCTCCAGTTCATTTTCAACGATCTCGATCCCAGCGACGCCGTCGATTTCAAGAAGCTGCTCATTGAGCTGTATGACCGGAAATTGATCAGCCGCTCCAGCCTGCAGCTTAAGATGGATCTGGATCCAGCGATTGAAACAGCGAATCGGGAAAACGAGCAAAAGGTCATTGATCTGCTGGATGAAAAGCAGGTGAAGCCGATAAACGACATGGTGGTCTCCGGTATCATGAGCCTTCCATCTGCCCGGAAAATGCTCGGACTACCCTATGAAGATAACGAAGTGCCTAATACAGAATCGGCACAAGCCTCATTAAATACGTTTGCAGATAGCTTGTGCGACGAATGCACCCACTTTGATTCTGAAACGAATCATTGCCGGGTTCATAATGCTGAACGGAGCTTTGATGCGCCTGCCTGTCGGTTTATGGATGCTCGGGAGGGTTAAGCATGGC
>JADGFE010000224.1 GCA_016744085.1 Kiritimatiellales bacterium | reverse complement strand
CGGGGCAAATATGCCGGCACCTACGATCAACACTGGCTGGATAATGTGTGTCCGTTTTTGCCTGAAGACTTTGATAGTCGCTATTTTCAAAGCGCCCCCACCGATCAGCAGTTTCCAACTTTCACCGGCGGCGAACGCATTCGGTGTCAACATATGTCAATTGATCCCACGGTTGATTACATCATCCCAAAGATGGAAATATCGGTAAGGTATAATTTTATTGATCGGACAGAGGAGCGCCTCGGTGTGCTGGATACCATTATTCTCGAACCCCATGACAAGATTGCCATATTAATTTGGCGAACAAAAATGCCGGTAGAAAAAAAGTTGAACATGCTCAGAACCATCGAAGTCGGTGATCCGCACCGAACCTGTGACGATGGCCCAATTGGACAAAAAAATGGTAAACCTCATTTTAAGAACCTCGATGCAGCCATAAAATGGCTTCAAAAAAAGAGGGGAAGTGACACATGACAGTCGCTTCAATGTATATTAATACGATGGGAATGGCCTGTCCAATTGGGTTAAATTGGCAGGCGGCATGCGCAGCAATACGAACGGGGACTTCTCTATTCCAGGAGTTGCCGTATCTTGACAATGATGGTGAGCCCATTACTGGATCGCGGTTGAGTCTGCTGGACGAAAACTATACCCGAACCCAAAGGTGGTGTGCATTGCTGTCATATGCAATTATCGATGCGTTTTCAAAAAAAGGGATAAAAAAACTTGCAGACACGCCTGTGTTTCTGGCACTCCCCACCGACAGCCAAGGTAAGCCGTTGGAAGTTGCGTCGATACTCCCTCTTTTAAGTGAAATAGTTCGAACAAATCTCAATAGCCGGAATGTGCAAATCGTTGCCGGGGAAGGAGCATATGGCGGATATGACGCGATTGGGCTGGCGAGGGAATATCTTCAAAAAGGATCGCACTCAGAGTGTTTAGTAGCGGCGGCCGATTCATTGGTTACAGCGAGTCCGCTGTTGGATCTGTATAAAAAACACCGTTTACTGACCGATAACAATTCGGACGGTGTGATTCCGGGGGAGGCCGCAGCCTGTTTGGCTTTGTCTATGCAGAACAGTTCGGCAATGGCAGTGATTCGGGGGATGGGGTTTGCAAACGAACCCGCGTTACTTTCCAATGATATTCCTCTTAGAGGAACTGGGGTGACAGAGGCGGCAAGGAATGCACTCAATGAAGCTGGCCTTGCGATGCATGATATAGATTTTCGATTATCGGATGCGGCTGGTGAAAGTTATGCGTTTAAAGAACAATCGCTCCTTGTTAGCAGGCTGCTTCGAAAACGAAAAGAAGAAGTTCCTCTATGGCTATGCGCAGAACATCTCGGTGATACGGGAACGCCTGCCGGATTGTGCGGACTCATCAGTGGTATAGCCGGTTTTGCGAAGGACTACGCACCCGGGGCGCGCGCAATTGGAACCGTTGGAAATTTATGTGGACAACGGGCGGCTATTGTGTTGGATAAACAGTAATCTCAAAGAAAGTGGTTCGTTATGGGAAAAGGCGTATTTGCAAATGGTATGGAGATCGCGCATAAATCTGGAAACAACAAGGTTATTGCTGCATTCCCTGACGTATGCATGAGCCCCCCCTCGCCTCCTGCAGGTCCGATACCGGTACCGTATCCAGATACATCAATGGCCGGAGATTTAAAAAAGGGCAGCAAGAAGGTTAAAATCGGAGGCCAGCCCGCAGCGTTGCATGGTCAAAGCTTCTACAAAACGTCACCGCTTGGTAATGAAACTGCTACTCGAAGTTTCGGTGCGAGTGTGATCACAGGGCAGATCACGGGGAAAACGTACTTTCAGGCTTCATCAATGGACGTATCGTTGGAGGGCAAAAAAGTGAATCGGCATCTTGACATCACCACGAGTAATCACGGCAGTCAACCTGGCGGTACGCCACCGATGCCCGGTCTCGAATCGATGAATATGGGCTGGGATAATGACGAGGACCAGAAGTGCCCATGTTGCAAAGGCCCCTTGCATGATAACCAAAAGGACCCAGATACCGGTCAGCCCTATGAGCGGTGTTCAGAAGATGAATGGTATGGTGCGGCAGGTGAGCGCCACGATAACAAAGTTGCAGAAATGCACAAGTTCCTTGCAAAGAAGCCTGGTTGGGCGAATCAGGGAAACAACCAGTTCAAGATCGACGAGACTCTGCGTAAACAGAAAGAAGCCCATGATATGATGAATAAACTAAAAGAAGCGCGCACGAAGTCTCCTCCCTGTGAGAATCTCCATGATCCTCCAGATGAAGATTGTGGCGTTCATTTCAAGAAGACCAATCCGAAACCCAACACATCCGACTCAGGTGAACGTGCGCGGCTGGGATTCACGGACGGCGTTCGCAACGAATGCATCCGAAGCCACAAGGCAGCCGGGCGTAGCTGCAAAAGCAGCTCCCAAGTGTGCCATAAGACCCCACTCTCTGCGGGAGGTTGTCCAAATAGTTCGGGAAATCTCGTCCCGAAAGACGTCCTTAGCCCGGAGTGTGCCGCCGTAGATGATGCACAGACGAGCTTGCAGGGACTGTCAGCTCATGTCTTTCAAGGAGGCAAATGATGCACCCATACTATCGCAGACTATTCCTTCCAACTGGTACGGGTTTCCATTTCAGCGGCCCTGTTCCTCCTGATCTCGCCAGCTCTCGCTATCTGCAGTCCGAAGATCCTGAAGATGTCATCTGTTCAGTACTGGCTTACGCCCAGGCAGGGCAGTTCGCACCGTGCTCGCGGCTCCTGGATCTTATGGCTCGTCACGATGATGCTGATGTATGGGGGGCTTGCTCTACTCTGCTGTCGTTCGCGGCCCCACGAACAATCCTGCAGGACCTCGTACCGCTGGCCGAACGGCTACGAACTCAGCGCGGTACGGATGCCCCCCTTCAATGGGTAGGAGAGACCCTGGCGAAGTCCCACGAATCTTGGGTTGTACCGGTTATACTGCGGTTGTTCGAACAAATCCAGTCGTATGATCAATACATGGCACTGCCTGTGCATCTTTCATTGTTACTTGAGCCCAAGCCGGCGGGAATCGACTCTGGGCCGCGCCGGTTGCAGGAAGCAAATCTTCCCGATTGGTACGAGCCTACCCCCGCATGGGGTATCGCAGAGTACACTCGCATGGTGGAAGCACGCTACGCTGAGCTCATCACCGCTTTGCCAACGACTGATTATTCTTGTCTGTTCGATGGTGAGCTGCTCACCGTTCGACAAGTCGCCAGTCGAGCCTTAGACCGCATCAAACGAACGTCAGAGGAGAACCTTCGTGTCACTCAAACGCGTATGCTCCTTGAAGCTTATACAGGCGAAGACTTCTCCGGCTTCTATGAGGTGAATGAACATCGATTTCTACCGCTTCACGCTAGCACACGACTGGAGGCATTCCTTGAAGATGTTACAGCGGACCGCTTCATGCCAGGAAAACGCTACTTTTTCGGCCATCCCGTCCCGGACCGGTAGGCTTATGGGGGCGAGGGGAAATCTTCGGGCAGCAACGGAAGCCTTTTTATGGTTGGATGAAAATGACAAGAACGTACTTTCTGTCAACCAAAATATAAAAAATCAATGCCAACACT
Organism: Kiritimatiellales bacterium; assembly: GCA_016744085.1. Classification (GTDB taxonomy): domain Bacteria; phylum Verrucomicrobiota; class Kiritimatiellia; order Kiritimatiellales; family Pontiellaceae; genus Pontiella. Next base: position 91 of record JADGFE010000224.1, on the reverse strand, counting down.
CAACTGCCGGAATTTGGGAGACTGAAAAGCCATAAAGCAACTCAGGGATGGGATCAGAAATAACCACCTTCAATGGATCATGATTGTAAGC
>JADGFE010000223.1 GCA_016744085.1 Kiritimatiellales bacterium | reverse complement strand
TGCGGCTGATCGAGCAATCGACGCAACGAGTTATAAACTACTTTGGAGACCCGCACATCCGCTATGCCGCATCACAATAATTTCGTGCCGGAGCAATAGCCTGTTATCTTAGACGAACTAGCGCGGCAGTTTAATATCGCGCCGGATATACGCAGGAACATCCAGATCCTGATTATTATGAATCGTCGGATCAACGTAGGTAAAGCGTCCCTTGCCTTCGGTTTCCAGTGGAAGCTCGCCCTGCGCCAATGGTGCACGATTATTAAAGAATCCCATCTGTCGATTGACACTGTCCACCAGAGGCTCTTTCCACTGTTCCGCCACCAGCACTACTGCGGATAGACGATCTTTAAACCCAGGATCAAGGGCTACACCAAAATTTAGCCAAATATCCTCAGGCAACTTTTCCCGTAACCGCTCCATTATGAGTTCAATTTCGCTCAGTTTAAGGTCATGGCCACCTGTCAAACCGATCACAACTCCGGCCGCACTTCCAAGCATCTTGCCTTTATTCAGCAATCGATGTTTCATAATTTCTTCAGCAATTATTTCGGCTTTCTTTTCACCGGAACTATCAGCACTGGCAAAATGACAAAATCCGTCGCAATTCCGAAGCATGGTATGAATACAGGCAAAGTCCAACCCGCACACCCCATTTTTTGCAAGCATGCGCCAAACGCCGAAAATGGCATCCGTCATTACCTGATGGCTGCGTTCAAATGCCTGCTCTACCGGTATATCAAGATCCGATCGATCCACCAGCCGTTCGTTAGAAATTCGAATAATGGCATCTGCATGCGTTCGAATTCGCTTAAGGGATTCATCGGCAATACGTGCCACTTTTTTACCTTCAAATTTAAAGGGCATTCCTGCCAGCGTAAGAACCAGCGCACCCGCTTCCCGGGCAATGCGGGTAATTACTGGAACGGCGCCGGAACCAGTTCCGCCTCCAAGCCCTGTAACCAGCACCAACAGATCCACGCGCCTCAGTTGCTTACGAATGCTGGACGAATCCTTTTCAACAGACTGGCGGCCCAACTCAACGTCACCGCCGGAACTTAGCCCTCGGGTAATCGTTGCACCGGCATGAATCACATGATCAATAGCCAGCGAATCCAATACTTTTGTATCGGTATCGATGGCAACCATATCAAACTCAGGATTCTGCTGATGCATCTCTGCAACAGCACGGGCGCCACTGCTGCCGACGCCCATAACAAGCATACGCGGAGCTGAGATGGTCTGAGCATCTGGCTTGACGTGATCAGTCATGCGAGCTACCCCAGAATAATTTTACGAGCTTTTTACTTAAAGGAACTTTTTCCGCCGTACGATGCAGCGATGCGGCATAGCGGATGGCACCCACGTGGCAGGCATACAACGGCCCATCTTTGGCTGAAGGCAACCCATGAACATCAAACGGCTTTCCATGCATGCACGGAACATTGAACACTTTCTGCCCCAGATCCCGCGCTCCGTTCAGGAAGGCACCGCCACCGGTAAGCAGCACGCCGGCGCTCAACGGAACATTCGGGCATTGCCGGTCGATCTGATCCTTTACCAGCAAAAATATTTCATCCATCCGTGCGTTGATAATCGTATTGAGCATGACGGCCCTTACCATTTTTCCGCCGAACCCCTGAGAGGCCGCCGGAATTGAAATATTATGATCCCGTTCCATCAGATTGGTAAGAGCGCTGCCTTCCTTAACCTTAATCAGCTCAGCCTGACTGGATGGAATCTGCAATCCAACGGAAATGTCGTTCGTTATATGATCTCCACCCACCGCGAATGACCCAGCAGCCTGAATAAATCCATCGTGATAAAGCGTAAAGTCAGTGGTTCCACCACCAATATCCACAACAAGCACGCCTGCTTTTTTCTGTTCATTCGTCACAACGGCCATCGCGGAACAAAGCCCACTGAATACGGCATCGGAACATTCAATCGGCACGTCATCCACAATTTTTCGAAAGTTGTCTACCGCACTTCGCTTGCCGTGGATCGTAAGCATATCAACGCGCAGCTCTTCGCTGGCCATACCCACCGGGTTCGTGACATTCACGGTATCATCAACCTGAAAATACTGCTGCAAGGTGTGCAGTTTGATTCGATTTTCTGCCAACGCAACCTTGCGGGCAATCTCCACCACTTCGACAACATCCTCGTCTGTGACTTCGGATAGCTGATTATCAGCCGGATCCACCAGCTTATGAATGCCGGTGCTTTTCTTGGCTTCCGCCTGTCCGCCGGATGTGACCAGCAAAACGGAGTGAATACTTTTTCGACGGTTTTCTTCGGCCGCCTTGATCGCCTTCCGAACGCAGGCAATGGCATCGTCCCGGTTAATGATTTCCCCTTTGCGAATACCACGAGATGGCGTTTCACCAATACCCGTCACCGAGACCTCTCCGTCATCACGCAATTCTCCGGTCAGAACGCGAACGGTGGTTGTGCCTATTTCCAAGACTGCAGTTGCTTCAATACTCATGAAATTTGATACCTGAAATTTGAAGACTAGATCCTACTACTCGATGCATTTCCATTCTTTTCCCTCTAGCCGATATTTTTACGTTTCAGTTTTCAGGTCAGTAATAAGTCACGGGCACTTTGGCCGAATCAAGAGTAAGGTCGACTTCTTTGACTCGCCGTCCCTGTCCATTGGCAATCTTGATGACGGTGGCTAGGTTCTGAAGTTTAGGCTTAAGTGAAAAACGGGGCATTCGAACACGGATTCCGCCATGCAGGCGCATATCAATAAAGTCAGAATACTTCAGATCCAGACTTTCGATCCGAACATAGTTCCTCAGATAACCGGTGCTATCGCATATGCCTATAATTTTAATACCCGTTTCCACATCGGCATTTTCAACCGGCGTACCCAGCGTAAGATCAAGGTCGAGGCCTTTAATCAACGGAAGCGTCGCTAGCTTCCGGCGGTGAGGAAGCACATAACCATAGCGATCGACCATAAAGGGATATTTAGAAGCATGACGTCCCGAAATCTGGCCCACCGGAACACGTTCTTTCACCTTAACGATCATGGTATGCGGAAGCTTTCGTTCCAAATAAACTGATTCTATCCGGGAAACACCGAGAAGTTCCTGCTCGATCTCCTCAAAATCCATCTCAAACAGGTTCATCCCCTCCCGAAGTCCACTCCATTCACGAATAGAGTCTTCGGTCAGCTTGCCATCGCAGGAAATCACCAAATGCTGAATTTCGAAGCGCGGATTATCCGCATAGAGCTTTTGCCCAATCCAATCGAAACCCTGCTTTAATCCAAAGATCAGCATTCCAATGAACAGCAATAAAACGATGATGGTAATCGAGCGACGCGTCAGCGCCGAAGATTCGGCTCTCTTGCGCTGTTTCGCCCGTACATACTGCGGCTTTTTATGTGTTGTTGTCTTTTTTCGTGCGGCCATTCCCTAACACCCTTAAATCAATTGCCGCACTATAAATGAGCCCGTTCTATGATTCAATGTCCGTGAACAACTAAAGTGCTTTGGCCCTTAAACAACTAATTTTAAACAAGTCGCTATCGCACCAACGATCAAGGTTTTAGAACTAAACGAATATCAAATGATAGCTTAAAAAAATAGGGTCTTCCGCCAAATCAGTGGGTGCACGTGAGGTTTTCGCTTTGCCTGAAAGTTTGAAATGGCCTGAAATCAGGATGGCATACAAGTAATAT
>JADGFE010000028.1 GCA_016744085.1 Kiritimatiellales bacterium | reverse complement strand
CCTTCTGTGTAGTGTCGTTTTCGTCGACAACACATTACAGATAAGTTGCTCGGTGTGTTAATCATTCATTTACCCACTGATTTGGCGGAAGACCCTTAATTCGTAACTATTCAGCAGGTTGATAAATAGCTTCTGACTCGGCTGAAGATTTTTACTTCATCCATGCAGCGGAAGCATCCTGAGATATTTTGCGTTCAACATTCCGCCTGCTTCAATTATCAGTACACGCCTCTTCCCCGCCCCCATAGGCAGCCAGAACAAAGCCTGATAACTTGCTGGGCATGGATACGAGCGGGTTATTTTTTCAAGAAACCCAGCAAAAAGGCGATAAGCAAAAAAAAATGCAGGTTTTTCAACGTCCAAAATGATGCTGAAACAACGTCTCACGTTCAATCCCGATTATAATGGCACCGACGCTCTTCTCGAAAACGCAAACAATCGCCCGGCATCAGCTGAGCTAGGATCGAAAGGTCCTCCAGCACCACGTTTCCAATCCTTGGATACCCGCCAGTGGTGGGATGATCGGCCATCATAACAATCGGCTGCCCCGAAGGCGGAACCTGAATGGTGCCCATGGCGATGCCGGACGAAATCATCTGCTCATCCAAACGAAACGAGAGCCCTGGACCTTCGAGGCGAAGTCCCGTGCGGTCGGATTTTGAAGAAACCGTGAATTCAGATGTCAAAAATGTATTCAGTCCGCCGCAATCAAACCACTCCGCTTCGGGGCCGGGGATGACTCTAACATAGGCGCGGCTTCCAGCCGCGTTGCATACGAACCGCTCAGTTGCAACGCGGCTGTAATTCGCGGCTACATTCGTGACCGGAAGAACATCTCCAGCTCGTAAAATCCGCCCTTCAAATCCGCCCAACTTTCCGGACACATAGGTTGAGCGACTGCCCATCACCATCGGCACATCAATCCCGCCCGCAATGGCGATATAGGCCCGATAACCAGTTTCCAAGGGTTGGAATTTTACCGGCTCGCCTGCAAAAACGGCCACGGTCTGGAAACGGTCGGCATAAACCACGGCCACCATTGTTGGCTGGCTAAATTCGAGCATCGGCATGGTTCCTGTACATTCCAATACGGCATCATTCGAAGTATTCCCCACCAATGCGTTGGCGGCATTGAATGCGCGACGATCCATTGTTCCAGAAAGAGGAAGGCCATAGCGGAGATATCCCGTCCGCCCGGCATCCTGCACCGTCGTGTACATGCCGGGTTCGATGATTTTTACAAATCGATCTGGAGGGTCGACGGCCTCGGCGACCGCAGACATCAAGGCCGCTTCCTCTCCAACTTCAGCCGGAACAAACTGCACCTCATCGCCGGGCTCAAACAGGAATGGTTCTTCAGTAGCCGGATCAAAAAGCTTAAACCACGTGCGACCGATAATATTCCAGCCGCCGGGCGATTCAACCGGATAGATGCCGGTCTGACTTCCTGCAATACCGACCGAACCAGCGGGCACAGAAACGCGCGGCGTTTCCAGGCGCGGCGTTGTCAACTTTGCATTCAATCCGCCCATATAGGCAAAGCCCGGCGAGAAGCCGAGCATATAGATTAGATACGTCGGCTCGCTGTGTAGGCGAACCACCTCTTCCTCCGTCAAACCGTTCGCCTTGGCAACAACCGCGAGACCCTCGCCCTGATACCATACAGGAACCTCGACCCGTCGAGCTTTGGGTAGATCAGTTGAATGATCCTCCAAATCACAAAGGCAAGCACAGAGCTCTTCGTATGAAATGACCGTCGGATCGAAATCAATCTTCAATTCCGCATAACACGGCACCAGCTCCAGAATTCCCTCCACTCCATCAAGCGCCCACTGAAGGGCCCGAATTTTCCGATGAGTGGATTTCGCAATGCGGGCCGGCAGTTGAGCCAACATGGATTTTTCACCGAGAGGATAAAATGAAAATGTCAAATCCGCCGACGGGCGCACCTCGATTTTACGGTCGGCAAAAAAGTTCCGAAGCTTGGAAATAAACTGAACCGCCGACGGATTATCTCCATGCACACAGATGGAATCGGCCACAAGGCCAGATGAGCCATCCATAAACCGTGCGGCCTGCGCAAGGCATTCGGGCTCTTCATACAGTACGGCGCCCGGTTTCGTTCGGGGCACCAGCTTGCTCTCTTCCGTATAGGTGCGGTCGGCAAAAACTTCATGGATGGCAACGAGCCCGGCATCCTCTGCCGCACGGGCGGCTTCTGAACCGGAAAAAACGATGAAACGAAGTTTAGGATCAATCTCGGCAATCGCTTTGGAAACCGAAAGCGAACGTTCATAGTCGAACGCCAGATCGTTGTAGAGCGCGCCGTGCAGCTTGATGTGATAGACCGCCGCACCCTCTTCCTTGGCAATCTGTTTCAGCAGAAGGACCTGCCCCCGGATCAGGGCACAAAGTTCCAACGTTTGGAACTCCACAGAGACCCGCCCAAAGTTTCCTGGGTCGGGATAACCGGGATGTGCACCGATGGAAACTCCGTATTTTTTGGCAAGGCGAACCGTACGGCGCATGGAATTGGAATTACCCGCATGCGCGCCGCAGGCAATATTACAGGAGGAAATATAGGGCATGACCGCAGCATCGAGCGAGCCATCGTCCAGCTCGCCCAAATCCGCATTCAAATCAACCCTCGTCTGCATTCTCCAGCTCCGCTTCGAGCTCCGCCGTTTCCTGAATGACTTTACGGGTTTCGAAGAAATGCGTGTAGAGATAATCCTTGATCGGCTCAAGGCCTTCACCAAGCTCGGCGGATATTTCGATAATATTTTCGTCGGTGCGTTCTTTAAATTCCTTAAGGAATTCCTCTGCATCGGGCGAGTCCATTTTATTGGCTACCACAAGATAGGGCGTGCAGGAAAGTTCTTCCATATGCAACCGCAACTCGTCTCTAAGATGCAGAAAATCGTCGGTTGGATTGCGCTCGTCGGTGCCGGCCATATCCAGCACGAATAGAATGAAGCGGGAGCGCTCAATGTGACGCAGGAACTGATGCCCCAGCCCAACGCCGTCGTGGGCGCCTTCAATCAGCCCGGGAATATCCGCGAACTTTAAGCGGCTGAAGTTGGGATACTCCATGGTTCCAACAATCGGATTGATGGTCGTAAAGGGATACGGGGCAATTTTCGGGTGCGCATGAGTCAACTGACTGAGCAAGGTTGATTTCCCCGCATTCGGATAACCAACCAATCCAACGTCGGCTTTCAGCTTAAGCTCAAGCCACAGCACCTTTTCTTCACCTAGCGTGCCTTCCGTAAATTCGCGTGGGGCCTGGTTGGTGGAACTTTTAAAACGGAGATTACCGATTCCTCCCTTTCCACCTTTGGCCACAAGCAGCTCTTCACCGTCACTTAAAAGCTCTCCCAGATATTCGTCCGTTTCCGCATCAGTAACAACCGTGCCAGGAGCAACCGTCACGATACAATCATCTGAATTACGACCATGACATTGGGAACCCATGCCATGCTGTGCGTGTTTGGCACGCTGATGCGGCTTGTAGTATAGAGAAAGTAGTGAATCTTCGTTATCATCGCATCGAAGAATCACAGATCCGCCATGCCCGCCATCACCACCATCGGGACCGCCGTGCGGAATAAACTTTTCACGACGAAATGAAACGCAACCGTCACCACCATTGCCGGCACGGATATAGAGTTTGATGCGGTCTTTAAATACAACGTGTTTCATGAGAGGGAGTGTTGAGTTTTAAGCCTTAAGTTTCAAGCATACCGTGTAGACAAAAGAAAAGACGCCTCGCTTTGCGTGACGCCTTTGCAAGCCGGACTTAGCTTAAAACTAAGCCACTGCTTCTTCGCGGATATGTACTTTACGCTGACGTTTGTTGAATTCAACAACACCGTCTTTCAGAGCGAAAAGTGTGTAGTCGCGACCGCAACCCACATTTACACCAGCGTGAAACTTTGTTCCAACCTGACGAACCAGAATGCTGCCTGCAGTAACCTTTTCGCCACCGAAGCGTTTAACGCCACGACGCTGTGCATTACTGTCGCGACCATTGCTGGATGAACCTTGTCCTTTCTTATGAGCCATGACGTGCCTCCCGCAAAATTATGCGCTGATTGTTTCCACTTTGATTTTGGTCAGTCCTTGACGATGACCAATCTTACGACGATATCCTTTACGACGTTTTTTCTTAAAGGAATATATTTTTTCTCCACGAAAGTTTTCAACGACGGAAGCTTTAACCTTCGCACCTTCAACTAGTGGGGCTCCGATCGAGAGCTCTTTACCATTCGAAATAGCCAGAGCTTCAAACTCGACGCTATCGCCTTCATCTTTCTTAAGCAGTTCTACATCAAGGACATCGCCTTGCTGCACACGATACTGCTTTCCGCCGGTTTCTATTACCGCATATGCTTCCATAAATTACCTCAATACCCTCTTAAAGGGTTTTCTTCCTAAAAAATCAAGGGGCGGAAACTACGGAATCGCCCACCAACTGTCAACCCCAAACAAATTCAAAAAAACAGCTAATTCCAGCCCCTTTTCCAGAGATGGAACGGGAATTGCGAACAGACGGGCTGTTTAAGGTTCAAAAAAACACTCAGACTGCTATAACAATCAACAATGCTTGGATCAAAAAAGAGAAACTAACCTATGAAATATGGAATATCAATCCTCTGCTCGATTGCAGTGCTGGCTACCAGCGGTTGCGAACTGTTCAAAAAGGCGGCCTCGCTGGATGAAATGCTTAAAAATGTGGTTATAGATGGAAATGGAAATCCTGTCTCCGAAACCAGTCTGTTAAAAAACAACTATCTCCTACTCTATTTTTCTGCGCATTGGTGCCCTCCCTGCCAGGCGTTTACTCCGAAACTGGTCGAATTCTATAAAACAAACGGCGGCGGCGGACAACTTTTTGAGGTTCTACTGGTGAGCGGTGATCACAACGAGACCGCAATGTTTGATTATATTCGGGAAACCGACATGCCTTGGCCCGCCGTAAAGTATCAATCGGCAGGTGCAAAAGAATTGAACCGCAGCTTCAGCGGCGATGGAATTCCCCGACTGGTTTTACTTGGTTCCAATGGAAAAATTCTGGCTGACAGCTTTAAGGGGCGTAACTATATAGGCCCTCAATCGGTTCTAAGAACACTCAACGAGCTACTCGCCAAACGCGGAACAGATCCTGTGGGCATATCAGACGCCACGGGCGAGCACCTTCCTGCACCAGAAAAACTAGCTAAAAAATATAAGATCAACGGCTTTGGCCAAGGAACAAAGGAAGACATCGCCATTATCAATGGTAAATTTACAGCTATCGGCACAGAACTCGGAAAAGGCATTCGGGTGGAAAAAATTACAGCAACCTATGTTGTTATTTCCTATGACGGAAACCACTATCGACTTTACCCATAACAAACCATCGACAACACCGTAGAGATTTTTTATGAAAGATATAATTCTAATCATCGTCATCGCATTGTGTGTTGCATACGGGGCTTATTCCGTAATTAGCAAAAAAAGTGACCGCGATGCATCTGACATAACGAAAGCCACCGTCTCACAAACTACCAAGAAGACGTCAAAGCCGGTTCCTCAGAGCAAACACGATGCCGTGACAACCACCTATATCATAAATGGCATTGCAAAAGGTGCCGATGGCTATGTTGCGATGATTAACAACGGAGTCGCCCGCGAAGGTGATAAGCTTGAAGAGATCACGATTCTCAAAATCTCCACTGCTGAAGTTGAGGTGGAACACAATGGGTCAACGTACACGCTTCATCCCTGACCACACTGTGCACTAAAAATGCAAACGATATTGACACCCTAAAGAGCAAACTCTATAAAGCTCGTCTTTTCCGGGGGATTAGCTCAGCTGGGAGAGCGCGTGCATGGCATGCACGAGGTCATCGGTTCGATCCCGTTATCCTCCACCAACTTAAAAGGCCCGATCGTAAGATCGGGCCTTTTTTTATTTATCGGATTTAGAAACGCGCTTCTTTTTCCATCGCCGTAGCAGCCAGCCGCCCAACACAAACACGACAAGGATCACCAGCATGGGGATCGTATCGCTCGGTGCAGGTGGACAAAATGGAAATAAAGCGGGCGGTTCCATAATTTGCGGCATGGGCTGGTAGCCCATATCTCACGGGCAAAATGCCCGTGCCACTGAAACTAGTCTACAGAGACGAGCTCCAACTCAAAGTTTAGGTTTTGACCAGCCAAAGGATGATTGGCATCGATCGTGATATTTTCTTCAGCAACAGCAATGATCTGCACAGGAACCGGCTGTCCCTGAGGTCCCTGCATCTGCAGTCCCATGCCCACTTCGGGCTCAAGCCCTTCCGGCAACTGACCACGTTCGAAATCCATCACCATATCTTCCCGTTTTTCGCCATAGGCTTCTTCTGAAGGAATATGAATACTTTTCTTTTCCCCAACAGCCATGTCTACTACGCCCGTTTCAAAGCCGGGAATCACCATGCCGGCACCCATTTCGAATTCCAGCGGATCGCGACCGGCTGAAGAATCGAATTGATTTCCGTCGTCGAGGGTTCCCGTGTAGTGAATTTTTACTTTCTGTCCTTTTTCGATCATAAGATGGTCCTTTAAAATTTAAGTGGTTAATTTAATTTCGCCCGAGACCATACATGCATATCGCTCAATGGCAACCCCATAGCCAACCAGAATCAGCGTCGGCGCTGTCTGGAAGGAGCCCTTTTTCGGGAACTGTATCGCGGCTCCGGGGCACGGGTTTCCGGATACCCTTTTTTACCTAACCGCTTCCCTACCGCAGCAACTGCAAGACGGGTCGTGGAAAAAGCAGCCTGCAGATTATAGCCACCGGTCGGCCCATCAACATCCATCACTTCGCCGGCAAAATAGAGGCCGGGCATTTTTTTGGACTCCATCGTTTTAAAACTGATCTCGCTCAATGTAACGCCACCAACGGTCACCATTGCTTCTTTGAGCGCGCGGGTATTGATTGGCCTGATTTCTTCGGCCGTTCCATCGAACTTATTTACTTTCAGCACATAGTTTTTCAAATGATGGCGGGCCACAATACGGGATGCATCGGTGAGGGCCGTTCCGCCGACGCCCCACTTTTCAATTTCGAAAACACCGCGCGTTTGCCCAATCACCTTTCCATTGGAAAACACATCGACCGTGACCTTTTCATAGATTTTACCCACGCGGTCTTTGATAACAGCAGGTTCCACTTCAAATCCAGCGAGTCCGGATCGATAAGTCTCAAGGTCGTGGCCCAGCTTCTTTGCCCATTCCTGGCCATCACCCACCGAACCGGTTTTTGGATAGCTGACTCCCCCGGTAGCAATGAGCACATATTTACTTTCGACTACAAAATTATCGGTGGTAACGCGAAAACCGTCCGTTGTTTTTTCCAAAGACTGAACAACAGAAGAGCAGGCTAACGAAATATTTTGGTCGCGCAACAAATCGGTAAAGAGGTTAAGGACGTCTGCCGCCCGATCCATATGCGGATAAACCTTGTTACCGGTTTTTACAACCGTCTTCAATCCGTTGCCCGCAAACCACCGTTGCGACATCGATGGCGTGAAGGCCCGAAGAGCCGGATCGAGGAATGCTCCGACTGGGTCACCGAACATTTGAATCATGCGGTCTTCAGAAATGTTGGTGGTCAGGTTGCACCGCGAATTTCCGCACATCAACAGCTTACGTCCCGGCTTGGCCTTACGCTCAAGCACCAATGCTTTCAGCCCCAGCTCACCGGCTGCACATCCTTCCATCAGCCCTGCAGCCCCTCCGCCGATTATGATCAGATCTGTTTTACTCATAGACAGCTATGTTGGCAGAACCTATATTATTTTCCAACTAAGGAGACGCTATGAACTTTGCAACTGCGCTTTTACTCACCATCTGTGCCGCTATCCTGACGGGCTGCACCGGCATGAAGGTTACTTCGGATCATGATGAGGCCTATAATTATAGCCGGATCAAAACCTATGAATGGGTCGACGCTCCTGAGGAGATTCAACAACAGGATGACACCTATTTCAATGTCGACCTCCAGAAAGCACTCAATAACCAGCTGACTTTGCGGGGCTGGGAACAAGTGCTTGAAACGACTAACGCCTCTATTCAAGTCGTGTATTATATTAAATTAAAAGAACAAGAAGAATACACCGCCACCAACCAGAACGAACGGGATTTTTCCGGAGGCTTTGTCTACAATCAGGATAAAAAATGGGGTTACGAGGAACGGGAACCCGACCTGAACGTTTATACCGTTGAAATCGGAACGCTGACTATTCTCCTCTACGACGTTAAAACCGGCGACCGAATCTGGAGAGGCTCACTCAAAACCAAACTGGATCGCTCACGGCCCATTGACAGCCAACAGGAAACCATCCGAAAGGTTGCTCAAAAACTGATGGATCGGATTCCGGCAGGTCGCTAACCGTGCTTCCACTTATTATTCTTGTTTTTGTTCTGCTTATTGCTTCAGGGTTAAGCGTACTGAAAGTTATTCGGGACAAACAAAAATACAACGCACTTTTTAATACCCCCGCACCCGATCAGTGGCTGCGTGTACTGAAGAACTCTTTTCCCACGATTCAAAAACTGACCGATGAACAACGTAAGCGATTGTTCGGGTTCATGCAGGTCTTTCTGAAAAAAACGACGTTCGAAGGATGTGGCGGGCTGGAACTGACGGAGGCAATGCGCATAACCGTGGCCGCTCAAGCCTGCCTGCTGCTCATTGGCCGGAATGCACCGGTTTACCCAAAACTTAAAACCGTCATCCTGTATCCCCATACCTACCAAAGCGGTAAAAAAGGTGTATTCGGAGGAGACAACGGGCATAATTCCCGGCTCGGTGAATCGTGGGATTGCGGCGTGGTGGTGCTGGCCTGGAACAGCGTGCTCGGCGGAGCACGAAATATGGAGGACGGGCAAAATGTTACGTTCCATGAATTTACTCACCAGTTGGATCAGGAAGATGGCGAGGCAGACGGTGCTCCCATTCTGGAAGAACGCTCCGCCTATTCTGCATGGGCCCGTGTATTTAATCGTGAATACAAACAACTGGTTGATAAAACCAACCGCGGACAACGCAGCACGATGGATGAATACGGAGCAACCAACCCGGCTGAATTCTTTGCCGTTGCTACCGAAACATTTTTTGAAAAACCCCGCCAAATGAAACAGAAGCATCCTGAGCTTTACGCCGAACTTCAGCGCTATTACCACATGGATCCAACCCTATGGAAATAACAGAAACAAAAAAACTCTATCCCCGCTGGGTAGGCATTCTTCTCGGCTTTTTGCTTCCCGGGAGTGCCCACTATTTCGCCGGTCAGAAACGCACGGGATTGATTTGGTACTTTGGCCTGCTTCTGGTGCCCCGGGCATTCAGCCTATTGCTCACAATTCCTTCGCGCCCACTAATTGCGGTTGGGCTTGTGCTGATGCTTGTCGCTGCATTTTTCAACCTAGCCATGCTGGTGAGTTCGTTCCGTCCTGTTGAGCGGCTTGATTTCAAGCGATGGATGGCTGTTGTCGCACTCATGATTACCTCCATGCTTTTTCCCAATACGGTTCGAGTTTTTAAAATGTCGGCCCAATCCATGAACCCCACTCTGCTCGGCCTTTCTGCAGAACCATCCACCAACCAAACCTCTTTTACCGATGGACTCCTCCGCGGCATGATTTATGAAGAGTTTCGCATTTCCGAAGCGGGCCCAATGACCGGACAACCCAAAATGACTTCATCAGCCGTTGAACTGACGATCGGGGAACAAACCTACAAGCTTCCTCGCGAAGCTTTACAGAGCTTAAAGCTGAAACCCATCTACGAAATAGACGAATTACTTTGGTCCGGCATTCTGACCGCTCCGGATCATCTTGTGGTTAAACCCTATTTTTTCAGCAAACCGGCTCGCGGGGATATCGTCGTTTTCAGCACCCACATGATTGAACATCCGCATGTAAAACAAGGCACTGCTTATATCAAACGCATCGTCGGGCTACCTGGCGAAACGATTCAAATTGATCCGCCTCATGTCATCGCAGATGGGAAGCCCATTACGACACCCTCAATTTTCGAGCAGAACCATTATTTAAATGATAGCCAGCTAACCCATTCCACAAGCTCAATCACCCTTGGTGAAAATGAATATTTTGTGCTGGGCGATAATACGACTCCCCATGAAAGTCTGGACAGTCGCCACTTCGGCGCAATATCAAAAGAAAGCCTTCTTGGGCGGGTATGCAGCATTTACTGGCCCATCAGCCGCATCAGACCGATTGATTAGAACGAAACCGCCTATTCACCTGCTGCTTCGTTCGATTTGCTTGATAAGATTGTCGAAGATGAAATGATGGAACGGGAGAAAAATATACCAGTAGGTGCGACCCCAGAATCCTTTGGTTTTATAATAGGCATTCACGGACAGGCGGCTTTTATCGCCGGACACTGTATCCACACGGAACTCGAGCCATGCATAACCGGGCACTTTCATTTCGGCGCGTAGCAATAATTGCTCATTCTGCCGAATCTCTTCCACCCGCCAGAAATCGACCACATCGTTGACGCGCAGGCGCGATGCACTCCGTCGGCCTCGGGTTGTGCCCACCCCGCGCAGCAGCCGGTCGATTGCCCCGCGAATTCTCCACAAAAAGGTACTATGAAACCATCCGTTGCGTCCGCCGATATGCGTGATGGACTTAAACAGTTTTTCCGAAGTTTTATCCGTTATCAGGGAGTAGGAACTCGTATAAGTGGGCGGACCTTCAATTTCGCTTAACTTAATCGCCAGCTCATAGTCTGGTGGATAACTATCGGACCAGCGCGTTGCAACCGAATCCTGATCTTCACGAGACAGTGCCAACACCAAGGCCTCTTTACACGAGATTCGACGAAACGGAATCAAATCAATAATATCGTCTTCATGGCAGATCACATCATGCGTAACACTCTCCATCAGACACCAGGTGATTGCAGCCGGCACAGGAGTCAACAAGCTCGTGATATAGGAATAAAAGCTGATACTGGAGACAGGAGAAGGCATAAATATTTTTTTCTTACCCAAAACCTCCGAATGCAGTTTCAGCATATCTTCATAGGTCAGAATATCCGTCCCGCCAATATCGAATGTTCTTCCTGCCGTCTCCGGGAGTTCCATAACGCCGACCAGCGATTTAATCACATCGCGCAAACCAATCGGCTGGCACTTGGTCTTTGCCCAGCTAGGAACCGGAAACACAGGAATACGGCGGACGAGATGATTGATCATTTCGTAGGATGCACTGCCGGAGCCAATAATGATCGCCGCTCGTAGTATTGTGGTCGGCACAGTGCCCTGACTAAACTCTTCAGCCACCATGGCCCGACTGGCCAAATGCGTTGAAAGTGTTGTCTGCGCATCTCCGAGTCCGCCCAGATAGATAATGCGCTGTACGTTGCACTCCTCCGCTGCCATACGAAAATTACGCGCTGCCAGTGTGTCGGCATCTTCGAATTTATGAAGTCCGATCAGCATGGAGTGAATTAAGTAATAGGCGGTATCAATACCTTCGAGTGCCGTATCGACTTCATCCTTCACTAACGCATCAGCTACCACCATTTCAGCCTCGGGCCAGCGCTCTGCATGAACCGGTGATTCCGCGCGAACCATTATCCGGACTTTATATCCGCGGGCAATCAATTCAGGAACCAACCTGCCCCCGATATATCCCGTTGCCCCAGCCACCAGAACGGTTCCCATATCCGCTCTTGGATTAGTCGGCAGGTCTTCGCACAGCAACTCGTCAGTATTTCCAGCCATTCAGTACAACTCCCAATTAGGAGTGTATTTTATACAATCAGAAACAAAGCACAAGCTCCCCCAACTACGGGTATATTTATAAGGAATCACCTCTTTGCAATATCCATAAAGACTGCTCGATAGCCCTTCCTAAGTTTGCAAATTTATTTTTACCAATGAATAGGGATACTCCCACGGGGCAAGCCCCAGGGGATTCAATGTCGATAAATACGAAAGTGCGAGAGACTTATGCCTCCACAGAAACAAACGGACCAACCCTCCAGCCCACCCTTATCCCTGACCCTTCCGAATACTGACGTCCAGGCAGGCATCCCGATTTTTGAACGAATCGATCAACTTGCATGGGGTTCTTCAGGATCGGAACCTTAAGATGCCTGCCGCCACCACGCTGCACCACGTCAACCTAATCAGCACGCAGACGCAGGACTTTATTTTTGACCGACAGGTTGAATTCCTGTTTCAGGAGCAGCTGGATGATTTCAGAACACTGACGATCGACAGCACCGCGGTCCGCAGTGAGCTCACCGAAAAAGTACTCGCCTACAACTTCTGCCGCGCCATCGAAATCCGTGCCCGGAAACAAGAGAACCTACAGCGACCGGGCTAACCGCCCAACACGTCATTCCAATCCAATATCAGCGTATTTCCTCAGAAGAACTGTGCCCACGTAGCGTGAAAAACCGAGTAAATAAAGAGTTTGATCCCTGATCTTCGACCAACTGACGTTACGCCGTCTTTTATTCCTCTGCTCGGGCGTAGCCAAAAGACTTTGCGATAACAAATCTCGTGCTATTTTGGTTTTCGGACACCCTCTAGTTAGAAACTCTAGCCTGCCGAGATGGCTTCAACCGGGCAGGTGGACTCGCAAATCCCACAGTCTGTACAGTTTTCCGCGTCGATCACGTACTTCCCTTCGCCCGCACTAATTGCTTCAACCGGGCATTCTGATTCACATGCGGCGCAGCTGGTACATTCGTCTGAAATTACATAGGCCATACTATCTCTCCGATTTTGATGTTACAACGAGCCCTTGTGGCGCGTTGATTCGGACAACCGTATAGATTGAAACGACGAATGCACGGTCTTTTTCAGTGCCAGCCAAAATCGTACAGAGATCAAATCTCAACTACGCCTTAGGCCACCTTATAGAAAATCATCGTATCAGCTTTGGTACAGCCCCCGGCGCAACCGGTCTTACAAGGCAGCTCGACCCTCAGGATCTTTCCCTTTGCGGTAAGCAGGTCGAGCATGGGATGCAAAGCGCTGGAATCTATTTCCAGAGCCAGACTGATTTCCTGAACAGAAAGCGCTCCAGGCCGCTCGTTCAATAACTTTATAATGCCGCTAAGCATCGTCTCCAGCTTTATTGCCCGCCATGCGCAATCCAATATAGAAGATAATTAAGATCCCCGCACAAACAGCTAACCATCCCGCCGATGCGGATGGATTGATCGTAAAGATCGCCAATTGGAAGTAGGCTGTAGAAATTACCCAGGCTAATACCGTGAGATAGGTTACCGCGAGCAGCATCCATTTCATGCCGATTTCTCGGGCAATGGCAGCCAATGCAGCCACACAAGGCGCATAGATAAGAATGAACAGCAGGTAGGCAAACGCAGCCTTCGATCCGTGTTCCCCGAAACGCGAAACCATCGTTGAATACGACGACTGATCGGCTTCATCGAGTTCATCCATAGCCCCCGAGAGACCTAGCGGATCTTTCAGTCCGTCAAAGAATCCTTCGAATCCAGCTGGGATTGCAGCAAACGCATCGATGATACCTGCCCAGAAATCAAATTTAGCCGTAGCTTCTTCAGCGGCAATTTCCGGATCCTCAATTACATCGAGTTGCGAATAAATGGAATCGAGCGTTCCAACCACCGCTTCCTTGGCAAAGATTCCCGTGAAGAGACCAACCGTGGCCGGCCAGTTTTCATCTTCGATCCCCATCGGTCGAAAGACCGGTGTAACAGCACGACTCATGGCGCTGAGCACTGAATCTTTGGAGTCGTTATTCCCAAACGATCCGTCGGTTCCCATGGAATTCAGGAATCCGAGTACCGCGACGACCAGCAAAATCACCTTTCCGGCTTTAATCAGGAACGAACTCAGACGATGCCACGTGTGATACATCACCCCACTGAAGGTCGGCATATGATACGGAGGTAACTCCATGACAAAGCTGCTGACCTGACCGCGTAGCAGCGTCTTTTTAAAGAGCAGGCCGGTCATGACGGCCAGCGCCAGACCAATCATATAGATGCCGAAAATCACGACCCCGCCGCGTTGCGGAAAGAAGGCTGCCGCAAAAAGCGTGTACACCGGCAAACGGGCCCCGCATGACATAAACGGATTCATGAGAATCGCCAGAATGCGATCTCGGTGACTTTCCAGGGTCCGCGTGGCCATGATGCCCGGAACATTACAACCGAATCCTACCAGCATCGGGATAAAGGCCTTACCCGGCAGACCGATCCGCCGCAGAAAATGGTCCATCACAAACGCCGCGCGCGACATGTAACCGGAGTCTTCCAAAAATGAAAGACACAGGAAGATGAAGAAAATCGGCGGGATGAAGGTGGAGACCGTCTGAATCCCTCCGCCAATACCTTCCGCAAGGATGGCAACGAGCCAGGCGGGCGTATGGATCGATTCAAGCAGGACCCCGAAACCGTCGACAAAAATGGTTCCGAAGAGCCCGTCAAAGAAATCAATAAACGGACCTCCCACATTGATCGTGATGGCAAAGACCAGATACATCACAAAAAAGAAAATGGGAAATCCCATCACCCGGTTGAGAGCGACTTTATCAACCATGTCAGAGAAGGATTTTCGAAGCTTATTGCTTCCAGCCGTGACATCACGCGCCAGACCGTGAATAAATCCATACCGCCCGTCGGCAATAATCATATCGATGTCTTCGCCAACAATACGTTCCACTTTTTTCAGTTCGTGGGCCAGATCGGGCAATAGCGCGGCATCCGCACCGATGATGTCCATGGCCAGATCATCTTTTTCAAGTAGCTTAATGGCTAGCCAACGCGGCGAAACTTTTTTGGTTAAGGCCACATCGCCAAGGCTGAATTCTAACGTTTGGAGTACCTTTTCAATATCCTTCTCATAGGAAATTTTAACGCCGGGTTTAAGATGCGTTTTACTAATCTCGCAAATGGCAGACTGAAGTGCTTCGACACCTTTTTTCTTTGAGGCAATGATGGGTATAACCGGGCAGCCCAAATGTTCTGCAAGATGATCGATTTCAATCCGGATGCCGCGCTGCTTGGCCATATCCATCATGTTGAGCGCAACCACAACCGGAACATCCATTTCCAGAAGCTGAGTCGTCAGATAAAGATTGCGTTCCAGATTAGATGCGTCGATCACGTTGATCACCACATCTGGCGTATCAAATAAAATATGCTTACGGGCGACTTCCTCATCCGGCGAAAGCGCGGAGAAGGAATAAATTCCCGGCAGGTCAGTAGCCTCAACCGTGGCATTACAATGCGTGTATTCACCCACTACGCGTTCAACGGTGACTCCCGGCCAATTACCGACATGCTGTTTCGAACCGGTCAGCGCATTAAAAACGGTGGTCTTCCCGCAGTTTGGGTTACCTACGAGAGCAATCTTTAGGTTGCTCATTTAATCTCCACCTCAAAGGCATCGGCTTCATCGGAACGGAGTACCAGACGCGAGCCTTTGACTTCTACTTCAATCGGCCCGCCAAACGGAGCCTTGCGAACCACCACGAATTCCGCATTTCGAGTCAGGCCCATACGCAAAAGTTTTTGGCGGTATTGAGGGTCCGAGGTCGTAAACTCCGCTACCGCCCCAACTTGGCCGACCTTCATTTTTTTAAGTTTCATGAGATCCCTATATCCTTATTAAAATTCTAAGCCAAGTTGAACAGTAACCAGATCCCCGCAGGCATCGTTATTCAGTTCTTCCAAGTGCAAATATTCTGCTGCCACCGTGGCATATTCGATAAATTGATAAGCCACAACCACACCATAAGCCTGCCCGGGTAGTTTGTCGCCATATTCGGCCAACGTCCGATCATACGCGGCATAAAGATCCTCACTGGCCTCGTACTTTACACCCACCGCAACCTTGTCGTTCATCTGAACCGAACCTTCCAAATTAAAAGCCATTGGTTTGTAGTTCCCGCCTGCGAGCGTGTAGTCATCCAACGCAGTGGCAAACTCCGCATTGAGCGTTAGATTCCCCAGATAAGCATTTGCAAAAACGCCAGCAGCGCTCACTTTTTCATAGCCGGCCTGATCGGCAATATCTTCTCCAATATTTCCGTAGTTGTAGGTTTCCATCAGGTCGGACAACCAGTAGGCACCTATCTTCAGCTCTTCAATCGGGGTAAATGCAACAGAGGCATAAAAATCGGAAATGGTCGAATCACCACCGTCACCAGCCGCGACGCCCTTTTTGGTCTCGCCATTAAATGCGCCTACATTGACATCAACCCAGAAATTCGCATAACCAACCATGCCAGCCGTTCGATTCATTTCCATCAGCTCCAAGGTCAATGGATCCGAAATGAAAGCGGATTCAAAGTTTCCGACCGGCTGATAAAATCGCCCGGCTATTAAATAATATGGAATGTCTTCAGAAGCACCTAAGGCCAGATAGGCTTCATCAATATTGTCATCCTCACGCAAATCCTGCTCCCAGAGAATGCCAACGTGGCCTAGCACCCAGTCGTTGACTGCCATTTCGAGGTCGAAGGCTACCGTTGCCACAACGAGATCGCTGTCACTTTTTCCATCAATCCGCGAAGCAAATCCTTCGGTTTCCAACAGCACACCGTATTCCAGACTCTGAATCGCATTGGTCGGCCAATTCGGCAGTTGTTCTTCTCCCACTGACCGTGAGGGTTTTTCCGCAAAACTAGTTCCAATCAGCAATAGTGTGCTGATTAAACCCCTAACTATTCCTTTGTTCATTTTAACTGATCCCATTAAAGCATCGAGTCTCCTCAAAAGACCTTCACCGCTTTAAAGTTAATTGCAATCCGCTTCGGGCGCACCCCGACAGCATTAATCCTTTAAACTCCTCTACTGCTATCCACGACATAGCGATACTGCTTACCACAACGGATAATAATTTCCTTCTGCCCTTTCTTAAGGATTTTAAAATCAATCGACAGTTCTCCGTATCCATCATGCTCGACGAGCATGTTGTACAATACATCAATCCGTTTTTTTACATCTTCGTGGCGATCGACCATGCTCAATTCTCTGTTAAAAAGTGCGCGCAAATTTAGACGTTATCTCAACAGGGTCAATTCTATTTAACAAATTTTTGGCATGCCTAACATTTCTTAATAAGCCTAAATCTAGTGATAATATTAGGGATTAGTTTCGATTCAAAATTTATAGATCTCTACCCGTGGGCAGTATCAGCTCTTCGCAAACGATATTCCTTACGGTATAAGCAGAGGGTATTTTTTCCATTTCACGACGGAAGGCTGCATTGAACCGTTCCCGACTACAATATCCGCAGGCTTTGGCCAAATAACCATCGAGGCGATGGCAGAAACAACAAACATGGTCAGGATGAAAACAGCCCCCATGTATTTTCGGACTTAAAATCTTTGGTGTATTTTTCCGGAAGAGCATACAAGCTCTGCCACCAGGCATTGCGACCTCCCGGTTATATAAAACTATAAACGAAGATGGGTGAGTTTAGTCTCACCCATCTCCGGCAATTCATCACTAAACTACATTTTCGCCGGCAACGTATCCGAAGTTGGCTGTAATTCCGCCATCTACGTAGAGCACATGGCCATTGACAAACTGGCTGGCCTGCGATGCGAGGAAGAGTGCGGCATTACCGATATCTTCCGGCTCACCCCAGCGGTCAGCCGGCGTACGCATCATGACCAAATCGTTGAACGGATGTCCGCCTTCACGAATCGGCGCCGTCTGCGCGGTCGCGATATAACCAGGACCAATGCCGTTTATCTGAACGTTATGTTTAGCCCACTCGCAGCACATATTAGCCGTCAGCATTTTCAGTCCACCCTTCGCAGAAGCGTAGGCAGAAACAGAGTTGCGCCCATAACGACTCATCATGGAGCACATGTTGATGATTTTACCTTCACCCTTCTTGATCATACCCGGAGCAACACGCTTGCCCACAATAAATGGAGCAATGAGGTCAACATCGATCACCTGCTCGAATTCTTCAACCGGCATGTCGAGGATCGGAACACGTTTAATGATACCCGCATTGTTAACGAGAATATCGATCACCCCAACGTCAGTTTCAATTTTAGATATACCGGCATCCACATCCGCTTCGTCGGTCACATTGAAAACCTGCGTGTAGGCATCGATACCTGCCGCTGCATATTCTTTCTTAGCAGATTCAAGTTTTTCTTCGTCGATGTCGTTCACGCAAATTTTAGCGCCCGCCTGACCCAGAACCATACCTACAGCCATACCGATCCCGTGCGTTCCGCCGGTAATCAAAGCCACTTTACCTTCCAGATTAAACAAATCCATTACACCCATTTTCTTCTCCTGTTAATTTATAAACACTTACACAGCCATCCCATAAAATTTCGAAAAAGTAGCAGCGGCTGGCCGCCGATTCCACTCAGAATCGGCGCATAAAAAAAACAAAACAAAAAACCAGCCAGAAGGAGAGTCTGTGTCCTTGCGCAGCTTTGCAAGTATATTCCGTCGCATGCCGTTTCCCGAATCGCCCGAGAACTTGAGGATGAAAAAAGGGCGCTTTGATTGAAATTATAGAGCGTTCCTGCGCTCAGAGGAAATCCCATCTGTTCGGCAAAGTAATCAGTAATTCGCCCATAAGGCAGCAACTAAAATTGCGACATGCAAACGGCATGCACCTTTACTCCGGAGCCAGATTGCGCGGCTTGAGTAACCCCAGCCGAAAATGCAGCAACGTAACGATCACAAAAAAATAACAAACAAAAAAATGGCAGGTTTTTCAGCGTCCAAAATGATGCTGAATAGTTACATTCACGAAAGTAAATGAACTAGGGAAAAAAGGTCGTGATACCTGCCCTCAGGTGTCCGCTGCCCCGAAACTTCCCGAGCGACCTACAGAATTAGTTTCCCGAATGGTGCAGGCCCGATGCCCCATCGGGCGCACGTATGCTGAGTATTTGAACCGCAGATAACGCTGATGAACGCAGAGATCTTCCAAACCGTGGAAAACTAATACGGAATTAAATCAAAAGTATTCCTCGCAGAGGCGCTGAGGACGCAAAGAAAAACAGTCTTTATTGTTCCGCGATCTCTGCGTCTCTAGTGAGCAGAGCGAGCGGGCGAGGGATTATATTCTTCCGCGTTTGTCTGTGGCTCCTTTTAGAGGAGCTGGTTGATGAAGGTGGCGATGTGGTTAATTTCTTCCGGGCATACGGAGTGCTCCATCGGATAATCTTTAAACGCGTAGGAAAAGCCCTGTTCCTTAAGATGCTCAAGGGCCATATCGGCTAGCACGGGCGGCACGACTTGATCGTGCGTGCCATGACAAACCAGGATGGGCATGGTTTTGTTTTCTGCCGGGTAGTCACTTCCATCGTCGCTCGGCACGGGGATGTATCCGGAAAGGACGATGATTCCGGCGAGTGGGATGGCATGGCGCAGGCCGGTATGAAAGGCGACGGCTCCGCCTTGTGAAAATCCCGCGAGGAGAATTTGATCTGCCCGCATGCCCTGTTTCAGTTCCGCAGCGACAAAGACTTCGATTTGTTTTTGACTTACCTCCATATCTTCAATCGAGACATCCCGCGTGGTGCCGATACTTTTAATATCATACCATGCAGGCATCGGCATTCCGCCGTTCAGGGTAACGGGCCGTACCGGGGCATGGGGAAAGATAAACTTTACGGGCGCGCTTAGCTGACGTTCCAGCTGGGGAACGATCGGTGCGAAATCATGCCCATCGGCACCCAACCCATGCATCCAGATAATTGTTAGCTGCGGGTTTTCGGTGCTACCGGCGACAACATTCGGCAAAAGATTCTGTGTATTTTCAGTCATAAAAATCCTTTTTGAGTGATTTGTTAAAAGAGTGGAATATTTACATAATTAGGAAGCTGAGAAAAGGGTCCTCGTTGCTTGCTTCGGGAAGCTTTATTGTCCAGCTTTTGCAGCCGATCATTTTTTAGACTGGATTCTCAGGATAAACAGGATTATCAATCTTGCTCAAGACGGAGTAGCATTTTCTGCATAGCATGCAGTATCTCCCGCTGATCCTGTCAGAAGAACCTTAAATAAAATGGAACACTAATTTTGAAGACAATATTTGGAACACACAGCGGGAAATTTCATGCGGACGATGTTTTTGCCATTGCGGCTTTATCGATGCTGCACTCGGAATATGAGATCCGTCGATCCCGTGACCCTAAAATCTGGGCGGAGTGCGATTTTCTCGTGGATGTGGGGGGGCGGTATGATCATGCTGAGCGGGTATATGATCATCACTTTAAGAATGGCCCGACGTATGATGATGGATTAAAGATGTCGTCCATCGGCTTAATCTGGAAACACTATGGTGCCGAAATTTGCGAAAGCTCCGTGATTGCCGAGCACGTGTGTCGCCGTTTAATTCGTCAGTTTGATGCGATTGATAACGGGGTGAAGTTAACGGAGCACATTGAGGATTTTGCCGATGTACGTGAACTCTCCTTAACGACGGCTATCTCGATGATGAATCCGCAGAACACCTTTAAAGCCGACATCGCCTTTGCGGGCGAAGTGGATCGCGCGCGTCTATTGCTGGAAGCGGCCATTGCCCGAGCAAAGCTATGGATGCATAGCCGCGCCGGATTGGAAAAGGCGCTTAAAGAAGCTTTGGCTGAAGAGCGGGCGTATATTCTGGTTCCAGAAGATTGTAAGTGGCAGGAGCACTTGTTTAACAGCAAAGGCAATGAATCCATTCTTTATGCCATTTTTTCCAAGGGCAAAAAGTCGTTTGCGCAAGCCGTGCCATCCGCCCCCGGCGAATATTCGAACCGCAAAGATTATCCCCAGGCCTGGGCCGGATTGGCCGATGATGCATTCAACGAAGCCGCCGGCATAACCGACGGCATCTTCTGCCATCAAGGCGCCTTCCTCCTCGCAACCTACTCCTTCGAATCGACGCTCAAACTCGTAGAAACTGCAATCAAAGAAAAATAAACACAGCCATCCCATAGGAATACGAAGGTTTGCGTAACCCATTGAAAAAATGGGTTAAGTAGAGGGGTTTAAAAGTTGGAATTCTCACTTTCTTAATATGAGGCGCTGGTCTCCTTTTTTGCAGCTTGCTATCTCATGAAGCGGGGCCTATTTCGGTCCGAAACCGGGCAAGTAGGCTTGTCCGGAAAGCGCAAGCCGGATGCGAATGCGGCATAACGGGAGAGCATCCAAACCAAAAGCGCGGATACGGGGTAAACTCGCGCCAACGGATGAGGCCGCCGCACCTTCGTGAACCCGTGCGGCAGGACGTGCTGGAGGTAGCGCGCTGGGTGTAGCCGTGTTCGAACACCATATCCACGGCTTTAATTCATATATTTATCCGCCAGATTAATACTTTACCGAACAGATGGGATTTCCTCTGGTATGCGTCTCTTCGGCGACCGCCTTGACAGGACTATGCGTCGGCGTTGCTGCGGGTTGATTTCCATCGCGCAGGCGTCCAGTCGGCGGCTTCGGCCTGCTGCATCGTTGGCAGGGCATCAAGGACTTCGCGAAGGTAGTCGGCCGGATTGATGCCGAGCTTGCGGCAGGTCTCGATGAGGCTGTAGATGACGGCGCTAGTCTGGCCTGACTCGGGGCTGCCGAAGAAGAGGAAGTTCTTTTTTCCGATGGCGGTGGGTCGAATGGCGTTCTCGACGAGGTTGTTGTCGATTTCGAGTGTGCCGTGCTCGAGATAAAGG
>JADGFE010000027.1 GCA_016744085.1 Kiritimatiellales bacterium | reverse complement strand
AAGAAAGGGTCTATTTTAAAGGAAAATCTCCTGTTTTCAGGGGTTAGGGGCATAAAAGGGCAGCATACTACCCACCGATTCTGCGGAAGAGGCATAAAATTAGAAATTTTATCCTTCATCAATCCAGTCCGCCTTAAATCCAATCGCTATGTTACGCGTATCGGCATGATGACATAAAGGAATGGAACATTCGTCTTAATCACACCAGGACTTAACTCATCGGAAAGCTCCAGGAATATCTCATCACTATCAAGATGTTTGAGCGGAGCCATCAGAAAGGCTGGATTGAATGCAATCGTGATATCTTTACCGGAATATTTAACTGGGACACTTTCACGCGATTCACCAACTTCCGGCGAAGATGTTAATAATTCCATCCGATTTTCAGTAATCTTAACTTTAACGGAAGCCGCCTGGTCATCAAGCATCAGCGAAACACGGCGAACCGCGCTCTGCAGAATTTCACGATCAATCGCAATACGCTCTTCGCACTGTGAAGGAATTACCTGACGGTAATTCGGATAGGTTCCATCAATCAGTTTTGAAATGATAAAAATATTATCGAATTCAAAAGCCACTTGTGTTGCAGAGGTCTTAATACCGGCATCCCCATCGTCACCGAGTGTTTTAATCAGCTCAGTCACGGTTTTAGAAGGCACAACCATATCAACTTCTGCATCATCCGGCATATCAATTTCCTGCTCAACCAAAGCAAGACGCCGACCGTCGGTACAGACCGTTGTCAGTTTGTTATCGCGGAAGGCCATCAGGGAACCATTCAAAATCGCACGAGATTCATCATTAGAGGCCGCGTAAGATGTTTTCTGTAGTATGTCCTTAAAAGTACCTTGCTTGAGCGTATAGGAGAAACTCTCTTCGAATGTGGGCATAGGCGGAAAATCATCTTTCGACAACCCTTCCAGCTTACAATTGTAGGAACCCGATAAAATGGTTGCGACGTCCGCGTTGCTTACACCGATATCAACTTGGTGGCTTGGAAGATCGCGGCAGATGCTGAAGAAGCGACGAGCGGGCAGGGTAGTTGCACCATCTTCATCAATATCGGCCTCAATGCTGGTTCGCACACTGACTTCCATGTCGGTCGTCGTGAGCGTTAGCTTCCCATTGCTCGCTTCGAGCAGAACATTTGAAAGTATCGGTAACGTTGTACGTTGACCAACGATCGACTGCACTTTTTGCAGCGCTTCCAGAATCTGATCCTTCTCGATGCTGAACTTCATTAACAAGCCTCCTGTTATATAGATATACTTTATTTATAAAATTACTATTAGTATTGGTCTGTTGACAACCGCGAAAAACCCTACCTATTTTCTGTAACTCCGTCACCCGTAAAAACTTGAAAATAATAATAACCCTGTTGATAAACTGGGTATAAAAACGCCGATCTGTTCACAAACCCGAGTTATTAAATCCATCATCAGATAATCCACAGGTTATTAAATTTTCATTAACAGGCCATTCACGCGAAATAAGCAAAACAGCGGTATCGAAATTGAAACCAAACAACGAAAAAGAGTATGACCAAACCCTAATTAAATTCCAATCATTCGATGACGAAAAGTGACGTTAAAATAACGTGTGATATGCCATTTCTGCGGAGCGGTCCGGCTGGGAATCTATCTATAAATTGAAATGAACCCGCTATGGAAAAAAAGATGTAAGATCGATGAGACATCGGGTGGTGGAATGGGAAGGCTTCAGATGCGCACAAGGTGAGGTATCCCGGCTGTTGTAAGCAACCGGGCGTAAGGGCAGCGAGATGCTGAGGAGGTTGTTGAAGGAAATGGTTTCCTTGTTTCCAGTCCCGAGAATATTGGTAATCGAAATTCCGTCTGGAGGGGAAGATGCTGTCTGCTCAGGCAGAGAGGTAAGTGCACCGGTTAGAAGCTATTTTACCGCCGAAAATTAAAACCTACTACTGCATAGTCTTAGCAGCGTTTTTGCTGACCTTATCCTTTAGAATGGAAAGGGTTTGCTGGAGTCCGCGATCTTCTTTGGCCTTTGTTGAAACCTGATCATTGGCATAAAGGATGGTGGCGTGGTTCCGGCTGAATTGCTCGCCGATTACGGGGAATGACTGCTGGGTCATGGTCCGAGAAAGATGCATGGCAATCTGACGGGGCCAGGCAATATCCTTGGTTCGCTTCTTTCCGGTTATATCTGCTGGCCGAAGGTCAAAGTGTTCAGCAACCGTACGCTGGATAATATCGACGCTGATGGCTGCCTGCGATTCCTTATCGAGTAGGTCATGTAGCAACTCTTCAACCTTTTGAATATCAACCTTCTGATTCGTAAGGGACATGAAAGTGGCCACCCGAATCAGCGCACCTTCCAGACTACGTACATTGGAAGAAACTCGTTCTGCCAGGTAATCAAGCAAACCATTATCAATATTAAGATTCAGCAACTCGGCTTTTTTACGAAGAATAGCCGTGCGGGTCTCCACATCCGGCTTTCCGAGCTCGGTAACGAGCCCCCATTCGAAGCGGGAAATCAGTCGTGGAGCCAGACCGGCCATTTCGCTCGGCGTGCGGTCAGAGGTTAGTACAATCTGTTTATGACTTTCGAAAAGGGTGTTAAATGTGTGGAAGAACTCTTCCTGGATCCGTGCTTTTCCATCGAGAAACTGAATATCGTCGATCATTAGCATATCAATTTTTCGGTATTTCTTACGAAATGCGGCAACATTATTTTTCTGCAACGAATCGATATATTCATTCAGGAAGGTTTCGCACGTAATATAGCAAATTTTAGAACGAGGTTTCTTTGCGGCAATGTGATTGCCAATCGCCTGCATCAGATGTGTTTTTCCCAGCCCGACACCGCCATAGATGAATAGAGGGTTATAGGTCCGAGAAGGAGAGTTGGCTGCAGCCATGGCTGCAGCATGAGCAAACTGATTATTTGGGCCCACTACATAAGAATCGAACGTGTAATTAGGATTCAGGTTGTGATTAGGCTTTGATTTACCCAATCCGAGGGTAGGCAAAGAGATTGGGGCATGCGGTTCGGGCTCAGTTTCGACTTTGACCGCATCAAAGCAGCTGGAGTCGACTTCCAGAGAAATATCCAATTCCTTTCCGCTTACAACCATCACGGCCTTGCGGATCATTGGAAAATAGTTTTCTTCCAGCCAGTCTTTATAGAAATCGTTGGCCACAGCAAGGCGCATGGTGGTCTCAGTGATTTCCATGCATTGGATTACTGCAATCCAGCGATCATAAATATCGCCGGATAGTATCCCCTTGAGTTGCTTACACGCCTCATTCCAGATATTGTTCAATTCGTTGCTCATCTTCCCCTAAAATGTTCTTCTTAACAGATGGATAGTGCTTATTGACAAGTTATTAACAGGCAGCAAGTTCCTATTCTGCAAAGTGGATTTGAAAGGTATGAAATGAAGCCACATTGCTCAAGAGATTTGGAATTAAAATAGGGATTAAAAATCAATACCACTAGATGTAGTTATTGGAGTCCACCGCAACACAAGATAGGATCTTGGCTAGTCGAAAAATGTTAGAATAAATTTGTACTGTCTCGGAATAGAACTTTTGTAAAACAACGATTTAAAGGAGGTTGTGCCCAAATGAATCAATTAACAGGCCTTATTTTGCTCGCGGGATCATCCCCAAGCGACACGAATATCCATTATTTAAGCGGTTTTACCGCTCCCGACTCGTTTTTATATATGAAGACCGCAAAGGTGAGCTATCTAGTAGTTTCCGCTATGGAAAAAGGGCGTGCGGAAAAACAATCCACACCCGGAACTCAGGTTTTCACTCCTGCCGATTTGGGACTTAAAGGAAAAAAAGCCTGGGATCGAGTTGTCCAGATTCGTGCGTTAATGGATGTCGCCAAGATTCGTCGCATCAAGGTTCCGAGCGATTTTCCGGCCGGCGTTTTCCAGACGCTTGAAAAAAAGGGAATTAAGGTTTCCATAGAGCGTAATACAATCTGCCCGGAACGAAAGACAAAGAGATCGGATGAACTTTTAAAACTAAAAAACAGCCAAAAATCTGCTGTAGCCGCCATGAAAGCCGGCATTGCATTGATCGGGTCCTCTAAAATCGGACCGAAAAAACGTCTCTTTATAGGGAAGGAGCCGCTGACGTCCGAAAAAGTCCGCCACCTCATCCATAAAACACTGATTGATCACGATTGTGCGGGGGTAGAAACTATTGTGGCGGGCGGCGATCAGGGAACGGATCCCCATGAACGTGGCTCCGGACCGCTCTATGCCGGACAATCGATCATTATTGATATTTTTCCGCGCAGTGAAAAAACCGGTTACTGGGGCGATATCACCCGAACCGTCTGCCGGGGAGAAGCTGCTCCAGAGCTGAAAACTCTCTATAACGCCGTAAAAGCAGCTCAGGCAGCCGCATTACGTGCGGTTCAGCCGGGAATTTGTGCCGACGAAATCCATATTCTGTGTAAGAAAATATTCGAACAGCGCGGTTTTCAGACTAAAGAAGTGGATGGAAAGCATGTTGGCTTCATTCATGGAACAGGTCATGGCGTAGGACTGGATATCCACGAGCTCCCACGTGTTGGAGCCAGTGGTGAAATACTTGAAGCAGGAAATGTCATTACCATTGAACCGGGCTTATACTATCCCGGTTTAGGCGGAGTCCGGATTGAAGATACCGTAGTCGTAACTGAGTCTGGATATCGCTATTTAGCTTCCTGCCCGAAAAAGTTTGAACTTTTATAGGCAATACAGCGCTGTTAGGTTGCGTTATATATCCGAACACAGCGTTCAGGAGACCTATTATGAAAAAGTACTTAATGATTTTAACGATTGGAGCCTTGGCTCTTCCGGTATTTGCTCAGAATACCAATGAGCTGAAAAAAACTAAAGGCGAGCGATACGGCAAGCGCACGAAAGGCGAACGCGGAGAGCGAAAGCGTAAAGAACATCGGGATTTATCTCTGGAGAAACAGGCCGAAATGCAGGAATACCGTCTCCAGCTGATGGAAAAAACGCTGAAAGATATCGGTATTTCGGAAGAACAGAAAGCGCAGATCTTTGATATTCAGCAAAAAATGCGGGAGCAAATGAAAACGGCCTATCGGGAGGTTGAAGAGAATCGAAAAAAACTATCTGAACTGGAAAAAGCAGGGGCTTCCGAAGTTGAAATTTATGCAGCCATTGATGAGGTTTCTGATGCCCAGGCTGACCAGATGAAAATTCTGGCCAGGAGTCGAATCCAGATGGAGCGTATTCTCGGAAAGGAAAAGTTTCAGCTGTTTATGGAAAGTGCGCGGAATAAATGGCATGAACATGGTCGACGCGGTGGCACAGGTTTGCCTCCTCGTCCGAACTCAGGCTCCGGAAAACCTCCGAAGCCGCCAGCTGGTTCGGAAGGCCAAACTCCTTAGATCATATGTTAGTAACGAATAAAGTTTCTCTAAACAGGAAGCTTTTTTTGTATTTATACAGATTGGGCTAACGCATTGCCTTCTTATTCACTTTTTGAAATCATGCAGTTATGGCAGATAAGAAACCCAGTCCATTACAGGCCAGCTTTATGCTGACGGATCAGGAAAAACGATCCATTCTTGTGATCTGTATTCTGTTCCTGATTGGACTCGTTGCCCGTTATTTATACTTGAAAAATGAAACCTCAACGGTGTACACACCCGCCGGTATCGAGCACTTGGAGCCCAATAATGAGTGATTGCATTTTTTGTAAAATTGTAGCTAAGGAAATTCCCGCAACCATCGTCTATGAAGATGACGATGTGCTGGTTTTCATGGATATTGGTCCCATTGTAAAAGGCCATGCTCTTGTAATTTCGAAAAAACATTACGATCCGGTAACCGAAACGCCCGATCAAATTGTGTCAAAATTGCACCTGACCGCGAAACGAATAGCTAATGCACAAATGAACGGACTGGAGGCTGATGGGGTCAATATTATGCAAAACAACGGATCCGCATCGGGGCAGGAAGTGCCCCATATTCATGTGCATGTAATACCCCGATACAGCGATGACGGGCACCATTGGAACTGGAATGCCAAAAAATACGCCGATTTTAATGAAATGGCCAAATTGGCCTGTAATATGCGAGACCACTTATAACGATGAATAACCCAAACATAGACGATTTGCTGGCACCCATCCTAAAAAAGGACAGGCGCTACACAGCTGAGGCTTACCTCTTCGTACGCGAAGGGCTAGACCACACGGTTAAAAGGCTCGATAAACCCCGTCATGTCAGCGGCCGGGAGCTCCTCGATGGCATGCGCGAATACGCACTGAGCGAATTCGGTCCGGTCACTAAACGGGTTCTGGGTGAGTGGGGCATTAAAGAATGCGTCGATTTTGGAAATATTGTCTTCAACCTGGTCAGTGAAGGACTTCTCGGTAAGACCGATGAGGACTCCATCGAAGATTTTATAGGTGGTTACGACTTCCACGAAGCCTTCATCGTGCCATTTCGCCCGAAACACCCGGTGGCCTGCTCGATTTCCAACGACTGATTTTTCCACCCTTTGGAAGTGGAAAAGAGTAGCTAAATCCCTATGATGCGCGCTCTTTAGGAAGAAGAAATGGAGCGGGGCGCATATGGAAGAAATTTATCCTTTTCAGCACATAGAAAAAAAATGGCAGAATTTTTGGGACGATAACGGCGATTTTAATACGGATCTGGCGACAGCTGAAAATCCATATTATTGCCTGATGATGTTCCCATATCCTTCTGGCAAGCTCCACGTCGGCCATGGGCGTAACTACATCATTGGCGATGCCGTTGCCCGCTACAAAAAAATGCAGGGCTTTGATGTACTCACTCCAATGGGCTGGGATTCGTTCGGATTGCCCGCCGAAAATGCCGCGATTAAAACCGGCACACCGCCCGCTGAATACACCGCCGCCAATATTGAAACTATGAAAGAACAGCTCCGCGCCTGGGGTTGCATGTATGACTGGGACAAGGAAGTCACGTCCTGCATGCCCGATTATTATAAATGGACGCAATGGCTCTTTATCCAGTTCTACAAAAAGGGTTTAGCTTATAAGCAGAACTCCAATGTGAACTGGTGCCCATCGTGCGCAACCGTGCTGGCTAACGAACAGGTGGTTGACGGCGCATGTGAGCGTTGTGAGTCTGAAGTCGACCAAAAATCGATGGATCAGTGGTTCTTCAAAATCACCGACTATGCGCAGCGTCTGCTCGACGATCTCGATACGCTTGACGGCTGGCCGACCCGCGTGAAGACCATGCAGAAAAACTGGATCGGTCGTTCCGAAGGTGCCGAAATCGATTTTCCGATAGTTGCTCGTGAAGACGGACAGACAGATAATACCGACAAGATTTCTTGCTACACGACCCGCGTTGACACCATTTATGGTTGCACCTACATGGCGCTGGCTCCGGAACATCCTGAGCTGAAAAATCTCGTCGCCGGCCTGCCGCAGCAAAAAGAGGTGCTCGAATTTATCAAGGCCAGCTCCAAGCTGACCAATCTCGACCGCGAAGCCGACGAAGTTGAAAAGGAAGGCCGCTTTACCGGTCGCTATCTGATTAACCCATATAACGGTGAAAAAATTGAACTGTGGGTTGGTAACTATGTGTTGATGTATGGAACCGGTGCCGTCATGGCTGTTCCGGCGCATGACCACCGCGACTTTGCCTTCGCCAAAAAATATGATCTGCCCATCAAGCTTTCCATCCAGAATCCGGACAGCTCGCTGGTGCTGGACGAAATGGAAGATGCGTATACGGAAGACGGCACCTGTGTTGATTCCGGCGAATTTTCGGGCGTAGACAACCGCGAAGCGATCAAGCAGATGACCGCCTCGGCCGAAGAAAAAGGCTTTGGGGCCGGGAAGATTAACTTTCGCCTGCGCGATTGGCTGATTTCCCGCCAGCGTTATTGGGGCGCGCCGATCCCAATGGTTTATTGCGATTCCTGTGGCGTAGTTCCCGAAAAGGAAGAAAATCTTCCGATCCTGCTGCCGACCGATGTTGAATTTAAAGCCGAAGGCGAATCACCGCTTAAATCCAGCGAAGCCTTCATGAATTGCGAATGTCCAAGCTGTGGCAAACCCGCCTCCCGTGAGTCCGATACGATGGACACCTTCGTCGATTCTTCCTGGTATTTCCTGCGCTATCTCAGCGCACAGGATGCTGAAAAGGCGGTTGATTCCGCGATATCTAACAAATGGATGCCGGTCGATCAATATATCGGTGGCATCGAACACGCGATTCTCCATCTGCTCTACGCCCGCTTCTTCACTAAAGCCATCAAGGATCTGGGGCTGATTGATTTTGGTGAGCCATTCAAGCATCTGTTCACGCAGGGCATGATCTGCAAGAAGGGCCCCGACGGAAATTTATATAAAATGTCCAAATCCAAGGGCAATGTCGTCAGCCCGGAAGAGCTGCTAGAAAAGTATGGTGCCGACACGGTTCGCCTCTACACGCTCTTTATCGGTCCGCCGGAAAAAGAAGCCGAGTGGCAGGATACCGGCGTCGAAGGCGCATCCCGTTTTCTCAAGCGCATTTGGCGCCGCGTTTCCGAAAACCATGGAATTCTTGAAGAAGTTAGCAACAAGAATGTCGATATCGAGACGATGGGGGATGCCGAGCGCGACCTTTATCGTAAGACCAACGAGACGGTTCAGCAAATTACGCGTGGACTCGATGGGGCGTTTACGTTCAACACCGCGATCGCAGCCATCATGGAGCTGATGAACTCCATCGACCATCTCAAGATTTCGGATGACTCGTCCGAATCCGCCAAGATCGTCTTCCGCGACGCCATCCAGAATGTCGTGCTGCTTATTTCGCCATTTGCGCCACATATTGCCGAAGAGCTGTGGATTGAGCTCGGCCATACTGCCGGCGTCATGGACGCCGACTGGCCGGTTGTGAACGAAGAAGCCCTCAAGCGCGATGAGCTCGAACTCGTCGTTCAGGTCAACGGAAAAGTCCGCGACAAAATTAAAGTGTCCTCTTCAGCATCGAAAGAAGAAATCGAAGCAACCGCACTCGCCGCCGAAAAAATACAATCCTGGCTCGAAGGCAAAACCATCCGTAAAGTGATTGTCGTTCCGGGTCGCTTGGTCAACATCGCGGTTTCGTAGAAATGGGTTGAAAAAGACATATTTGAACTGGATCAAAATGGTTTATAGTGTGAAACAATCGCAGGTGGGTAATCTGTCAACAGAGAGAAAATAATGAAACAGCCTAATACATCTGAAAATATGCCACAGAATACTGAGGCCGCCAGCAGTGAAAACAGAAGTTCACAGCTTCCAGATTCTAATGCAGTCGGTCAAAAGCTGACGCTCTTTGAGCGAGCCGAGGCATTCGTGTCAGAACTTTCAACCCGTAATCTTTTCTGGAATCGGGTTTGCTCGCTGATTTGGCTACCTTATGCCTTTCATTCGGGGCTTACGATGGCTTCCGATGAAACGACGCACCGAGCCGTTCTCCCTTTCCGGAAATTTAACAAAAACTGGTACAACGCCATGGCCGGAGCCGCACTCTTGGGTAACTCTGAAATTGCGGGCGGTAACTATCTCTTCAAGTTCTGTGGGGGCGACTATACGGTGGTTTGTAAACATCTTGATTATCGATTCCTTCGGCCTTGTCTTGGTCCCGCGGAATACCAGATGACTCCGCTTGAAGATATTCACGAACTGATCGCCACTGGCAAGGAGTTCAATATCGCTATTCAGATGGATATTGTTCAGGCTTTAAAGCGCTTTGAAGCTCCGCGCATGATTGCTGGAAAACCTGCCAAGCCTAAGCGCGTTGGACGCTGTACCGCCACGTTCCATGTGACCCCAAAGTCGCATCACAAGGCAAAAAAACTTCGCAAAAAAACGACCAAATGAGCACCGCCTCTGCAGCGCCCACGCGTAACCCGATTCTCTGGGGAGCCTATCTAGCATGCTCGTGGACTTGGTGTATCGGCATGTTTTTGCCGGCCCTGCTGATGCGGGATATGGGATGGGCGGGCTATTGGATTTTTGCTATTCCAAACGTGGTCGGTGCGGCAGCCATGGGCTGGACCTTAAAATCCCGATCCAGCTCAACGGATTTTGTTCAAACCCATGCCCAAGCCATCTGGTGGTTTTCTGCCGTAACATTGGCCTTTCATTTTTTCTGGATACTCTGGCTTTCAAGTTTTATTCAGGAAGCCTTCAATATTCCGCTCCACTATCTGGCGGGATGCATAGGGATCGTTTGTATATTTGTACTGTTCACCAGTCGGGCGGTCCGTCTCAGCCAAACCCCGAAAATCGCGCTTGCTTTGCTACTGTTCAGCTTTGCCGTGTTAATTGGCGCATCTTGTTCGAATGAGCTGCAAACGGCCAGTGCTTCTCTGATTAATTCGGCGCAGCAACCCATGAATTTTCTTTGGATGCTTCCCGTCATGTTGTTCGGTTTCCTGCTTTGTCCTTACCTCGATATCACCTTCCATCACGCCCGCCAGCAACTCGACTCCAAAAAGAACGGACGGCTTGGATTTACGATTGGTTTTGTCGGATTCTTTTTCTTCATGATTTTACTGACCACCCGTTATGCGGGAGTAATTTCCAGTGCAATGGATGGCTCCCAGGTGTCATCAGGTATAACCATGTGGCTGGCCGCCGGAATCTTGATTCATATGCTATGCCAATGGATTTTTACGGTTCATGTACATTTTGACCGAATCCGCACCCTGCCGAGTGCAAAACCAAAACAGTCAATGCTCTTAGCATTGGTAGTGATTTCAGGAATAATTGGAGTTTCAGCATCTTGGCTCCCGTCTTATTCTGGACTCCTTGGTGGCGAAATTGTCTACCGACTTTTCATGGCCGCATACGGACTGGTCTTCCCGTCCTACATGCTCTACCGAGTTATAGCCCGAAGAAACAACGGATCTGCGAACCCATTCACCATGTGGATCACGATGGCTCTCGCATTGCCATTTTTCTGGATGGGCTTCATCGAGCGTCAGCCCATTTGGTTGCTCCCTGGTATGGCGCTGGTCCTATCAGGGGCCATCATTCAGCGGAAAAAGCGCTTATAATCTCTTCAGAAAATACCAGTTCCTGGTCTAGCCCAGTTTGAGCGAAGCGATATCAAAACCGGAGGGTTGTTGGTAAACGCGCAGGCCGAACTCGGGGATGGCGGCGAGGATATGATCGAAGATATCGGCCTGAATGGCCTCATAGGTTGCCCAGTTCTTGTCGGAACTAAAGACATAGATTTCGATCGGAAGTCCTTGCGGTGTCGGCTGCAGGTGCCGGACTAAAAAGGTCATCCCTTTATGGATCTTAGGGTTGTCACGAAGATATTCCTGCAGATAGGCACGAAAGATTCCGAGATTGGTCTGCCGGCGTCCGTTTACCACGGTGGTAGAGAGATCGATTCCTCGCTCCGAGTTCTCGGCATTGATGACTTCCTGCATTTTCTGCACATAGTCTTTGAGCAATTCCATGGCTTGGAAATTATCTAGCATTGCCTGATCGGCAAACTGAACCGTATTCATGTCGATGCAGATGGAGCGCTTAATTCTCCGTCCGCCGGATTCGCTCATGCCGCGCCAGTTTTTAAAGGAATCGGAAATCAGGGCATAGGTCGGTATCGTGGAAATGGTTTTATCCCAGTTGCGTACCTTGACGGTGTTTACAGTGACTTCAATGACATCGCCATCGGCGCCGAATTTGGGCATTTCAATCCAGTCGCCTTCGCGGACCATATCGTTTGCGCCCAGCTGAATGCCGGCCACGAAGCCTAGAATGGTATCCTTGAAGACCAGCATCGTTACCGCAGTCAGACCGCCCATCAGGCTGACCAGTTTCCACGGAGATTTATCGAGCAACTGTGAAATAATGAAAATGCCGGCAAAGAGATAAAGCACGATCAGTAAGGCCTGAAATAACGGACGGATGGGTTTGCGGTGCGAAGTTTTATCAGAATGATAAATTTCGGATACCGCATTCAGGAATGCTTCTATTGCGCGGGTGCCCACCAAAATAATGATTGCGAATATTATTCTTTTGATCAGGACCAATTGGCCAGGAGCCAGGCGTTCAATGCAAATTAGAATAAACGTTAATGGAATAAGCCGCAGAACTCGGTGAAAGGTGCCAGCATCCATTAAAGCATCATCCCACTTGTTGGTGGTCTTAACCGTGACTTTATGAATCAGCTTTAGCAAATAATTACGGAGAATCCAGTAAATCAAATAGGCGCCCGAAAAAATAAGGACAATCATCGTCACAACAGCAATTTCATCTGCCAGTTCCGCCGGTGTTCCCATCGAAATAAAAAGATTCTCAAACCATGTCTTCAGCATAAATACCTTCCTGTTTAAAGAAGGCAATGTAGCGGTTTATTTTCCCAATTGCATCAGCATATCGTTACTTGATTAGAGGACAGTGAAGAGCCGTTGTCTCATTTACAATCGTTACGAACCTGCCAGAGGACCTGCATCAGTATGAAATGGAAAGTGAGGTCATGAATAGAATTGGTTTTTGCCATGGTATCCGGCGTCTTTGTTGTTGAAGAGGAGCGCGATGTTATTTACCAACGAGTCGAAGGAGTTGCTTTGATTATGGACGTCTTTAAACCCGAGAATCTGAATGAAGCGGCGGTTGGAAATCCAGATACCGAAAAATGAAGCAACCCTTTTTCGATCCTTATACTGATAAAGTCTACACCGTTTTTGCCGTCTTGCGGTATAAGGTGCGCGATATCATGGAGTTTATGCATCGGGCAGTGCGGTTCATTCGCTTTAATTCAGATCGATGGGGTATTGATCTAAATAAGATAGGCGTAATCGGAAGCAGGTAGCGAAAAAGGTCGCGAGGTTTTAGGCCGGGCTATGTCGTCCATCTACCACCTTAGCGAAACAACGCTGCCCGTTTTCATTATCCATGGCAACCGTGATGAATGGCTTGTTGAAGAACAGCACGCCTAAGACCGGTTTTAGCGTAATCGGAGCTTATGCAAATTTAAGGACGATAGAGGAGTTTGACGACTTCCGCCGGCACATCGAATTCCTGATCGGAACAGCGGAGTTTATATGCGGGGCATGTATGAAGCTCGGGTGGTGGATCGTGAAAGCCGGATGATATACACGAATCCTGAAGAGCCCGGCCCGATCTATCTACAGAGAGATTACACCACGGTGGCTTACCGGAATATTTATCTGGAGCCCGTTTGTCGTAAAGGAAAGTAATGGCATTGATGATGTCCAAATGAAAAAAGCGCGATCCATATGGATCGCGCTTTTTGATTAAGCCGGGATGAGATTTGGCTTATCGGAAAAACTGTTGCAGGGCATCCGCAACCAGACTATCGATTCTTGCTTGTTGCTCTTCTGCGGGAAGGTTTATCAGCGAACCGCTCAAGGCATAATTCCGATAGACCAGCTTATAGGTTTTTGCATCGATCAAATCGATAACCAGCGCTCTTTTCTGCACGGCTTCCGGGAAATCCTTTTTCATACCTTCTTTGTGCGCCATCGTCACAATTTCGGAGAAATCCTGCAAACCATAGTATTGGTTACTGTAGGATGTGCTGGTGTTGTCCTGAAGAATAATCAAGTGGGCGACAATCAGGTCGGAATTTTTATCAACGAACTTGATTCCGTTCTTGGCCATTGCGTCAGTAACTGCTGACTTAATCATCCGATTTCCATCCACAAAAGAGGGCAGTTCATCTGCACCAAGTGGAGCATTCGGTGCAATATATCGGACAGAGGAATACCCTTTGCTGCTGCCTTTCGGCATGGGAACCGAGGTGCAGCCCACAAAACAGGTGGCCAGCAGGGAAAGTAGTGTAAAACGGACAGTTTTCGATGTGATTTTCAGCATATAAGATCCTTCGTTTAAGGGTGTACTATTCTAAATCAGATGTTCGGTTTATACTGAAGCCTCCGGGACTTTGCAATCCCCTCAGCGAGATTCCTGATTGGTATATAAAACCGAATTCAAGGTTGGAACGATAAGTAATTCTCATTCCGCTAAGGTTGAAACAATACGCTCAACAGCAGGAATAAGTTTTGAACGCGGGTGACCGCAGTTAATTCTGAACCAGCCTTCTCCTGCCGGTCCGAAAAAGCGTCCGCCGGAAAGGGCGACATTGGCCGTATGGATCAGTGTGTTAAAAACCTCCTGCCAGGGACCAAACTTCCGAAAATCACTCCAAACCAGAAAGGTGGCTTCGGGTTGCATGACCTTAACTTTATCCAGCTTTTGAAGAAGTTTGCAAACCTGCTGGGTATTTTCATGAAGGTAAGCGGTCAGTTGCCGTTTATATTCTGCCCCTTCAGGTGAGAACGCATGTGTTAACGCCGTTTTCCCCAGCAGGTTTACGTCGCCGGCATGCGCTTCTTCAGCCGTTTTCCGAAAGGAGTTCCGCAGGCTTTCATCCGGAATAATCGTGAACGAAGCCTGGAGCCCGCTGCAGTTGAATGTTTTTCCGATGGAGTGCGCCATAATAGAATTGTGGCGGGCACCATTGATATTCAGCATGGATTGATGAATGCTAGGCGGATAGACGATATCACAATGAATCTCATCGCTGAAAAGGGCGACCTGATTTTCATTACACAGCACAGCCAAGCGTTGCAGCTCTTCCTGCGACCAGACCCGTCCTCCGGGATTGTGTGGATTACAGAGGAGCATCAGTTTGACAGAAGGATCGGCGAGCTGTTTTTCCAGGGCCGCATAATCAATTTGAAACTGGCCCTCTACAACCTGAAGCGGGCAGTCGGACACGCGGCGCTTATTCTGGGTGGTGCAGGTGAAGAACGGTCCATAGACGGGAGAGAGCAGGGCAACGGTATCGCCGATTTCAGTATAGGTCTGAATGGCAAATGAAATACTGGTTACCACGGATGGTGATAACGATATCCATGCAGGGTCCACAGCAACGTTATGCTGATCCATCATCCACCAGATAATGGATTGGAAGAGCTCCTCATACTGTTCGGTATAGCCGAACATGGCGTGGTTCACGCGTTCGTGAAGCCGGTCGACCAGAAAAGCCGGAGTGGGGAGATCCATGTCGGCCACCCAAAAGGGCTCCACATCGTCTTTGCCGAAGAAGCTTTTGCGAGCGTCATATTTTTCGGCAAAGGTTCCCGCGCGCGAAATCACGGGATCAAAATCGTAGATTATTTTCTGATCCATAGCGTTACTTCTGAAAGCGTATGTTGGTGTTTATGAACGGTTTCGCGGATAATGAAGGGAACTTTGACGGGGTCGCCCAATAAATCAAAGGACTTATCCAGTTCCGCGTGCAAACCGTCCAGCGTTGAAACCGGCTCTCCATCACGCTTGAATCCGCCCAGCCACTTTTCTTTCGGGGTAAATGCTTCGAGCCAGGTGTAGGGCGATGCAATCAGCAATACGCCGCCCGGGTTGATCCGGCTCGGAATGTCGCGCAGAAAGCGGGCAGGATCATTCAGTCGATCAATCAGGTTGGCCGCCACAACGAGGTCGTATTCCGTGAATTCGGCCTTCATGTTGGTTGCATCCTGCTGCATGAAATTCACATGGGCATAATCGCCGGGAAGCCCAAGTTCGTCGAGCGTCCGCTCCTGGAAGGTCACCAGCTCGCCTTCTTCTGCGCGTTCGTAGCGAATTCTTCCTTTGCTTTGCATGCGCGCTCCCACCTGCACAAAGCGGGCGGAAAAGTCGAGTGCATCCACGTGGCGGAATGCTGCAGCCAGCTCAAATGCCGCCCGGCCTACAGAGGCGCCGATATCCAGAGCGCGACCCCGAGCGCGGCCTTCTGTCGCCTTTAGTGCTAGTTCTGCAATGGCCTTTGGAAAGTTAGGGGTCTTGAAACATTCGTCGCCATAATGAAACTCACAATACTGGGCAACCAGCTCATCGGTTTCGTAAACATCAAAATCCATTTTAACCTCTTTATTTGAAGTGATATAGCGGAATCCAGCATGCTGATAAAAGTGGCGCCGAAAAGCATAGCGGCTGTACATTGTAATTTCATTTCCGGTCGAGATCCAGGAACCGCCTTTCATAAGATTATGGCGGTTGTCGAACGTCGGCACACTAAAATCATCATACAGGGGATGCACCTTAAAGCCGTCAAATCCATAAATAGGAGTTTCGTTCCACTGCCAGACGTTTCCGACGACGTCGTAGAACGCTCCATGTTGGAAGCGATCAACCGGAGTAGACGAGGCAAAGTGTTCCAGATTCCAGTTAGCCGATGCAGGAGATTGATGGTGTTCTTGATCCAGCCCGGTTACCTGCAACAATCGCCAATATTCAGCCTCATCCGGCAAGCGAATCGTTTTCCCACTGTCATCAGATTTCCAGCGGCAGAAGGCCTGCGCTTCGAGACAGCAGACTTCGACGGGCCAGTTCATCGGGAGTGGAATTTCCTCCGTCATCAGCCGCAGGCGGTAGGCCCCGGGCTCGCCTCGCCAGAATTCCGGCTTATCGGCCTTTTGATAATTCCGCCAGGCCAGTCCCTCTTCATCCCACCAGTCATCCGTGCGGTAGCCGCCGGCCTTCATGAAAGTTAGGTATTCTGCATTCGAAACCAAATATTTTGAGGCGGAGAAGTTGGGCACATCAAACTCGGCGGATCCATATTCATTATCCCATCCGTAGAGCGTATGATCAAAGTCTTTACCAAGCTGGACCGCGCCGCCTTTAACCGGAATCATTTCATTTTCCGGAGCCTCTCCAGCGGATTGGCATGCACTGAAAAGTGGACTAGACCTCACGAGGTCCAGACTATGCTGACGAATTAGAACCGAGCTGGTTTCAAGATGAATGCGCTCATGTTCGATTCCCATAACGATAGGCCACATGGGGCTGTTCCAATCGATCGGAAGTGAAAACGCCAGTTCATCAATCAGCCCGTTTACGGCATCGCGGACTTGATTTCGGTAATGCCGGACTTCATCGACGGTTGGCCAGTCATAATGATGGTCATTCAGGTCATCCCAGCTCATTTCATCCACGCCGATGGCAAACAAGGATTCAAATTTCGGATTAATGCGGTCTGATAGAAGTTTGGCAAGGTTCAGTTTGTTGACGAAGAATGTGGCAGTGTGGCCAAAGTAAAAAATCAACGGATGACGAAGCGGTTGGGCGCATTCATAGAACGCCTGATCGGAAGCCAGTAACTCAAAGAGTTTTTCATACAGGGACCAGGTCCTGTTAAAGTATTCCTTCAGCTCAGCCCTTTTGCCCTCCACCTGGCCGGTTGTCAGATCGATGTTATTCGTAACGAATTCCATTCCCAGCTCCTTATTGAGTACCTTTCAGTTGTTGTCTCGCATCGCGGGCGGCATCGCGGACGGCTTCGGGCAGGGCAGGGTGGATGTAGATCATGTTGAGCAGATCATCGAGTGTGCCTTGCTTATACATCAGCGCAATCAGCATATGAATCATGTTGGATGCTTCGTCACCAATGATATGTGCTCCGAGGATTTTTTTATCCTTCCGGCCAATCAGTATTTTGACAAAACCGTGGTCGGACTGCCGGGCCATGCCCATGGCCGTGTGAATATAGCGAGTATAGCCGCGAACATAATCGGTTTCGTCTGCAATCAGCTCGTCCTCGGTTTTTCCAACGCCGGCCACCTGCGGATAGGTAAAAACCGCATGAGGGACGGTGCCATAGTCGATGATTTCATTGGAAGGACCTTCAAATAACACGCGCATCAGGAACTCGCCTTCCCAGTTTACGGTGTGGCGGAAGAAATAGTTGCCGTTGCAATCGCCCATGGCGTAGACGCCGGGCACGGAGGTCTGAAGCTGACCATCCACCGGAATGAAGCCATCGTCATCCAGATTAATCCCAGTATGTTCTATTCCAAGACGCTCCGTATTCGGCACAACGCCCGTCGCAACCAGCAGCGCCTCAGCTTTCAGTATTCTCTCCGATCCGTCTTTGTGGCAAAGGGTTACGGTAAATAGGCCGCCGTCGTGCTGAACTTTTTTCGGAACATAGCCTTCGTGTAGCGTATTGTTCTGAGCAAAAACCTTCCGGAATTCCTCTTTAATTTCGTGGTCTTCGCGACGGATCAGCTCGCTACGGACAATAAAATGGACGTCGGTGCCGGCGGTGCTGTAGGCATGGCCTAGTTCGCAACCGATATATCCGGCTCCGATCACAATCATGCGGTCCGGCAGCTCTGTATTCCGCAGCGCTTCGCGGTTGGTCATATAGGGCGTTCCGTCGAGTCCGGGAATGTTTGGAATCTGCGGGCGGGTTCCGACGGCGATAAAGATACGTTCAGCAGAAAGCTCTCGACCATTTACCGCGACCGAATGGTCGCCGGTAAAAGCAGCCTCGCCGCGAATCAATTCAATATTGGGATGTTCTTCATAGGGAGGAGCGAGACCTTCGGAAATATCATCAACCGTCTCGGTCACCCGTTCGATCAGCTGCTTAAACTGGATTTGAGCATTTGGGTCCGCATCAATATTGATATTTTTGGAATGCCGGATGTGGTGAATTTGATCCGCTGGATGAATCACCATTTTGGAAGGAATACAACCGCGGTTCAGGCAGGTGCCGCCCATCGCCTCCTTTTCAATCAGGGCCACTTTAAAGCCTAAATCAGCCGCCGGACGCCCAATCTTCGTTCCGCCGCCTGATCCGATAATGATGATATCAAATTGTTCCATGCTTTTAAGTCCTCTTGTCACTCAGCATTCATGCAGGCTGGAAGCCTGCAGTACGTATCGCCGCCATCTTGGCGGCCTCGTTCCCGACCGCACTATGAATTTGTATTACTAACATCCTGATTTTTAAAAAAGGAGCGGATTCAGGAGGCATTGTCGTGTAGGGCGGATTGAGAATATGGATCAGCAGTTAAATTAGGTTTTGGCGCAGCATCAAATACGAGAACATCTATTTGAACAGCTACGAAAGTGGAAGGGAGCTTGAACG
The DNA here is from genome assembly GCA_016744085.1 of Kiritimatiellales bacterium. Classification (GTDB taxonomy): domain Bacteria; phylum Verrucomicrobiota; class Kiritimatiellia; order Kiritimatiellales; family Pontiellaceae; genus Pontiella. The sequence continues at coordinate 2,835 of JADGFE010000027.1, read as the reverse complement.
GGGCATTTTTTCTGCTGGAAGGCTTCGAGCGTGTTTTGATCCAGCAAAGACTGAATCTGTTGCTGCAGTTCCGGCGCGTATCCCGATAGGTATTTTAAAGAGGCCATCGGTTAATCCTCGATAGGAAAATAGAACCACGGATTCACACAGATGTACACGGATTATCAATGGGTTGCATAGAAAAGATCATTCTCTTGACGAAGTAGGTTTCTTCGTTTTTTAAGTCCATGCAGGATCTGTGTTTATCCGAGTTCATCAGTGGTTCAATTCCATTTTTAGGTTAATGCCGGCGCCGACGGTGTCGCTGGTTTTTCCCGTTCTTCCGTTTTCGGGACGGCTCGGGCTGCTGCTCCCTTTCCAGCAGTTCGCGTTCACGGAGCCGCCGCAGCCGGTCCTGATTTTCTTTGGCGGCAAATTCGACTTCGCCCAACACGCCCTTCACATCGGCTTTTTTCCGGGTATCTTTAAAGCGTCCGGTGAGCTTGATGTCGGGGGTAAGCGTTCCGGCCTCGTAATGGGCCCAGATTTCCGGGGCATATTTTGTTTTGAGCAGGTCGGGGGCAAAGCGGCCGTAATAGTTGGTTATATTTCGGACATCGCGAACCAGCATGTCCCGGGCGTTGTTGTTGCCGGAGGCATTAACCGCCTGCGGAAGGTCAATAATGACGGGGCCGGATTCTATATTTAGCACATTAAATTCCGACAGATCACCATGCACAATTCCTGCACAGAGCATACGAACGATGTCCTGTATCACAGTCGCATGGTCTTTCTGTGCCTGTTCCGGAGTCATGGTGACGTCGTTCAGGCGCGGGGCCACGCCGCCCTCGGAATCGGTAACCAGTTCCATCAGCAGCACGCCGTCGAAGCATCCGTAGGGCTTGGGCACCCGCACGCCGGACTGCGCCAGGAGAAAAAGCGCATCTGCTTCCGCATGCTGCCAGATTTCTTCCTGCTCTTGTTTTCCGAATTTGGATCCTTTGGCCATCGCGCGTCCACGGCGGCTGTTTTTCACATGGCGCCCCTCCCGGTATTGAACGGCTTTTTTAAAACTGCGTTTGGAGGTGTCTTTATAGACTTTGGCACAACGGATTTTGTCGCCACAGCGGACGATAAAAATGGTCGCTTCCTTGCCGCTCATTAACTGCCGAAGGACTTCGTCCACGAGGCCATCGTCAATCAGCGTCTTGAGTTGTTTTGGGACTCTCATGGCGGAGATTTATACCTTGAAGAACGCTAAATGCAATGTGTATCCGACCGCAACGCCCGCCGGGATGCCCGGTCGACGCGGGTAAAGAGATGGTCGATATCGGTTTTTTGATCGGAAACCCGGTGCCCTTTCACTTTCACAAACGTGCAGTCGATTTGATCGGTTAAACAGAAAAATTCCCGGTAAAGGTCAGCATGTTTGACTGGCATATTTTTTTGGTTTCGATAATTTCGTTCTTCAAAACGACTTCTGCGCTCGGGTAACCCGATAATGTTTTGGGAGTCGGTGTAGACCGTTACGGTCTTTGGCTGAAGGGTTTGAAGTGCCCAGATCAGGGTTTCAACTTCCAGCTGCGAGGAACTGGTATTTTCAAACCGCTTTGTTTGAACCGCTGATTCGATATTGGTATCGGTCACGGCCAAATAAGCCCCGTATCCGATGCGGGAAGGGGGATGGGCACTACCATCGGTAAAAAGCATGAGCGGAGTCATCCCGATTTACAAGACTTCGCTTTGAATCCCGATTTCTACGCCATCGGCAGAAATAATGATCGCCAGCCCGTTGATCGGTTCCCACATGCAATCGCAAAGAACGGCATACATGTCATCCTGCGGAAAGAAGATGGTTTTAGGCACGACCATCCTGATCAGGTCCGCATGGGTAAGCTCCTCTTCTTCCGGCAGCTCGGTGGGATCCTCTACTTGCACCCCGATGGCGGGCAGGTTTTCAATATAATATTCGGTTAGCTGTTCCAGCGCGGTGGCTGAGAGGGCATCGATTTTTTTGCAAAAGGAGGTATAGAACGTTCGCTGGATATCCGAAATAGGTTGCCCAATCTCGGCCTCGGCCAGAATTTCGACATCCATCGGCTTCCCGAAAAAGGTAATCTCGTCCCGCTTGCACCAGCCATAGTTAAATTCCATTAAGCCGAATGCGGAGTCGTTAGTTGTATTCATGGTTTCTCTTTCTTTTAGTTGGGCCACTGGGCAAGAACGAACAGTATGCACACCTGCATGCTGATATCGACCTTCTTATTTGGGCGGGGAACAGTAAGCTCAGAGTTATTTTCTGAAATCCTCCAACTACCTGAACTCAAACAGTTTTAATTTTAGCTAAAAAGCCACTCTTCTGTTCCCATAGGATGGATGAAGACTGTAAATCCTGATTGGAAAAAGACGGGCTCCGCGCGGAACGCCAGAAACGGATCGTTCAGAACCGTCGTTACCTTCTGGCACCGGCTCATCCGGGGCGCTGGGCCGGTGTCGAGAATCGCATAAGGGTGCCATTATGCAGACGATGGACACTCTCCGCGAACAATGGGGCCTGAAGTACGAAGGCGAATAGTCGTCTTTAGTTTATATCTGGTTCATCGCGCTCCCAGGTTAACCGCTCTCGCATCAAAGCGCAGGCAGGCATCAGTTCTTTTAGAAAAGATAAAATAAATTAAAATCCTCCTGCTGCAAGATACCTGTATTTAACTATATACAGGTGAGTATTGTGATCATACTATCCGCCTTTGTTGCGCAGAACGATTAGGATTTTATCCCTCCTGCTTCCCCTAAACTCCAAAGCTCATCGCAGAAGATAAAAAGCAGGAGGATAAAATTTTGTTGGACTGAGCCTCT